>PMNQ01000225.1 GCA_003162555.1 Gammaproteobacteria bacterium | reverse complement strand
TGGGCGTCGTCCTGGGTGAAGCCGCGCACGCGCCCGCCGCCGGCGACCCCGGCGTTGTTGCACACCAGGTGCACCGCGCCGAACTCGGCCAGCGCGCGCGGCCGCGGGAGCCCCTTGAGGCCGTAGGCGAGACGAAATCCGTTGCAGACGCCGTAGTCGTCCACGGGCAGCACGTCGGGTCTGGCGAGCTGGAACATCAGCAGCATCTCGACCGTCCAGCGGCCGATGCCGCGCACCTGCGTGATGCGCTCCACGATGGCGTCGTTGTCGAGCGTGTGCAGTTCGGCAACGGTGGGCACCACGCCGCAGATGACTTTGTCCGCCAGGTCGCGCAACGCGCGTATCTTTGAATAAGAAAACCCGGCAGCGCGCAGCGCGGCATCGTCAGTCGCGACCACCGCCGCCGGCTCCGGAAATTCCGCGGGCGTATACAGCGCTGTGAAACGCGCGAGGATCCGTTTGGCGACCACGCCGTTCAATTGCTGGTGCGCGATCGCACTGGCGAGCGTTTCGAACGGCGGCCGCTCGTGGCGCGCTTCGATCTGGCAGGGGCCGGCCGCGGCGATCAGCCGCGCCATCACGGGGTCGCACGCGGCCAGCGCGCGCTCGCGGCGGCGCATCGTGCGGCGGTCTATTGCTGGCATTGCGGGCAAAAATACGTCGAGCGCTGCCCTTGAGTGAACTGCCGGATGGGCGTGCGGCAGCGGCGGCAGGGGAGCCCGGCGCGTTCGTAGACGTAGAGCTTCTGCCGGAAATAACCCGGATCGCCATCGGCGCCGACGTAGTCGCGCAGCGTCGTGCCGCCGACGCGTATCGCGGCCGTCAGCACGCGGCGTATCGCTGCTGCGAGCCGCGCACATTCGGCGCTCGTCAGCGAGCGCGCGGCGCGGCGCGGGCGGATGCGGGCGCGGAACAGCGCCTCGCTGGCGTAGATGTTGCCGACGCCGGTGATCAGCCGCCCGTTCAGCAGCAGCGGTTTGATCGCGACGCGCCGCCGGCGCGTGACGCGATGCAGATACGCGCCATCGAACCCGGGTTCGAGCGGCTCGGGCGCCAGATCGCGCAGCAGCGGATGGCACGCGGGATCGTCGGTGGTGTACAGGCAGCTGCCGAAGCGGCGCGGGTCGTTCAGGCGCAGCACGAGCTTTGAATCCAGCTGCAGTTCCAGGTGGTCGTGCTTGAGGAGCGCGGTGCCGCTGGGCAGCACGCGCAAGTTGCCCGACATGCCCAGATGCATGATCAGGGTGCCGGGCTTGAAGCGCAGCAGCAGGTACTTGGCGCGCCGCTGTACCGCCTGCACCCGCTGTCCGCGCAGCGCGGCCTCGAGACCCGGTGTGACCGGCCAGCGCAGACGCCGGTCGTGCACGTGCACGGCAGTGACGCGCCGGCCGCTAAGGTGCGGCTCGATGCCGCGGCGCGTGGTCTCGACTTCAGGCAGCTCGGGCAACTCGACCTCGTGGGCAGGATTGCAGAAACAAAAAACCCGCCAGGTGGCGGGCTTTTCTTATCGGGCGTGCGCGCCGCTGGGCGCGGATCAAGCTTACTTGATCTTGGTTTCCTTGTAGCCGACGTGCTTGCGCACCACCGGGTCGAACTTGCGCACTTCCATCTTCTCCGGGTGCAGGCGCTTGTTCTTCATCGCCACGTAGAAGTGGCCGGTGCCGGCCGAGGAAAGCAGCTTTACTTTTTCACGCATGGCTACACCTGCTCGCCGCGGGCGCGCAGGTCGGCAACGATCTTTTCGATACCGTGTTTGTCGATGGTGCGCAGGCCGTTGCCGGAGATGCGCAGGCTCACCCAGCGCTTCTCGGACTCGAGCCAGAAACGCTGCCGGTGCAGGTTTGGCAGGAAGCGCCGCTTCACGCGATTGTTCGCGTGCGAGACGTTGTTGCCCACAACCGGGCGCTTACCCGTGATTTGGCAGACGCGGGACATTACACTGATCCTTATAAATCAACAGCTTGGCCGGAAACCCGACGCCTAAGCTTAGGGACGAAGGGCGGGCTTTATACCAGTCCTAGGGATTGCCGGCAACTTAAGCGCGTCAACAACCGGCACTTGCAGCGCCGCAACGGGCAGCGCTACAGCAGGCCGCGCTCGCAGAACGACAGGCAGCCGTTGTCGCCGACGATGCAGTGGTCGAGCACCCGGATGTCGACCAGCGCCAGCGCCTCGCGCAGGCGGGTGGTGATCAGCTCGTCCGCCTGGCTGGGCTCGGCGACGCCCGAAGGGTGATTGTGCGCCAGGATCACGGCTGCGGCGTTGCGGCGCAGCGCCTGCTTGACCACTTCACGCGGATGCACGCTGGCACCGTCGATAGTGCCCCGGAACAGCTCGTCGAAGGCGATCAGGCGGTGCCGGTTGTCGAGGTGGAGGCAGCAGAACAGCTCATGCGGCTGGTCACGCAGCCTTGCGATCAGGAACCGGTGCGTCGCGGCCGGGGAATCGAGCAGCGGCCCACTGCGCAGCGCCTCGGCATAGTGGCGCCGCGCCAGCTCGAGCGCGGCCTGCAGCCGGCAGTAACCGGCTTCGCCGAGGCCACGCGTGGCCAGCAGCGAGGCGCGGTCGGCGCTCAGCAGCTCGCGCAACGAGTGATGCGTGCAAAGCAGCCCGCGGGCCAGATCGACGACATTGCTGCCGCGGAGCCCCGAGCCGCCGAGGAGTAGCGCCAGCAGCTCGGCATCCGATAGCTGCTGGGCGCCGGCGGCCAGCAGTTTCTCGCGCGGCCGCTCCCAGGCGGGCCATTGCTGCAGGTTCATGTGAAGTCGGTCACTTAATTTCCAGCTCCGGCTCATTCCCAGCTCTTAAGGATGCAGGCCATTCTTGGTTGATATGGCCTTTGCATGCGATGGACATATCGGGTGGGCATGGCATGAAACGGCGAGCCTGTCCGATAATGGGTGCATGCGTGGCAAACACGTCCTGCTGGGTGTGACCGGCGGCATCGCCGCTTACAAGAGTGCTGAGCTGGTGCGCCGGCTCGTCGAGCGCGGCGCCGAAGTGCAGGTCGTGATGACTGCATCGGCGCGCGAATTCATCGGCGCCACCACATTCCAGGCGCTGTCGGGCCGGCCGGTGCGCGACAGCCTGTGGGATGCTTCGGCCGAAGCGGCGATGGGCCACATCGAACTCGCGCGCTGGGCCGACCTGGTGCTGGTCGCGCCGGCGAGCGCGGATTTTCTCGCGCGGCTCGCCGCAGGCCGTGCGGACGATCTGCTCACCACGCTGTGCCTGGCCACGAGCGCGCCAATAGTTGTTGCGCCCGCGATGAACCAGCAGATGTGGGCCAACGCCGCGACGCAGGCAAACGTCGCAACACTCGCACAGAGAAATATCCGCATGGTAGGCCCCGCGGTTGGCGATCAGGCCTGCGGCGAAGTCGGCCCCGGGCGCATGCTGGAGCCGACTGAAATAGCGGATCTCATCGAGCCGCTGCTGATCGGGCCCGGACCTTTCAGCGGCAAGCGGGTGCTCATCACGGCCGGGCCAACGCGCGAATGTCTCGATCCGGTGCGCTTCGTCAGCAACCGGAGCTCGGGCAAAATGGGCTACGCCGTGGCGCAGGCGTTTCGGGCTGCCGGCGCCGAAGTGGTGCTGGTCAGCGGCCCGGTAGCGCTGCCGCCGCCTGCCGGCGTGCGCTGCGTGTGCGTCGAGAGTGCCGAGCAGATGTACGCAGCGGTGCGCAAGGAATTACCGGCGACTCAGCTGCTGGTCGCCACCGCTGCGGTGGCGGACTACCGCCCGGTCGAAGTGGCCGAGCGCAAGATCAAGAAGAAATCGGAGACTCTGACGCTCGAGATGACGCGCACCACCGACATCCTCGCGAGCGTGGCGGCGGACGCGAAACGCCCGTTCGTGGTCGGCTTCGCGGCCGAGACCGATGCGGTGGAACAGCACGCGCGCGAGAAACTGCTTCGCAAGAATCTGGACATGATCTGCGCCAACGAAGTCGGCGCCGCCAAGGCCTTCGATTGCGAGGACAACGCCTTGCTGGTGTTGTGGCGTGGCGGTGGCCGCGCCGAACTGGCGCGCGCACCGAAGCGCGAGCTCGCCACCGCACTGGTGGCGCTGATCGCCACGCAGTACCACGCCAACACGCGCTCCGAAGTGCAGGCGGACAGGCGCACAGATCTTGGTTGAGCCGGCGCGCCGTCCATTGCAGGTGCGGATTCTCGATGCGCGCATTGGCAGCGAGTTCCCGTTGCCGGCCTATGCGACCGCAGGTTCGGCCGGACTCGATCTGCGCGCCTGCATCGCAGCACCGCTGGTGCTCGAACCCGGGCGAGCCGAGCTCATCTCTACCGGCCTTTCAATCCACGTCGAGGATCCGGGCCTCGCGGCGGTGATCCTGCCGCGTTCGGGCTTGGGCCATAAGCACGGTGTCGTGCTGGGCAATCTCGTCGGCCTGATCGATTCCGATTACCAGGGTCCGCTGATGGTCTCCTGCTGGAACCGCGGTTCAACTGCCTACACGGTGCAGCCGGGCGAGCGCATCGCGCAACTCGTGGTCGTGCCGGTGGTGCAGGTGGAGTTGCAGATCGTTTCGGAGTTTGCCGCCAGCGATCGCGGCAGCGGGGGCTTCGGCCACAGCGGCCGCGGTTAACCCTGCGAGGGTTGCGCGGTTAGCTCGCGAAAGCGGGCGATGTCCGCCTCGAATTGCGCGCGCACCGAAATCTGTTCCTGCTGGTGCCGGTCCATCGAGCGGCGCTGCGTGCGCACTTCGTTCGAAGCGCGCACCAGCTGTTCGGCCAGATCGTCCGGCATGCGCCGTGCGTCGGGGCGCGTGTTGTAGGGCTTGAACATCAGCGCGCGCTGCTGCAGCGTCTTCAGGCGCGCGTCGAGCGAATCGATGTAGGCGATGGTCGCCTTGATCTGGCCGTCGATCTGGTCGAGCCGCTCATCGCGCAGCCGCTCGATATCCTTGGTCGAGGTGTACGTGGTCAGCAGGAAATGGTCGTGCTGGGCCTTGTCGTCGATGGCCTGCTGGCGCTTGCGGGCTTCCGCCATCTGCTGCGCGTTTTTCTCGGCGTCCACGCGCTGCACTTCCACGCCCTGGCTGTTCAGCACGCGCCGCTCCTGCTGCGCGTACTCCGGCGGGACCGCGTCGCCATAGTGGCGCTCGCCGTTCTTGTCGACCCAGCTGTAGTTCTGGTGCGGCGCGCTCGTATCGGCTACCGCGAGCGGCGCGGCCAGCACGATGACGGCCGCCGCAGCCGCTGCCACAGTCGCCGCTGCAACGCGGCCCAGAAACCTGATTATGTCCGGCACTGCATGAATCATAAATGCGCCTGGGACTTTGAAGCCCGGTGCCCAATTGTCCACGAAGCCGGGCGCAGGGCAAGTGCAGGGCGTCTCAATCCGCTATCCCGTACTGCGCCCGGTAGGCACGGAGCGAAACCAGCTGCGCGGGCTCGAAGCCGCGCACGCCGCGGAGGGCGAGCGCATCGATCAGGCCAGCCAGCGTCAGGATGCTCACGCACCGCAGCCCATACGTCGATTCAACTTCCTGCACCGCGGAACGTTCGCCCTGGCCGCGTTCCTGGCGGTCGAGCGCCAGGGCCACGCCGACCGGCTCGGCGCCGGCGGCCCTGATCAGCTCAATCGATTCGCGGATTGCCGTGCCCGCGGTGATCACGTCATCGACGATCACGACCCGGCCCTGCAGCGGGCTGCCGACGATCATCCCCGCTTCGCCGTGCGCCTTCGCTTCCTTGCGGTTGAAGGCCCAGGGCAGACTGCGACCCTGGTGCTCGGCAAAGGCGATCGCGCAGGCGCTCACCAGCGGGATGCCCTTGTAGGCGGGGCCGTACAGCATGTCGAAGGCGAGGCCCGAGCGGGCGAGGGCCGCGGCGTAGCAACGCCCGAGCCGGGCGAGCGCGGCGCCGTCGTTGAACAGCCCGGCATTGAAAAAATAGGGGCTGACGCGTCCGGACTTGAGCGTGAACTCGCCAAAGCGCAAGGCCTGGTGCTCGAGGGCCAGCGCCAGGAAATCCTGCTGGTAATCGCGCATGCGCGGCAGGCTATCATGTCCGCATGCGCGTCATCACGCTCAACGTGAATGGCATCCGTTCTGCGGCGGCCAAGGGATTGTTTCCGTGGCTGGCGCAGCAGGGGGCCGATGTGATCTGCCTGCAGGAAGTGCGCGCCCGCGAGGAACAGTTCGCCGGTCACGACATCTCGCTGCCGGGCTACCACGCGGCCTACTATCCGGCCGAACGGCCCGGCTACGCCGGCGTGGCGCTGTATTCCCTGCAGAAACCGGCGCGCATCGTGCGCGGCTTCGGCGTGGCTGAGTTCGACAACGAAGGCCGCTATCTCGAGGCGCAGTTTCCCGAGGTCGCGGTCGTTTCGCTGTACCTGCCCTCGGGCTCGTCCGGACCGGAACGACAGGCGTCGAAAGACCGGTTCCTGAAGAAATTCATGCCGCACCTGCGCGCGCTGAAGCGCCGGCGCAAGCCGTACATTCTCTGTGGCGACTGGAACATCGCGCACCGGGCGATCGACCTGAGGAACTGGAAATCGAACCAGAAGAATTCCGGCTTCCTGCCGCACGAACGTGCCTGGCTGGACGAGCTGTTCGACGAGCACGGGTTCATCGACGCGTTCCGCCATGTGAACCAGGAACCGGATCAATACACCTGGTGGTCGCAGCGCGGCCAGGCGCGCGCCAAGAATGTCGGCTGGCGCATCGATTATCAGATCGCGAGCCCCGCGCTCAAGGGCGCGGCGCGCGCGGCGCAGATCTACAAGGCCGAGCGCTACTCTGATCACGCACCGCTCATCATGGACTATGAGCTTTGAAGCACGATGAGCGCTGAAGCCCTGGCCCCGCGCAAGCCGGGGTTTCGTGAGATCTTTTCCAGCCCGAAGCTGCTGGTCATCATGGCGCTCGGCGCCGCGTCCGGATTCCCGAACCAGATCACCGAGAGCGCGCTGCAGGCCTGGCTCAAGGATGCCGGCAAGAGCAACACCAACATCGGCCTGCTGACTTACGTGGCGATTCCGTATCTGCTCAAATTCCTGTGGGCGCCGCTGCTGGATCGCTTTCCGTTGCCACTGCTGGGCCGGCGTCGCGGCTGGTTGCTGGTCTTCCAGATTGCGCTGGCGGTCTCGATCGCCTCGCTCGCGATCCAGAACCCGGCGCTTTCGCTCTCAGCCGTGGCGATCACCGCGCTGGTAATCGTGTTCTTCTCCGCCTCGCAGGACATCGTCATCGATGCCTACCGCACCGATGTCTCGCTGCCCGAGGAGCGCGGGCTTGCAGCGGCGGCCAACAATCTTGGCTATCGCGCCTGTGCGTGGCTGGCGTTTGCAGCCGCACTGATCGTGGCGGATAACTACGGCTGGCGCGCCGCGTTCCTGGTGCTGGCCGCAGCGATGGCCGCGTTCACGATCGTCACCTGGCTGGCGCCGGAGCCAGACTATCGCGCGCCGCCACCGACCACGCTGCGGCAGTCCGTGATGGTGCCGCTGCGCGATCTGCTCGGTTCTCCGGGCGCGATCGGCCTGATCGTGCTGATCATCACCTTCAAGATCGGCGGCGCGATGGCGCTGAAGCTGTTCACGCCTTTCCTGATGGACCTGGGCTTCAGCAAGACCGAGATCGGTCTGGTGGCGAAGGCGGTACTCACTTCGAGTGCGATCGCCGGCGGCGTGCTCGGCGGTTTGTGGATGGTGCGCCTGGGGCTGCTGCGTTCGATGCTGCTGTTCGGCGTGCTGCAGACCGTGACGATCCTGGCGTTCTACGCGCTCGCACTGACCGGCAAAAGTTTTCCGCTGATGATCGCCGCGACTGCGATCGAGAACCTGACCGCGTCCATGGGCAACATCGCCGAAGTCGCGCTCATCATGGCCTTGTGCAATTCTCGCTTCAGCGCCTTCGAGTACGCGCTGCTGTCGGTGCTGGCGCTGCTGCCGCGTTACCTGCTGGGCGGTCCCGCCGGCTGGCTGGCCGATCATGGTGGCTGGAGCACCTATTACATCGTAGCGTTCCTGGTCGGCATTCCGGGACTCGCGATGGTGTGGGTGATGCGCAAGCGCATCGCCGCGCTCGACATCCGGCGGTGATCGAGATCGATCTCACCCGCGTGCTGTGCCGGGTCGAGGAGCTCGGCGCCACCGGTTGCCGCGAATTCAGTCTGGGCGGCGGCGATTGGCCAGTGCGCGGATTCATCGTCCGCTCCGGCACCGCCATCCACGCGTATCTGAACCGCTGTGCGCACCAGTCTTTGCCGTTGAACATGCTGCCTGACCGGTTCCTGACGCACGATGGAAGCCTGATCCTGTGCACGGCGCATGGCGCGCTGTTCGAAAAATCCACCGGCTACTGCGTGTCTGGACCTTGCATAGGGGCATCGCTCAAGCGCGTGCCGGTGCAGATCGCCGACGGTTGCGTGATGCTCGCTGACAATGTCGATGTCGCCGCGCTGGCGGCGCGTTTCGCTTAGGACGCGCGCACTGCGCGCGGCGCGCTTACTCGAACAGGTCGAGGCCTTCCAGACGGTCGGCACGCAGCCGGCGGTCTTCTACGTCGTTCGGATCNNTGAGCCGCTCCAGTCTTCGGGCGCCTCGGCTTCTTCAATTGCGCCGCTCGCGCGCTGCGAACGCCAGTCGTCAAAATCGAATTCCTCGACGGTGCCGTCGAAGTACTGCACTTCGATGGTGCCGTCGGCGGCATCGAAGGCCACGACCTCAAGCAAATCGCCGCCGCTGAGGCGGTACCATTCGCCGACGCCGGGACGCTGCATGTTCATGACGGAGCCTCCGGAATCATGTTGCTCCCGGCTCCGGTAGGGAGCAAGCGTTTATTTGTTACGTTTTTGCGTGATGCGCCGCATCAGTGCGCGCGTGCATAAACCAGGTCTCGCACACTGTGGCCGAGCCGCAGGCCGCGCTGTTCGAAGCGCGTGGCCGCTCGCATGGCCGCTCGCTCGTCCGTCACTGTCGCCAACAACGGACACTGGTCGAGCACTTCGCGCATCTGTTGCGCGTAGGGTTCCCAGTCCGTGGCCAGATGGAGCCGCCCGCCGTGGCGCAGTCGGCTCGCGACCAGCGCGGCGAATTCCGGCTGGATCAGCCGCCGCTTGTGATGGCGTTTCTTGGGCCACGGGTCTGGGAACAGGATCTGGACTTCGTCCAGCGTGTCGGCCGCGATTCGGGAGCGCAGCAGCTCGACCGCGTCCTGCTCGATGACGCGCAGGTTGGAAAGATTCGCGGCCGCCGCGGCGCGCAGCAGGTGGCCGATGCCTGGCAGGTGAACTTCCACGCCGAGAAAACTGCGCTCCGGCTCCGCCAGCGCCCGCGAGGCCAGGTGATCGCCATTGCCGAAGCCAATTTCGATGGTGTTTGGCGCACTCCGACCGAACAATACAGCGAAATCGATCAGCCCGGTCTCGCCAGGAACGGCGTAGCGCGGCCAGAGTTCGACCAGTGCGCGCTGCTGTGCGTCGGTCATTCGCCCGGCGCGACGCACGAACGAACGCACCGCGCGCAGGTTCATCCGGCCTTGCGCTTGGGCCGTCCGCCAGCTGCCTGCACCTTGTCCGCCGCGGTGGGGCTCGCGGTGCCAGGCGGATCGGCGAATTCGCGCGCCATCGCGCGCAGCCACTTCAGCAGTGTCTGCAACTTCGGCATGGCGAGGTACGACTCCGGACATACGAAGTAGTAGGAACGCGGGCACGGGAGCGCGGCGGTGCTGACGAGCGCGAGCCGGCCCAGCTTGATGTCGCCCGCCGCCAGGCACCAACGCGTCAGCGCCAGGCCCTGGCCCTGCTCGGCCGCGGTCAGTACCGCGACTGAATCGTCGTAAGCCGTGCCGTGTTCCTTCCAGTCGCGTTCGACGCCCGGCTTGTTCCAGAGCTGCCAGGGCTCATCGGAGGAGCGCAGCATTGGGTAGCGTTTCAGGTCGGAACTGTCGCGCACTGGTCCGTGGCGCTTGTACAGCTCTGGACTGGACACCAGCACGAACCACTCGGCGAGCAGCTTTTCGCAGTACAGGCCCGGCTCCGGCCCCAGCGCCATGCGGATCGCGCCGTGAAAATCGCTCTGCCCGAAATCCACCGGCTCGCGCGAGGTGTGGATGCGCAGCTCCAGGTCGGCGTGCTTGTCGTGCAGCTGCGGGAGCCACGGCAACAGCCATTTCTGCAGGAAGGAGGCCAGTGTCGAGATATTGAGCGTGCCGGCCGAGCGGCTCTGGCGCAACTGATGCAGCGCGGTCTGCAGGTCGGTGAGCCCGCGGCGCACGCCCGGCAACAGCAGCGCGCCCTCCGGCGTCAGTTCGATGCTGCGGCCCTTGCGGCGGAACAGCGGCACGCGCAGGTAGTCCTCGAGCGCGCGCACCTGCATGCTGACGGCCGCCGGCGTCACGTGCAGGCTCTCGGCGGCTTCCGCAAAGCTCATGCGCGTCGCGACCGCCTCGAACACGCGCAGCGCATTGAGCGGCAGCCGGTCGAAGGCCGAGGCGGTGTCGCTGTCCTGGATGCGGCGTCTGGCCATGGGCGTCTGACGGCCGGGCGGTGCGCGGTGCTAGCCCTGCAAGGCCAATCGGACAGCGCCGATCAGTGCGGCGACAACCAGTGCGACGATGGGGCCCGCGCTTAGGGCATAGCCGGCACTGCGCTTCTTCGGGTCGCCCACGTATGAAATCAGGTAGACGACGCGTCCGACCAGGTAAACCGCGCCGAGGATCGCCGCGTATTTGGGCGACCAGTATTTGGCAGCCAGCCACAGCGCGGGCAGGAACATCACCAGGCATTCGATGGTGTTCATCTGCACCCGGTTGTAGCGCTCGAACACCGGGTGCCCGGTGGTCGCCGGTGCCTCGATCCCGTACAGGCCGCGTGCGCGCCCGACCAGCGAGATGAACACCATCAGTTGCACGAGTGCCAGTAATCCAACTATATCTACCCAGGCCATGTGTTGCTCCTTGGCCCCGACGTGCGGGCGTTGTTTCTAGGCGCCAGCTTTCAGCCAGTCCGGCTCCGGCAATTGCGCGAACGCGTGGCGCAACGCTTCGCTCCAGGTTTCGCGGATGCCCAGAAAATAGGCGTTGTCGTCGCCGATCGTGACGTGGCGCGCCACCCGCTGCTGATCACGCCTGACGATGACCAGGTCCTGTGGCAGGCCCACCGAAAGATTGGAGCGGATCGTCGAATCCATCGNNTACTTCGACTCGCCGATCTGGAAATAAGTGGTGTCGGGCGTGGCCTCGATGAAATTCCCGGCCGCGTAGATCGAGAACAGGCGCGGCGACTCGCCGGCGATCTGTCCACCGAGCACCAGTGCGGCGTTGAATTCGACCGCGAAGCTGCGCAGTGCTTCAGCGTCGTTGCGGTGTACTTCGCGCAGCGCTTCGCCGACACAGCGTGCGGCGTCAAACAGCGAGCGTACGTTCATCAGGTTGGGCGCGTCGGTGCCGCTTTCCATGCGCTCGCGCAGAATGCTGATCACGGCCTGCGACACCGCCAGGTTTCCGGAGGTCTGCAGCACCAGCACCCGTTCGCCGGGCTGTTCGAACACGATGGTCTTGCGGAAGGTGCCGATCTGGTCGACGCCGGCACTGGTACGCGAATCGGACAGGAACACCATACCGGTGTCGAGCAGCATGCCAACGCAATAGGTCATGGTTCCCGGTTCACGGCCGGATTATTGCTGACCGGTATTGTTTGCGACGTGCACATTGACCTGAAGTGTCTCATTTCCGCCGCCGCGGCGCACGCCGCGCACCGGTGCCGCGTCGAGATAATCGCGGCCGACGGCCAGGCGGCAGTGATCGGCGCCGGCCAGGCAGGCGTGCGTGACATCGAGTCCGAGCCAGGCCGAATCCGCTTCCTGCCAGACATCGACCCAGGCATGACTGGCGGCATCGCTCTCGCCGGCGCTCAACAGGTAACCGCTCACGTAGCGCGCCGGCACGCGCGCCGCGCGGCAACACGCCAGGAACACGTGCGCCTGGTCCTGGCACACGCCCTCGGCGCGCCGCAGCGCGGACACTGCCGTGTCGGTCACGGTAGTGGTGCCGGGCCGGTATTGCACGGCGGTGCGCACCGCTTCTGCCAGGACCAGCAACTGCGCGGTGCTGGCGCCGGGGCCCGTGAGACTCCCGGCCGCGAGCGTGCCGATTGCGCCATCGGCCGCGGTCAGCGGCGTGGCTGCCAGATACGCCAGCGGCGCGATCGGCCCGCGTTCGAAAATCAGCGGGCCTTCATCGAGCACATCCACCACACCGTCGACGACGATGCGGATTTCCCGATGCGGCTCGTCCACGGTCAGCAGGTGAGAGATGTTGCCGTGCGCGTCCACCTGTTCGGTGCGCCGCCCGGGCGTGCTCATGCGCCACGTCAGCGCGCGCTGGCCGCGCTCGCGGCGCGGCGTCAGCCGCAGGCTCTGCACGCTTTGCTGCACGGGCTCTTCGTACTGGTAGCTGGTTTCGTGGCGGATGTGCAGCAGCATGGTCTTTGAGTCCTATCCGAGATGACCGGCGACCAGGAAGTCCGCGCCGATCCGGTCGGCGAGTCCGTTGAGGCGTCGCTGCACCTGGTCGAGAAATTGCGGCACGCCATCCGCGCACAGCTCTTCGAGCCGCCCATAGCGGAAGCGCGCGTGCAGTTCGCCGGCGTAGCGCTCGGTCTCGTCCGACTTGTCGTGATGCACGGCGTTGAGATTGCGCAGCAAGTCGGACAGCGAGCAATGCACCGAGCGCGGCATCTCCGCATTGAGCAGCAGCAGTTCGGTGACGCGCCAGGGCGTGACCGATTCGCGATAGACCTTGCGGTAAACCTCGAACGCGGACAGTGCGCGCAGCAGCACCGCCCATTCCGAGGCCTCGGTGATCAGCCGTTCGCCCTTGCCGCCGGGATCGCGCCAGCGCGCCTCGAGCAGNNGCGCCAGGTGCGATCGATACTTGACCCATTCGACGAAATTCGCCACGTCGATGTTCCCGGTGTTGCCGCCGAAGGCGCGCGAATCGAGGTAAGTGGCGTTGAGCGTCTCCCACAGTTCCGAGGTGATCGTGCCGCGCACCGCGTGTGCGTTCTCGCGCGCCCGGTTCAGGCAGGACAGAATGCTGCCGGCGTGGGCGCGATCGAAGGCGAGGAACTGGAGCGCTGCGCGTGCGCTGACTTGCTGGTGGCGCTGGCGGTACTCGTCGATCATGCCGAGCGAGGTGAGCGTGGCGCTCCACCCCTGCACCAGCACTTCCGGCGCG
>PMNQ01000001.1 GCA_003162555.1 Gammaproteobacteria bacterium | reverse complement strand
GCAGGAAGTCGACCAGCACCGGCGCGACCGGAATGCTCGCCAGCTCGAGGCACCAGCTCAGGATCGACAGGTAGGCATCGAGCCGCTTCGACGCGAGCAAGGTGCCACGGGCAGGACAGGCGACGCGCACGACGCGCTCGACGCGCAGCCCCTTGGCCTGCGCCTCCTTGACCAGCGCGCGCAGGTCGCTGCGGTGCTGCGCATAGCGGGCATCGGCAAACAGCGCGAGCACGTCGTCGGTCAACGCGCCACCGCCGCAGGCGCGCGCCAGCACCTCGGCGACCAGGCCGCCGCGCGAATGCGTCAGCAGGTGAAGGCGCGCGCCCGCTGGCAGGGCGCGCACGAGCGTCAGCGCGTTGCCGATCGGGCTGGTGCCGAGGGTCGGATGATCGAGCGCGTAGACGCGATTCGAGTAGCGCGAGAACAGCTCGCGAACGACCGCGTTGTGCTGGGTCCAGAGCTTGCCGAAGGTGCCCGGCGCATCGCTGAACGTACCGTGAATGAGCACGAGCATAGTGCCGCCATCGCTCGCTACGGGCACGGCGTCGAGCTTGCGTCCGCTGCCCTTCAACGGGTCGAGCGCTTCGACGTCGAGGCGATAGACACCGGCCTCGACCTGGCCGTCGACCTTCTTCGTCACCGCGGCGGCAACCATCGTGGCGGCCGGATCCTTGACCAGGCCGGTGACGACATGAAAGCCGGTCAGCAGCGCCTGGCCCATCCAGCCGCTGGCTGCGCCGCGCGTGGCCTGCGCTTCGAGGCCGGGCCAGCCGAGCTGCGCTGGCACGGCGACTTCGTTCGCCGCCATCCCAACGCCGGTGGGCGCGCCGCGGGTCGGCGCCGCCGCCTGCGCGCGCATGAGGTCGCGCGCNNCGGGAATGACGAAGACGATGTCGTGGCTGGCGGCGGCCACGGTCGCTTGCTCGCGCACTGTCACCGGTCAGACCGTGAACGGCTCTTGTGTCAGGAACGTGCCAGCGGTGCCGAGCGTGAACAGATTGGGCGTTTGCGTCGCCGGCATGCCGGCCTTGACCCGCGCATGGAAGCTCGCGTAGCTGCCCTTGAACGCGCCCTGGTTCCAGACCTTGAGCACTTGCTCGGTGAACGCGCCGTTGTGGTCGCCATCCATCGAGGTCTGGTTGTCCTGGCAGCCCGAGATCAGGATCAGCGAGGCATCGAATTTNNGGGCTTGCCGGCGGCGGCCGCGACGTCGCGTTGCAGCTTGTCGTAGAAGGCCTGGTGCTCGCGGTAGGTTCGCATCGCCACCGCGGCCGGCATGTCCTTGGGCCGTTGCGTCGGGTTCGCTGGCGGCGGGATCACCATTTCGCGCGTCACGGTGCCGCTGTGGCAGCTGTCGGANNGAGAGCACGAGGATGCGCACGCCGGCCTTGAACTTGCCGAGCTCGGCATAGAGCTCGTCGTCGATGAGCTGGCCGTCGTAGAGGCACCAGGTCTCGTCCTTCTTGTCGGCTTCGTCGCCGTTCACGTCGGGCACCTGGCCGCCGTGACCCGAGTAGGTGAGAAAGAAGAAGTCGCCGCCTTGCAGCGCCTTGGTAGTCGCGCGGATCCCCNNCCTTGCTTTTTGGCGATCGCCGCCATGTCGTGGGCGTCGAACTCGCAGGCCGCGAGCGGCCCGTCCCAGCCGCCGTAGGCAGCGCCGCTGACCCCGTTCAGGCCGATGTGCACGGACAAGGCTTTCTTCTTCTGCGCCTTCGCGGCTGCGGGCGTGGCGGATGTCTTGGCGGCCATGTTCGGTGTCTCCTTGTGGAATTGACGGCGTGGCGGATTCCTTGTGTCCGGCGCAGGCGGATCATCCGCGCCGCGGCTCCCGGCTGCAAGACGCCCGGGCGAGGTAGCGCCGACAGCACGTTCGATCCAGTCCTCGGCCTCAGGCAGGCATTGCCGGAGGCGCGAGCAGGCGCCCGAGCAGGCGGTCGGCTTCGACTCTCCCTCGCGCGGCAATCTCGATCCACGCAAAGCGCCCTGCCGGCGCGCCGGCGGCGGCCGCATCGGCGCTGGCCCGATCGGTCGCCGCGTCGATGAGGATGACCACGCGGCCGATGTGCTCGCTGTGCGCAAGCGTTGCCAGCTCGTGGCGGCAGCCGTCGTTTTTCGCCTGGAAGCCGCGCAGGTCCATCAGCACCACATCGCTCAAGCCGACGAGCGCGGCAAAGGCGTCGCGCCAGGTCGAATCGCGGCAGTAGCACTCGTTGATGCGAAAGCGCCCTTCGAGGTCGGGCGCGAAGTCGAACTCGGCGATGCGCGCGCCGATGTCGGCCGGGCTCGACACGAAGCGCTCGCCGAGACGGCCGTCGAGAAAGGTCAGCGCGTCGCCGGCGTCGANNGCGTCGAGCGTGCGCTCGGCCAGGTCGGTGCCGGCGATCAGCACGGTGTTGCCGGTCAGGCGCCAGCGCTCGACGACGCGATCGAACATCGCGCGCACGTCGGCGTCATGCTGAAAAACGCGCAGCACG
This sequence comes from Gammaproteobacteria bacterium, assembly GCA_003162555.1. Lineage (GTDB taxonomy): Bacteria > Pseudomonadota > Gammaproteobacteria > Steroidobacterales > Steroidobacteraceae > FEN-1191. The sequence continues at coordinate 261 of PMNQ01000001.1, read as the reverse complement.
AGCAGCGTCGGCGGCCGCGCCGGAGCCACGCTCCAGCGTCGCAAGGCGACGAAGCCGATCGGGATCCAGAGCAGGGGCAACAGCATGACGAGGGCGGCGATGCCGTGCTCGCTCGCCGACGAGAGCGCGACCCAGATCAGCTGCACCGACCACACCGCGGCGAACTGCAGTGCCAGCTCGGAAATCGCACGATGGGTGTAGGCACGGGCGAGCCAGCGACCGAGCGCGCGCATCGGCCACCACGCCATCAACCAGGGTGCG
>PMNQ01000202.1 GCA_003162555.1 Gammaproteobacteria bacterium | reverse complement strand
TTCACCGGCGCTCCGCCCAGCGCGGGGTTGAACAATCCGCTCGCCACCAGCGCCTGATCGCGCACCATTTCCGCGCTCAGGCGTTGCTGCGGTCCATGCGCCAACAGGCGATTGCGCGGATCTTTCGCGGTCAGTGCGGCCGTGGCCCGTGCGCTTTGCCGATAGGTTGCGCTGGTTGCCAGTTCGCGCAGCAGCGCTTTCATGTCCCAATGCAGATCGCGCTGGAAGTGCAGCGCCAGCCAGTCGAGCAGCTCCGGGTGACTCGGAGCCTGGCCGGCGCTGCCAAAGTCCTCCAGCGTCTCAACCAGACCTGTGCCGAAGAGTTGTTCCCAATAACGGTTCACGGCCACNNAAAATGGCAGGCACGTCCGGCTGCAGCGCCGGGCCGATCTTGTTCATGAAATTGCCGCGCTCGAATTCCAGCGTATGGCGTTGTTCAAACGACGACTGCTCGGCCATGACCGGTTGGCCGACGCTGGGCACCTGTTTCAGCCGCTGCCCAAGCCTTACGAGCTCATCGAGTTGGGTAGTGAAATTCTGCTGCGACGCCGGCGAATTCCAGCGCTGATCGGCGCTGGCGTAGAGCCTGACCCAGCGGAGCGGTGCGGGCCTCATATCAATGCCCGTGGTATGCAGGAATTCGATCCTGAGTTGGCTCCCGGCGGGCAAGGTCAGCGGCTGCGCGGGCACCGCAACGACCCAGCGTGAGCGGAACAACTTGGGATTGGCGGCAAAACCGCTCGCGTCCAGCTGCGCGTCCACGGGCTCGGTGATCGCGAATGGCGGTTTGGTGGCCGCGTGCAGATTGTCCTCGGCATCCGGCAGGAAATAGCGGATCGCAACCGGCTGCTCGCGACCATCTGGCGTCACGATCGATACGCCGATGCGCTCGACGATGAATCCGTCCTCGGGCGTATGACTGGCCAGCGCGGGATTGCCGGCCGGCGATTCGATGCGCAATGCCGTGATCGGCCAGGCCGGCGCCGCGGCCTGCACCTGCAGCACCGAGCGCAGCGGAATGGTGCCGCTGGCGCGCAGCCCACCGTCGCCGTCGCTGGCCAGCGAGGCGCCCACAGTCTGCGCGCGGGATTGCGCCAGATCCGAATGGAGCCCCGCGATCGCATCCTTGTAAAACTTGTCGAGCTCCTTTGGTTTCGGCTGCCAATCGGGATTCGGAATTTCCCGCCGCAATTTGGCCTGCTCGAAAGTGCGCAGGCTCCGCTCGAGCGCCAGCGTCTCGCTGATCTTCCCCGCGGCAAGCGGCAACGGCTGCCACTGCGACTGGTTTTCCAGAGCCCGCCCGCTGGTGACCACGGCGCGCAGCAGCTCCGTGCGTCGCGCCACGAAGCTCGCGACCTCATTGCGCTGGGCGTTGTCCTTCGGCACCGGCATCGTCGGATAGTCGTCGCTCAGGTCTGAATCGCGCGAGGTGTTGTAGAAGCCCAGGAACTTGTAGTACTCCGCGTGTCGGATCGGGTCGTAGGGGTGCGAGTGGCACTGCACACAGTTGATGGTGAGTCCGTTGAGCACGGACCACGTGGTCGCCACCCGATCCATCACGGCAACGAGGCGAAATTCCTCGTCGTCAGTGCCACCTTCGTCATTGACCGGCGTCAGGCGCTGGAATGTCGTCGCGATCAGATCGTCGTAGCTGGCGTTCGGCATGAGATCGCCAGCCAGCTGCGTGGTCACGAACTGTTCGTAGCTGAGGTTGCGATTGAAAGCGTCAACGACCCAATCGCGATACGGCCACAGCGGACGATCGTGATCGGCTTCGTATCCGCGGCTGTCCGCGTAGCGGGCCAGATCCAGCCACAGCGCCGCCCACCGCTCGCCATAGTGCGGCGATGCCAGCAGGCGATCGACCTGCTTCTCGTAGGCGTTCGGGGATGTGTCGGCCAGGAAATCCGCCAGCTCCTGCGCGGTCGGCGGAAGCCCGGTCAGATCGAAGGACACCCGGCGCAACTGCTCCGATCGCGTGGCTTCCGGCGACGGTTGCAGCCCCTCGCGCTCGAGCCTGGCCAGAATGAAGCGATCCATGGGTTGCCGCGGCCACGCGCTATTACTGACTGTCGGCAGCGGCGCAGGCTTAGGCGCCACGAAAGCCCAATGGTCAGTCCACTTTGCGCCTTCCTTGATCCACTGTCGCAGCAACGCAATCTGCTGCGGCTGCAAGGGCGGCGCATGATAGGGCATGCGCACTTCAGGATCGGAGGAGGTGATGCGCGTGATCAGCTCGGAGGCTCCGGGATTGCCCGGAACTATGGTCGCGCGGCCGGAGCTGCCCTTCCCGAGCGCCTCTTCACGGTAGATGAATGAAACGTCGCTTTTCTGGCGCACGCCGCCGTGGCAGGCCACGCAGTACTGATTGAATATCGGGCGCACGTCGCGGCTGAAATCCACCGGGGCCGCTGCATGCCGCTGCCATGGAGCGTAATGCACCGTGGCGAAAACGGCAGTCGCCGCCAGTGCTGCACCAACCAATGCAAGCGACCGCACGTGCGCCATCTAATGCTTCCATACCCAGATGCGGCAAGCTTCGATCTTCTGCCGGTCAGCGTCAATCCGCACAGCACAATCGAGCAGCCGCCCGCCCTCAGCGCGATTGTGCGTCGAAGAAATCAAGGATCAGTTGCCACGACCAGCTGAAGGCGTAGTCATGCCCGATTGCAGCTCGACAGTCGAGCACCTTTGGCCAGCGCATTCCTGCCGGCCCGCTCGACCAGCCCCGCGCATCGTCACCGCAATAGCTGCGGCAATCCAGCTGGTGAATACGGGTGTCGAAGGACGCGGCCGGCGCGCCCTTGTAGGGGCAGCTGTTCGCGGCTCCCCAACTTCTCGTAATGGCCGACGCGCCGGTGTAGTAGTACGCATTGCCGTCGCTGGTCGTCGTATGACCCGGGTTTTCCCAGGCGCCCGGCGGCACGGTCATATCCTGCGTACCCGTGATCAGCAGGACCGGCAAAGCGCCAGCCTTTCCCGGCGGATCGAGGTAGCCGCGATGCGGCAAGGCTATCAGCGGAGCGATCGCCCGGAAGATCGGCGCGCTCGCGGCGTTCTGGCCCAGCTCCCATGCAAACATCCCGCCGTTTGACCCGCCGGACGCAAACACCCTGGCGGTATCGACGCACAGCCTGGACTCGATCTCGCGCACCAACGCGAGCGTGAACGCGACATCGTCGGCCTGACACTGCGTCCAGGAACAGGTGTTGCGCGCGACGTTTCTGCAAGATGGATAGGTGTAGTCCCTGGTGCGGGTGGAATCACAGATCGCACCTGGCGTGCTTTGTGGATTGTGCGCGGCACCTTGTTCGCCTCGACCAGCGAGTCCGCTCGTCGACCCACGGAAGGACCATGAATTGGGATTGGCGTCCGGGGCGGTCGACCCTAGCCCTCGCGGCGCCACCACGATGTAGCCTCGCTCGTCCGAGAGCCTCACGACGCTGCGATCGCCGAGGAACTCGCTCTCATCGCCGCCCCAACCGTGGAATACCACCAACAGGGGAAATGCGGAGCCGGGCTGGTAGTGCGATGGCACCAGTACGCGGTAGGCCCGCTTCAGATTCTGGTCAGTCAACTCGTAGTTGCCGCTGGCGAGCATCTTTCCGCAGCCGGGCGACGGCGTCGCGGCCAGACCCCACATCGACGCCAGCATTGTCATGGCGAGCAGGCAGCATTGCCTCGAGAGGAGCGTCATAATCGTGCGGCCTCCGTGTGTTGCCACGACTAGATGCGCATGCCGCCGGTAACCGGCAAGACCTCGCCGGTGATGTACGCTGCGCCGGCACAGAGGTACACGATCACCTCGGCATAGTCTTCGGTTTGCCCGACGCGCGCCAAGGGCACGGTTGCCCTCGCTGCGGCGTCCATGTCACCGAACGAGCACTCCCAGTTCGAATTCACGAAGCCGGGCGCAATGCCGTTGACGCGGACAGCCGGCGCGAGTCCACGCGCCAGCTCCCGCGTCAGTCCCGCCAGGCCGGCCTTCGCCGTCGCATAGGCCGTGCTGCTTGCGCCGCCGCCGAAGGCCGCCACGGATACCGTGTTGACCACCGCTCCACGCGATTCGGTGAGCGCAGCGGCCAGTGACTTCGTCATCCAGAAAGCGCTCAGCAGATTGATCCGCAGGATCCGGTCCCAGAATTCATCCGTCAACGCCTCGAGGTCCGCAGGTGGGATGGGGACGCGTGTGCCGGGCGTGCCGGCGTTGTTGACGAGGTAATCAAGCCCGCCAAGCAGTTCCAGGGTCTTCGAGCCCACGTCGCGGGCACTCGCAGAGACCCCGAGATCGCCGGGCACCGCTTCCACGCGCAGACCCTGGGCCCTGAGATCACTCACCACCTGCGACAGCGCGGCAGTCGGCAGATCGTTCATGGCGACGTGGGCGCCGCTGCGAGCCAATCGCGCGGCAGTGGCCAGACCAATGCCCGAAGCGCTGCCGGTCACGAGCGCACGGCGTCCATGCAGCTTGAAGTCGATCAAAGCGGGTGCCGTCATGGCGACGGCGCCCATCTGATTGGCGTTATTTTCGGCAACATGAGCACCCAGCCGATCAAACCCAGCACGTTGACGGCGGCGGCGAGCGCGAAGGCAACGTCGAACAATCCGGTCTGATCGACGAGTACTCCGGTGATTGCCGGAGCTATGAGGCCGGCAACATTGCCGGCGGCATTCTGCACTCCGACCCAGCGAGCAGTCGCGCGTGGCCCCGCGAGGATCTGCGGTATCGCAAACAAGCCCGGGTAAGAGCAGCCGCTGACGATCTCGAACACGAACAGCGCCGCGATCGAGCCCGCGGCTGGCAGCACAACCATGCCGATCATGCAGGCAATTCCGGCGATGTGGTTCGCCGCCATGATGCTCTTGTAGACAATCGTTGCACTGCGCCCGGCACGGATCCATCGATCGGCGAGCCAACCCATGGCCAGCGCACTCAAGGCGTTCAGCAGGTAGGCCCATGAGGCAATGGCCACCATCGAGCCCATGGAAAAGCCGCGGGACTTGATCAGGTAGAACGGCAGCCACGACACGATGAAATAGTAGCCGTAGTTGGAGGCGAAGTGGCCAAGGCAGGCGCCCCACAGTTCACGCCGCCGCAGGATCTGCGCGAATGACGGTTGCGGCCCGGCGGCAGACGGACTGGCCTTCGCCGGGGGGCCGAGCTTCACACGCCGCCATGGCCATAGCCACAACAACGACAATGCGCCGAACACCACGAACACCACGCGCCAGCCGAAAATCGTCATGAGATAGCCGCCAAGCAAAGTGCCGACGGCCGGCCCGAGCAGATAGCCGAAACTCAGGATGCCATTGGCAACCCCCAGACGGCTGACTTCGACCGCGTTCGCCAGCACTTTCGAAGCACATGGAAAGGCGACGCTCTCGCCGATTCCGAGCAACACGCGCAGCGCCAGCAGGGTCGCGAAACTCCCTGCAAATCCGGTGGTCAGCGTTGCCATCGACCAGATCGTGACGCCGGCCGCCAGGACGCGCTGCGGCCCATAGCGTTCCGCCAGATAGCCCATGGCAGGCATGCACAGCACATAGCCGTAATAGAAAGCCGACAGCAGAACTCCGAGTTGACTGGCGCTCAGGTGCAACTCGTCCTGCATCATCGGAGCGGCCGTCGCCAGGTTGCCGCGATCGATGTAGTTGACGAATACCGCAATCGTCACCAGCAGCACGAGTGACGCAGGCGATGGTGTCCTGGGCACTGGGTCAGCTGCGTGCGTACGATCGGTCATTCTGTGCCCCATTGACCCCGTTCCGTGCTGGTACCATGCCAGCTTCGATGTTCCTTGCGTCTCCGTCAATCCGAGGTTGACCTCATGATGCACACCAGACTTGGTCTGACATTGTGCGTGCTGAGCGCGCTGGCGGCACAACCGGCGCGCTCTCAGGACGCTCCGCAACGGCTCGAGCTCCGCCAGGGCTGGACCTTGCAAACTTCAACCAAGGTGCGCGACAACGGCGAATCGATTTCGACTCCGCGTTACGTCGTGTCCGGCTGGATCGCGACGGAAGTTCCGACGACGGTGGTTGCGGCGCAAGTGAAGCAAGGGCTAATGCCGGATCCGTTCTTCGGCATGAACCTGCGCAAGTTCCCCGGCGTGGAATACCCGATCGGCACCAACTATTCCGAGCGTGCGATGCCGGAGCGCAGCCCTTACGCGCCGTCGTGGTGGTACCGCACCGAGTTCTCGCTGCCGCTGGGCTATGCCGGCAGGACGGTGTGGCTGAACTTCGCAGGCATCAACTACAAGGCGAACCTGTACCTGAACGGCAAGCGGATCGCCGACACGAATCAGGTGGTCGGCGCGTGGCGAACCTACGAGTTTGATGTGACTGCGGCGGTGAAGCCCGGCAAGAACGTGCTGGCCGTGCAGGTCTGGGCGCAGACGGAAACGGATCTGGGCATCACCTTCGTCGACTGGAACCCTTCGCCGCCGGACAAGAACATGGGCCTGTTCCGGGAGGTTTATCTGACGACGAGCGGACCGGTGGCGCTGCGCTATCCGGCCGTGTCCTCGAAACTGGACGCGCCGGGCTACAACGCGGCTCACCTGACGGTTACGGCACTGCTGAAGAATTCGAGCGATCGCCCCGTCACGGGAACGCTGCGCGGCAACATCGAGCAAGCCGAATTTGCACAGACCGTGCAGCTGGCACCGGGCGAACAGAAGGACGTGAGCTTCGAGCCCAGGGACTATCCGCAGCTGAATCTCAGGAATCCGCGGCTGTGGTGGCCTGCGCAGATGGGCAAACCGGAGCTCAATGATTTGAATATGAGCTTCGAGATCGACGGCAAGGTATCGGACCAGTCGCACACACGCTTTGGCATTCGCGAGATCACTTCGGAGGTGCTGCAGAATAGACCGGAGCGATTCAAGCGGCTGTTCAGGGTAAACGGCAGGAAGCTGCTGATTCGCGGCGCCGGCCTGACGCCCGACATGATGCTGCGTGAGAGCCCGCAACGCATGGCGGACGAATTCCGCTATGTGCAGGACATGGGACTCAACACGGTGCGGCTCGAGGGCAAGCTGGAGCCCGACGAGTTCTTCGCCATGGCCGACCGGCTCGGCGTGCTGGTGATGGCTGGTTGGTGCTGCTGCGACTTCTGGGAGCAGTGGGCAAGATGGAATGGCAAGCACTTCGATATCGCGCAGGCCTCGCTGCGCGATCAGATCTACCGGCTGCGGAGCCATCCGAGCCTGCTCATCTGGCTGAACGGCAGCGACAACCCGCCGCCGGCGCGAGTGGAGCTGGCGTATCTAAATATCGAGAGCGACCTGCGCTGGCCGAACCCGGTCAGTTCCTCGGCAACGGCGAAGCCGACAACCGTCACCGGTGAATCGGGCGGCAAGATGAGCGGCCCGTATGAATATGTGGCGCCCTCGTACTGGACCACGGATGTGGGCAGGCCACCGAAGGAGCAGATCTGCAACGAGGGTGGGTGCGGCGGCGCCTATGGCTTCAACACCGAAACCAGCATGGGACCCGCGGTGCCAGTCATCGAGAGCGTGCGGAAGATGATCCCGAAGGATCACCTGTGGCCTATCGATGAGTTCTGGAATTACCACGCGGGCGGCAACGAGTTCAGCACCCTGCATGTGTTCACCGACGCGCTGAACAGACGGTACGGCACGGCCACCAGCGCGGCGGACTACACGTTCAAGGCGCAGGCGGCGTCGTATGAAGGCGTGCGCGCGATGTATGAGGCGTACAGCCGCAACAAGTACCACTCCACGGGCGTGATTCAGTGGATGCTCGACAACGCCTGGCCGTCGATGATCTGGCATCTCTACGATTACTACCTGCAACCGGGCGGCGGGTATTTCGGGGCCAAGAAGGCCATGCAGACGTTCAATCCCGTGTACGGCTACGACGACCATTCAGTGTGGCTGGTGAGCAGCCAGTATCGCGACGCGCAGGGCTTGCGCGTGTCAGTGAAAATCCTGAACGCCGATGCGACGGTGAAGTACACGAAGGACGTGACCGTCGATGCGGCCGCCGACAGCACGGCGAAGGTGCTGGAACTGCCGCAGGTGGATGGTTTGACGCCAGCTTACTTCCTGGATGTGCGCGTGTTCGACGCGGGCGGGAAACTGGTGGGATCGAATTTCTACTGGCTTTCCACGCAGCCCGAGACGCTCGACTGGCCGAAATCCACCTGGTGGACCACACCGACGAAGCGCTTTGCCGATTTCACTTCACTGGCGCAGCTACCGAAGGTGAAGCTGACGCTTGCTTCGAGGAATGAGCGGCTGGGCGAACAATCGAGCACGCACGTGCTGGTGGAAAACCCGTCGCGCAGCGTGGCATTCTTCGTGCGAATGAAAGTGACGAAAGGCGACGGCGGGGACGAAATCCTGCCCGTGCTGTGGCAGGACAACTACATATCGCTGCTTCCTGGCGAGAAGCGCGACATAGTCGCCACGTATCGCACCGCAGATCTGGGCACGTCAGCCGCGCACGTGGAAGTGCAAGGCTGGAACGTCGACACTGCAATAGCGAAGTGAGCACTACCCGCACGAGATCCGCGAGCGTCGCGAGCGTGCTGGCCACGCTGATCGCCTGCCTGGCGTGCGTCATCACTCCGGCACGGGCGGACGATGCGGGCGTGCGCCTGGTGCGCACGACCATCCCGATGCCCGACGGCGTGCAACTTGCGGTGACGCTGTACATGCCGGCAAAACTCAAGGCAGGCAAGCGCCTGCCGGCGCTGCTCGAGTACCTGCCGTATCGCAAGGACGACGATATGGCCACGAGCGATTACGGCCATCACCTGTATTTCGCGCAGCACGGCTACGTCGGGGTGCGCGTCGACATCCGCGGCTTCGGCAACAGCGGCGGAACGCCACCGGACCGGGAGTATTCTGCGCGGGAGCAAGCCGACGGCGAACAGATCATCAATTGGTTGTCGCATCAGCCCTGGTGCAACGGCAACGTCGGCATGCTCGGCATTTCGTGGGGAGCGTTCAACGCCATACAGATGGCGATGCGACACCCGCCCGCCCTGAAGGCGATCCTGGCCGTCGAGGGCACCGAGAGGCTGTTCACCGAAGACGTGCACTACATGGATGGCATCCTGCACGTCGATGAGTTCGAAGTAGCGATGGACCTCGCACAGGGCATCAGCGGCGCCCCGGAATTTCCGCTGGATGAAGCCACGCTGGCCCGGCGCATGGACTCGCCACCCTGGTCGCTGGACTACTTTCGACATCAGCGCGACGGCGCGTTCTGGCACAGCCCGGTGCGAGAACTGGAAAGCATCCGCATCCCCTGCTTCCTGATCGCCGGCCTGCAGGATGGTTATCGCAACAGCGTCGTGCGCATGCTCGAGCATTTGCGCGCGCCGGTTCACGCACTGATCGGGCCCTGGAATCATGATTTCCCGAATTCCAGCATGTACGGACCGCGCATCGAATGGCGCGATCAGGCCGTGCGCTGGTTCGATCATTGGCTCAAAGGTGTCGACAACGGCGTCGAGGGCGATCCGCGCGTGGTGTTCTATCAGCAGCACAGCCACCGGCCTGGCGCTGCGGCCCAGGACGTTCCGGGCGAGTGGCGCGCCGACACCTGGCCGCCGAAGGACGTAAAGGGGATCACCTGGTACCTGGGAGGCGCACGCGCACTATCCAGAACGCCATCCGCCCCGGCGACCGACACGCTGCGCTACGTGCCTTCTGCCGGCGCCCAGGCGGGATTCTGGTGGGGCGAATTGCTCGGCGACCAGCGGCCCGCCGATGCGTACTCGCTCGTCTATGAGAGCCCGGTGCTGACTGAGCCAGTCGCCATGATGGGCCAGCCGCGCGTGCGACTCGTCGTGACCGCGTCCGCGCCGCTGGCCAACTGGTTCGTGCGCCTGCAGGACGTCGCCCCCGATGGCGAGGTCACGGCGATCACCGGCGCCGGCCAGAGTGGCGCGCAACGCGACTCACTCGAGCATCCCGAACCGCTGGTTGCGAACCAAGAGTACATGCTGCAGTTCGATCTGTACCTGAGTTCCTGGACCTGGGAGGCGGGCCATCGCATCCGCGTATCGGTGTCCAATGCGCAGTGGCCGATGCTCTGGCCAACGCCGTATGCGATGACGACCACGCTGCGCCTGGGTGGCGCGACAGGTTCGTCCCTGACTCTTCCGGTCATCCCGACGCACGGTGCGCCGCCGCCGCAGTTCGCGCAACCCGGACCCATTCCGCTGCCGCCGGGTTTCGGCACGCCGGGCGGCGATTACGCCTGGCCGGGCACATGGTCGATAGCGCGCGACGAGGACAGCGGACGCAGCACGGTGAAGTGGCGCGGCACCACAGCAACGACCTACCCGTGGGGTCGTTCAGATCACTCGGAGCAGATCATCTACCACGTCGATGACGCGCACCCGGAGAGCGCGGATGCCGAGGGTGATGCCGAAACCATCCAGACGCTCACCGACCGCGTGCTCGACTATCGCGGTCACCTGCATCTGAGCAGCGACGCGAACTTCCTTCACTACAGCTATACGCGCGAGCTGCTGCGCGATGGCGCGGTGATCCGCACGCGAACCTGGAACGAAGTCATTCCACGCGATCTGCAGTGAGAAAACGCCCGCGCGCCGATCGCGCGGGCGATCAAGTCTGCGGTCTCAGTCGTTTGACTGATTGGACTTGGTCTTGGTCTTCACGACCGACTGCTGGGCCGCGGGCGCTGCGTCGGCGGGCTTCGCGGGCGGCGTGGCCTCACGGTTGTTCTGGATGTTGGAGCGGGACTTGGTGATCTTGGTGCCGTTCTCGACAGGCGGAGCCGGCTGGGCTGCGCTCGGCGGATTGGTCGGCTCCGCCGCACCGGCAGTGGTGCCGACGATTGCGAAGGTGGCCAGGGAAAGTGTGGCGATAACGGTATGGATGCGGCTCATTGCTGGACTCCCGGGTTTCAATGCTTCCAAACGCTATCAGCGCCCAGACGGGGCCACCCGGAACCGCGTCGCGATTCGGCCGGAAAATCCGTACCCTCAATCGTATTCAGGCACCGGATAGTCAATGCTGCGCAGATACCGCGCCATAGCGTCGATCACCGGCCGCACTGCGGGCCGCGCGGCCATCCGCGCCCGCCAGTCGAGCAACCTGGCGTGCGCGCCCGTCACCGGCACGGTATGGCGCGCCGCGAAGAACTGCGCCATGTAGAACGCAATGTCGGCGTAGCTGTATTCGTCTCCGGCAACGAAACCACGGCCAGCGAGCAACCGCTCCATCTGATCATAGTAGGCCCGGATGCCATTGCAGGCCTGGATCCATTCGGGCGCATCGACGGGATCGGGGCTCGCGCGCAGCCCCATCAGGCGGATCACATTGGGGAAGAACACTTCGTCCGAGGCATGCTCCAGCTGGCGCGCGCGGGCACGTGCGGCCACTGCGGCCGGCCACAGTGGCGGCGCTGGCCAACGCTGCTCGAGGTATTCGAAGATCTGTGTCGAATCGTACAGCTCGACCTCGTCATCAATCCACACCGGCACCTGCCGCTTGGGGTTGATGCGCAGCACTTCCGGATTCCTGGGGCTGTAGCCCTGCTGCTGGCTGAAGGGCACCATCTCAAGCTCGAAAGCCAGCTCTTTTTCGCGCGCCGCGATTTCCACCTTGGCGCCGAACATGCTCAACGGTCCGGAGTAGAGCTTCACCGTTTGATCTTAGCGTACTCAACCAGGCGCGCGGGCCGCGATTAGTCGCTCGCGAACGCGTATCCTTCCAATTGCTTCGATCCTTTCCACACTGGATACAGCAACATGAAATGGATACTTCCTGGTATCGCAATCGCCGCGTTGGCCGCGTCGCCGCCGGCAGACGCGCACGCGCACCTGCGCAGCTCTTCGCCCACCAACCACAGCACGCTGTCGGTGGCACCCCAGAACATGACGCTGACTTTTGAGGAGGCGGTGCGGCTGACCGCCGCCGCCCAGAGCAAGCGTGGCGTGCTCGGTCTTGTGGCATTCCCGACCGCTCANNTGCCGCTCCCGGCCCTTGGTCCGGGCAGCTACGTCATCACCTGGCGGGCCGCCAGCGGCGACGGGCACGTGATGAGCGGCACCATCCAGTTCACGGTGCAGCCGGGCGCAGTGCCGGCGGCGAAGTAGCCACGCGAGAGCATTTATGGCCGTCGATGTCAGCGCAATCGTGCTCCTGGCATTGAGCTTTGTGGCCACGCTGCAGGCCGCGGGATTGGCACTCTTTGTGGCCGTGTTTGGCCATCGACTCCAGGCGTCGGTAGTGGCAATTCGGCGCGCGGGTTTCTGGAGCGCCCTGGCTGGATTCGCGCTGGTGGTGATTCAACAAGTCCTGGAACCCGCCCGACTGACAGGAGAACTCGACGACGTATGGGATGCGCCGCTGCAAGCACAAGCGCTGCATTCATTCACCGGTATCGCCAGCCTCACACGCATGGCGGCCCTGGCAGTGATCGCGACGAGCCTGGTTGGAAGCAAGCGCTCCTGGCGGCTCATCGGCGCGATCGGCGCCGGCGTGCTGTCGTTCGCGTTTCTGCTTACGGGACATACGTCGGTTAACCCCTCGCGTGGGCTGCTGGCACCGCTGCTGTGGACCCACCTGACGATTATCGCGTTCTGGTTCGGCTCACTGCCTGCCCTGTGGATCACGAGCCGGCAGGAGACGCCAGCTCTCGCCGCTCAGCTGGTGGCTGCATTCTCGGCGGTGGCAATCCGGCTGGTGCCCTGCATCGCGCTCGCTGGTGTCGCGATGGCATGCATCCTGCTGCCGAACCTGGCGGCGCTCGCACAACCGTACGGTAGTCTGTTGCTGGTAAAAGTCGGCGGTTTCCTGATGCTGATGACGCTCGCAGCCTTCAACAAATGGCGGCTGGGCCCGGCGCTCGCCAGCCGCGGCCCGCAGTCAGTGGCGACCTTCGGTCATAGTCTCGCCGCAGAATACGCAATCATTGTCGGCGTGCTGACGGTCACCGCTGTGCTCACCAGCACATACTCTCCGGAACCCTGACCGCTACGGGAGAAAGGTCCGACTGTGCCTCAGCGCCGGCGCATGGCGCCCTCAGGAGCCCACGAAGCACCGAGCACGTTCACAATGAGCCTTCCGGCCATGATGGCAGTGATGCCGTTCGCACTGTCGTAGCTCGGTGCAACCTCGACCACGTCCATGCCCACCACGCGGTGCTCACGCGCAATTCGCCGCAGGATCGGGGCAATCTCGCGATACAGGATTCCGCCAGGCGAGGCCGCCATGACGGCCGGCATCTCGGTTGGATCCATGCCGTCAGCGTCGATCGTAATGTACACCGCGCTACCCTTGGGTATCGTGGCCAGCACCGGCGCCCATCCGTGCTCGTGCAGTTGTTCCGCGGGAAAAATGTGCGAACCATAGCTGCGAGCGGCCTCGACTTCCGGGCGCCGCGCACTGCCTGTCTGGCGCATACCGACCTGCGTCATACCGGAGACCTGAGGTTTGCTGCTCGCCCAGCGCAGTGGGCTCGAATAGCCACGAGGCACGCCACCGACCTCGGCGCGCCAATCAAGATGCGCATCGATGTGAAACACATGCACTGTCTCGTTGACGGCGTCCAGCGCGTCCAGCATCGGTATCGTCACGCCATGATCGCCGCCGAGCGCGAAGATCTGCGCCCCCTGTTTCCACAGGTGGCGAGCGCGGGCACTGATCGCTGCCGAGTAATCGTCGTAGCTGCCGCTGCTCCAGCCGACGTTTCCCATGTCAATGCAGCGCGGCAACAACGACGCGAGCGGCGAGTCGAGATCGAAGTCCCACTGGTCGCGGCCGTAGGAAATCTGCGCTGAACGCTGGCGGATCGCATCCGGCGCCTGCGCCTGGTCATTCGGGCGCGGATCGTGTGCATAAGGCTCGCTATGCTGAATTCCGATGAGCGCAACATCCGCCGACCACTGCGTCGGGTCCGTCAGCACCGGCCAGTCGAGAAAGCCGCAAACCGGCGCCTGCGTTGGCAGCAGTTCTGTCATGTCCGCACCTCTTGCGAAAGCGCGCCGGGACGCGCGACGTCGACCCAAAACCATAGCACGGCCGCGGCGACCGACGTGATTACGCCCAAGGCGAATATGGCGTGCCAATGGTGGCTGGCCGACAACGCCGCAATTGCCGGAGTTGCCACCACGCCGCCCAGATTCCCGCCAGTATTGAGCACGGCCGTCGCCGCCATGGAATCGGCGGGTGCCAGGCGCATGGTCACGGACCAATACGGCCCTTCCATCAGTTCACAAAAGCCGAAAGCCAGGCACAGCGCCGCCACCGCGAAATAAGCCGTGCCGGCGGTGCCGGTGAGCCACAGGAACAATCCGGCCAGCGGCAGCGATAGCAGCGGCAGAATTCGTATTCCCAGTCGGGTACCCCAGCGTGCAATCAGGTTGTCGCTCAGACGCCCGCCAGCCGCGCACGCCACCCCTGCGGCGATGAACGGCAGACTCGCGAGCCAGCCGCTTTCGAGTACGGTCACATGCCGCTCTTGCCGCAGATACAGGAAAGACCAGAATGTCACCAGGTAGAAAACGTAGTTCATCAGGAAATACGAGATCGTTACCAGCAGCACCTGGCGATCGACGAGCACCCGGACGATACGCGACAGGCTCACGTGCCCCTCGGTCGCAACAGCCGTTGCGGCAAGCTCGGCGAGCTCGGCTTTGTCCACGGCGGGATGATCGGCGGGTCGGTCGCGGGCATAGAGCTGCCACCAGACGAGCAACAGCAGCGACGGCACGCAGGCTGCGGTTAGTGCGGCGCGCCAGCCCAGATGCAGCATCAGCGCGCTCACGAGCGGCGGCGTGACCGCGCTGCCGAGCCACGCCCCGGTGACCAGTAGACCTTGTGCAAATCCCCAGTTGCGCAGCGGGAACCAATTCTGAATCGCACCCGTCGCCACCGGAAACAAGCCACCCTGCGCTGCGCCCAGCGACACACGTGCGGCAATCAGGATCGCTGTTACCGTGCCTATGCTGGCCAGGCGCGGCGCAAACGCGGTTGCAGCGGTCGCGAGCAGGGTTATCGCACCTATCCACGTTAGCGTGCGACGCGGACCCCAGTATTCTCCGAGAACGGCGCCGGGGATCTGAAACACCGTGTAACCGACCAGAAAGGCCGTGAGCAACCAGCCGAGGGCAACCTGATCGAGACCAAGCTCCCGCATCATGGGTTCGGCAGCAATCGCGATGCCCGTACGCTGCATATAGCCGAATACGGAGAAGCCAAATAGGCCCGCAAAGATCGACCAACGAACGCGACAGCGCCGGCTTTGGTACATCCGGCTAGATTACACGGCGGCGGCGTGTTGTGCTTTCAGCCGAAGGCGGGCGAATGACGTCGTGAGCGATTCGACTCGATCATAAATCACAACCTGTATAAGGAACGATGGTGGGCCGTGGGCGATGTCGCGATGATTCTGCAACTTACGCGTCTGCCCGCAAAAGATGCGCCGGATTACAGCCTAAGAGGCAGTGACATTTGGCGGATTAACTGTTGCGGCCCTAAACAACCTCGACTTAAGAACTTCCAAACCAACCAGGCTGACCGCACCGACGGCCAGGCAAACCGCCAGGTCGTTCCAGTGCAGCTTCCCAAAATGAAACAGCGACTGGGCAGGCTGCCAGTAGAT
>PMNQ01000271.1 GCA_003162555.1 Gammaproteobacteria bacterium | reverse complement strand
CGTCCTCGATGCGCACGCCGATGCCGCGGTACTTCGCCGGCACGGTCAGGTCGTCGGTCTGGAAATAAAGGCCGGGCTCGACCGTGAGCACCATGCCGGGCAGCAGCTTGCCGTACTTGTAGTTCTCGGCGCGCGCCAGCGCGCAGTCGTGCACGTCGAGGCCGAGCATGTGGCTGACATTGTGCAGCGAATAGCGGCGATAAAACTGGTTCTCATCGCGCAATGCTTCAGCGGCGCTCATCGACAGGATGCCAAGGCGCTCCAGGCCGTGCGCGAGCACCTGCATGGCCGCCTTGTTGGGCGCCATGAAATCATTGCCGGGCCTGACCATCTGCAGCGCGGCGCTCTGCGCTGCCAGCACGACTTCGTAGACGGCGCGCTGCTCGCGCGTGTAGCGCCCGGAAATCGGCAGCGTGCGGGTCACGTCCGCCGTGTAGAGCGAATGGCCTTCGATGCCGGCGTCGAGCAGCAACAGGTCGCCCTTGCGGATGGTGCCGTCGTTATGTTTCCAGTGCAGCGTGCAGGCGTGCGCACCGGAGGCGACGATCGAGGTGTAGCCCACCTCGTTCCCTTCCATGCGCGCGCGCGTCCAGAACACACCCTCGAGTTCGCGCTCGCCCTTCGCGGTTTTGAGGCGTGCGATGACATCCTCGAAGCCGCGCTTCGTGGCCTCGACCGCGCTGCGCAGTGCGCGCAGTTCGCCTGCGTCCTTGATGAGGCGCATTTCGGCAAGGAATGCGGCCAGTTCCTCATCGCGCTGCGTCTGCCCGGCGCCGCCGGCTCCCAGCAGCGCCTCCGTGTCCCTGGAAAACCCGCACAGCACGCGCTGCTTCGCATTGGGCAGCACTGTGGCCGCCTGCAGTGTCGAGGCCAGCTCTGGCAATGGGCGGCACTCGATCGCGTAGCGGGTTGCGCTCTCGCTCACGCCGAAACGCGGGCCCTCCCACAGTTCGCCCTTGTTGCGATCGGTGAAAAAAGTGGCGTCGGATTTCCCGGGACTCGGCTCGACGAACAGCAGCGCCTCGTGGGTATTTCCCCGGGGCAGCAGCAGCAGCACGCAGTCGGGCTCGAAGGCGCCGGTCAGGTAGTAGAAATCGGTGCCTGGGCGAAATGCGTAATGAGTATCGTTCGAACGGACTTTCCGGTGGCCCGTCGGAATGACCAGCACCTCGCCCGGGAAGCGCTGCGACAGGCGTTCGCGCCGCTTGCGGAAGGCGGCCGCGTCGGCAATCACCCTGGGGAGTTTGC
Organism: Gammaproteobacteria bacterium; assembly: GCA_003162555.1. Lineage (GTDB taxonomy): Bacteria > Pseudomonadota > Gammaproteobacteria > Steroidobacterales > Steroidobacteraceae > FEN-1191. The sequence continues at coordinate 29,464 of PMNQ01000271.1, read as the reverse complement.
GGCCCTTCGGGTTCCAGCTCTTGAGCATGAACTCGAGCAGGTTCGGCGGCACATCCGAGTCGTAGCCGGTGCGGACCGGCGTGGCGTTGGCATCGAAGGTATTCATGGGAATGTCCTGCAGCGCGGCTGCGCAGTCAGTGGGATGGCGCGATTATACAACGAGCGGCGCGAGCTTATGCGCCGCCAGCGCCGCATAGTGGGGCTGCGCCTCCGCTGCGATCCGCGCCAGTTCATCGGGCAGGTCAGGCACCATCGCGGCCGCGGCTGCGGCCGGCGCCGGTGCGAAGCCGGTCGAGCGCTCGACCGCTGCGTACCAGGCCGGCGCCCAGACGCCATCGGTGTCGCGCCGGCCTGCGCTCCATCGCAGCATGGAGTCCGTGAATGAAATGCCGAGCGCCGCGCACAGCCGCGCGAGCATGCGCGGCGGATCGGCCAGCACGTCCGCTCCCTCGATGACCGGCGGCGCCATGCCCAGCCGGTCCGCTTCGCGCTCGAACAACTCGCGTTGCTGCACAATGCCGATGTCGGCCAGCGTCACCGCGCTGCGGTCGCGGATGCGCATGTAGGAGCCCAGCACGAAGCGCGGTTCGCGGATCAGGAACGCGTTGCGCACGCTGCGCATCCACTCGCGTCCGAACTGCGGCAGCATGTGATGCGTCATCAGTTTCTGGTACCAGATGGACTTGCCACCCGGCACCGGACCCAGCAGCAGTGCGGCCACCTCACGGCAATCGTTGGCCTGCGAGGCCAGCACCTCGGCGCGCATCGGGTGATCCGAGCCGGACAGCGCCAGATAGGCGGCATAGTAGGGCTCGTCGATGACCGCTGTGTCGGAGCGCGCGCCGAACGAGCGCATCATGGCGCTGGAGATATTCCGCGGCCCGGACCACATGGCGATACGGAGCGGCGCAGACTCCATCAGGGCGTGCCCGCCGCCTGCGCGTCGCGCAGTGCGGCATACAGTTCCTGCACGCGCTGCGTCAGCGGTCCCGGCAGCGTCGCGGACAGCACGCGTCCGTCGATCTCGCGCACCGGCGTGATGCCGCCAAAGGTTCCGGTCAGGAAAGCCTCGTCCGCGTCCTGCGCCTCGGCCAGCGTGAATTCTCCGCACTGGACCGGCATGCCCGCCTGCTCGCACAGGCGGATGACATTGCCGCGGGTGATGCCGTTGAAGCAGAACTCGCCCGTCGAAGTCTTGATGACGCCGTGCTTCACGAAAAAGAAATTGGTCGCGTTGCAGCTGGAGACGAAACCGTTTGGATCGAGCATCAGCGCTTCATCGGCGCCCGCATCGATGGCCTGCAGCAGCGCTCCGATCAGGTTCAGGCGGCTGTGCGAGTTAAGCCGCATGTCGAACATCGACGCGGGCGTGCATAGCACCGAGGAGGTGCACAGGCTCGCTCCGGTGCTGCGAAGTTCCGGCGCCGGCACCTTGTACTCAGCCACGATGGCCACCGTGGGCCGGCCGAGCGCGTTGCGCGGGTCCTGGTTGAGCGCGGATTTCTCGCCGCGCGTGACCATCAGGCGGATGTGCACGCCGTCGTGCATCTGGTTCGCGGCCAGCGTGCGGCGGATCTCAGCGGCGAGCATGGCGCGGTCCATGCCGATGTCGAGCCGGATCTGCGCCGTGCCCCAGTACAGACGATCCAGATGCTGATCGAGAAACAGCAGCGCGCGCTTGTGCAGGCGGATGCCTTCCCAGATGCCGTCGCCGACGACAAAGCCGCCGTCGTACAGCGACACGCGCGCCTCGGCGCGTGGCAGCAGCGCGCCGTTGAGGTTGATGAGGATTCGTTCGTTGCGCGGATCGGGGATCTGTTGCTGACTGCCGGCCATGCGTCGTTCCAATACGGGTGCAGCCGCTATGGTTGCGCGACGGCCTCGAAAGATGCAACCCTGCGCCTGCCGGCCTGCACCCGCAGGCGCTGACAGGTGCTCCCGCCTTGCTTACAGCCGTCGAAGTCGAAACCGCGCCCAATCCGGTCCGTTCGGTCATCTGGCTGCACGGCCTCGGAGCCGATGGCCACGACTTCGAACCGGCGGTGCCGTGCCTGCATCGTCCGGGCGGTCCCGCACTGCGCTTCGTGTTTCCGCACGCGCCGGTGCGTCCTGTCACCCTCAATGGCGGGTTGCCGATGCGCGCGTGGTACGACATCGCCGCCCTCAATCGCCAGGCGCCGCAGGACGAAACCGGCATCCGTGCCGCGGATGCATCGATCCGTGCCCTGATCGCCCGCGAGAACGAGCGCGGCGTCGCGACCGCGCAGATCGTGCTCGCCGGGTTCTCGCAGGGCGGGGCGATGGCGCTGTATACCGGCACGCGCTTGCCGGAAAAACTCGCCGGCGTCATTGGCCTGTCCTGCTACAACCTGCTCGCGGCAAGTTTTGCGGTTGAACGCCAGGCCGCCAACCAACACACCCCGTTCCTGATGGCGCACGGCACGCAGGATCCGGTGGTCGCTCCGGAACTGGGCGCGGAGGCACGCGCGCAACTCACCGCGGCGGGCTACACGGTCGAATGGCACAGCTTCCCGATGGCGCATTCGGTTTGCGCCGAGGAACTCGCTGTGATCGCAGCCTTCCTCGCGAAGGTCCTTTAGATCCGGCTGGCGTCTGCTTCCAGCCACCAGCCGCGTACCGGCGCCGCGGCGCGCGCGCGCAATAACAAGGGCTCATGCCGCGGATTGTTCCACCAGGCGAGAGCCATGCCCGGCAGCGTGCACGTCGCCTCTGAATTGACCGCGACTTCGATCGCCTGCACGGCGAACAGCGCGATGCAGGCGGATGTGCTCTGCAGAACCGGATTGCTATCCAGTGGCCGCTCCCGCAGCTGGCCGCGCGCACGCCGCAGCATGACATTGAAATCGCGCGTCGCCGCGCCGAGTGCCGTGCAGTGAGTTGGCGCATCGCCGGGAAAGGCGTGCAAGTCGTTGCGCCCGACGCCTAACTGCTGCGTGCCCGAGCCGTGCGTGTCCAGTCGCACCGCGCCACCCTGCAGCACGGCGAACCAGCGATCGACGCCTGGAAAATCCGAGAATGGTCCCGAGGCCAGGATGTCGGCGACGCTGATGCGCACGATCCAGTCCGCCGGATCAGGCCAGGCGAGCAGCTCGCGCGTCATGCCGCCGCCGTTGCGCCAGGGGACGGGCACAACATCGTCGACGCGTAGCAGATTCGGAGTGGGGCTGTCGATACCTGGCCTGCGAACTGATTGGGAACAGCGCCATGCTATCGTAACGCCGTCAATGTCGGAGGAAGCATGAGCGCTGAATTGCCGCAGGAAACACTCGATCCGGAGGACTGGACGCAGCTGCGGAGCCTCGCGCACCGCGCCATCGACGATGGCCTCGACTACTTGCAGCAAAGCTGGCGGCGGCCGGTGTGGCAACCCACGCCTGCCGATGTGGCCGCGCAATTCCATGCGCCACTCCCGCGCGCGCCGCAGGGCGCGGAGCGCGCCTACCAGGATTTCCGCGAACAGGTCATGCCCTGGCAGATGGGCAATACCCACCCGCGCTTCTGGGGTTGGTTCATGGGCAACGGCACCGCCTTCGGCGCGGTGGGCGATTTTCTGGCGGCGATCGTCAATCCGAACATGGGCGGCGGCAATCACGTTGGCAACCTGGTGGAAAACCAGGTGGTCGACTGGTGCAAGGAAATCGTCGGCCTGCCGAAGGAAAGCGGCGGGCTGCTCGTCAGCGGCGCCTCGATGGCCAATTTCGTAGCGCTGGCGGTGGCGCGCAGCGCCGGCGCCGGGATCGACGTGCGCACCGAGGGCGTCGCCGCATTGCCGCAGCCGTTGGCGTTCTATGCCACGACGGAAGTGCACAGCTGCATCCAGAAGGCTGTTGAGCTGCTTGGGCATGGCTCGAAGTCGCTGCGCAAGATTCCGGTCGATGCGCAGTACCGCTTCGACCTGGCAGCGCTGGCGCGTGCCGTGAATGCGGATCGCGCCGCAGGACTGCAGCCCTGCGCCGTGATCGGGTCTGCGGGCACGATCAACACCGGCGCAGTCGACGACCTGGAAGCGCTCGCTGATTTCTGCTCGCGCGAGCAGCTGTGGTTTCACGTCGACGGCGCCATCGGCGCGGTGGTGGCGATCTCGACCACCCATCGCGCGCTGATGCGCGGCATGGAGCGCGCGGATTCGGTCGCGCTCGATCTGCACAAGTGGCTGCACATTCCCTTTGAGGCCGGCTGCGTTGTGGTGCGCGATCGCAAGGCACATCGCGCCACTTTTTCGCTGACACCGGAATACCTCGCGCACGCGCAGCGCGGCCTGGCCGCCGGCGCCGACTGGTTCAGCGACTACGGCCTGCAGCTCTCGCGCGGTTTCCGCGCACTCAAGGTCTGGCTTTCCTTCAAGGAACACGGACTCGACAAGTACGCCCGCCTCATCGACCAGAACATCGCGCAGGCGCAGCAACTGGGCGAGCTGGTGAGCGCGGCGGACGAGCTCGAGCTGATGGCGCCGGTGGGCTTGAACATCGTGTGCTTCCGCTATCGCGGGCGCGGCGGCACGCAGGACGAGCTCAACGCGCTGAACGAGGAATTGCTGATCCGCCTGCACGAGGGCGGCGTCGTCGCGCCTTCATATACCAAGCTCAATGGCCGCTATTGCCTGCGCGCCGCAATCGTCAATCATCGCACGCGCAGCGCCGATCTCGCGCTGCTGATCGAAGAGGTGCTGCGGACCGGGCGTGTGCTGCAGGGCGCCGCGAGCCCCTGAATCTGCACGGGTGACAGCGGCGGCTCAGCGCGCCTCAACCCGATAGATGGCGCTGCCATGCGGCGGCAGCGTCAGCTCGAGATGATCGATGGGCTGGGCCGGCGATTCTGCCCACAGGTCGGCGCTGCGGTAACTGCCGTTCGCGAGGCCCAGTTCCTGCCAGGTGGCGCGCAGCGTCGCGGGCTTGTCGCCCGGATTGAAGAACGCGAAGCAGCGCCACAGGCGAGTGTTGCCGGCAACCTCTGCTGTCCAGATGCGCAGTCCTGCCAGCGCCGGCGGGAGCGGCGTGATCTCATGGCTGGCGGTGGCCTTCTGGTTCAGCTCGAGCACGGCGCGATGCGAAATCAACGCACGAGTCGCCGCATCGAGGCGCGTCAGGTTGGCGCCAAGGATCAGCGGCGAGCGGGCGATGGCCCAGAGCGTCAGCTGCGTGCGCTGTTCCTCCGCGCTCAGTCGTGACTGGCGCGAGTCGCCCCAGCCTGGATGTGGTGAAAGCTCGCCAATGGGAAGCATGTCGGCGTCCGGCCAGTTGCCTGGTTTGGCATACGCCGACCACTTTGCCAGCGTGTCGAAGGCTGCGGCCACGCCATTGGGAAAAGTCTGCTCAGGGCTTTCATGGCTGAAATTCCAGCCATCCCAGACATCATCGGAAATGCGCCACATCTGCGCCTGGCTCGCCATCTGCGCTACGTTTGCCAGTTGCGCAGGCCCCGGCGACAGGCTGAGCACGATCGGCCGGCCGGTCCTGGCGATTGCAGTGGCAATCTGCCGGATCTCAGCGGGCTTGTACGGATGGTCCGCGATGCAGTCCACCTTGAGAAAATCGACACCCCATGCGGCGTACAGCGCCAGCAGTGAATCGTAGTAGGCCTGGCCCGCAGCGGAGTCGCGCACGCCGAAATTGCCATCGTCCCAGCCGCAGGTATCGCTGGTGTCCGCAGCATCGCCGGCATGGTAGCTGGAGCCCGCAATGGGCAGATTGTGGTACACGGCCTGCTTCGGTATGCCGCGCACGATATGGATGCCGAATTTCAGCCCAAGCGTGTGCACCCAGTCGGCCAGATGTTTGAACCCCGCACCGCCAGCCGCTGAGGGAAATCGCTTCGGCACCGGCACGGTGCGGCCGAAATCGTCGAGCAGATAGTCCCGGGTTTCGAGCCGATCGCCCAGCGGATTGCCCATGTACCAGCCTTCGTCAATCACGGCATAGCGCCACCCCAAGCTAGCAATGCCGGCCAGAACCCCGGCATTGGCGCGAAATTCCCGCTCATCAATCGTCAGGCCGTAAGCATCCCAACTGTTCCAGCCCATGGGCGGAGTCGCGGCCGGGTTCGCGGCGCGCGCGCCGGCAGGCAGCAGAGCAGTCATTGCCACCATCGACAACAGCAAGCCGCGGGAAGATGAACGCATGTGATCCGCCTCGTGTCTGGAAAATAACCCGGAAAATTGCTGCTCCACTTTAACAGGCCCTAGGGCGCACCAGGCCCCAGCGTAACTCCGCGATAGACGATGCTCAGGTCGCCATCCTGCGAGGCCGTGGTCAGAGCCGGCTCGGGTTGGCGCAACGCGGCGCCCGCGGCCGGCAGGCCGTAGGAGCGATCGAGGAGCCTGAAATTCACGGCCTTGCTGTCGGGTGCGAGCAGCTCGAGTTCGACGCCCGCGTCACCTGCGCCAACCAGATCCAGCCAGCCCGTGCCATCCGGCGCGCGCCACAATTTTGCCGGCACGCGCTCCGCGCCGCTCAGCACGGCCAGGGATTTCACAGTTACATCGCGCGGAATCGCCAGTTCCAGTTCCGCGGCGCCACGGAGCGAGCGCAGCCGCAGATGCCAGGCGTAGCCGCCGTCGCGCGCCGCCGAGTCGATCACTTCGAGCTGTGGTGGCGCGTACTCCAGGCGCGGTGCCGGCGCGCTGTTGACGCCGGCAACAATCCCCAAGGGGAGCGAGTTCGCGCGATGCTCAAGTGCGGCATCGAAGCCGAGCTGCGGTGCGTTGCGCTTCGAATCCGGCTGCAGGATCCAGCGCGCCGTGCCGCTGTCGGCATCGAGCGCGTACCACAGCAGCGTGCGCTGCGGCATCTCCACGGAATACGCGCTCTGCAATGCCGTGACCAGGCCGCCAGCGACGACCGCAAAGGTGGCCAACAGCAGACTGGCGCGGTAGCTGCGCGTGCGCGTATCTGCAAACAATGGCGCCAGCCCCAGCGCGATCAGGCCGCACACCGCCGTGATGATGGGCCACGCGTCCGCACCGAGCGCCACGTAGGTCATCAGCACGGAAGGCAGTAGCGTGAATGCCGCGCCGAAAACGGGCAGCGCCACGGCCAACGGCGGCAGCGCAATGGGGCCGTGCGAACGAGCGGGTATGCGCAACGCCAGCAGCGCGCCAAGCAGACCCGCCGCCACCGGCACGACGAACAGGAAACTCAACTCCGGAAACTCAAGCGAACACAGCAGGGCCAGCGCGGCCTGCAACTTCATGTACGCCAGCCACAATCCCCAGGCGCTGCTGCGGCGCGTGAACATGCGCACTGCGGCCAGCGGCGCCAGCAGCGCGAGCGCGACACAGGCGATGTGCATGCCGAGCGGATGCGCGGCCCAGCCGTAGGCGTCTGCCGGCGGCACGGCGCCGCTCGCGCGCACCAGCATCACCAGCACCGCGGCGGCCAGTACCGTGCCCACGCAGCCGATCAGCAGCGCGGCCAGCGAGTACACGATTTCCTGCGCGCTCACGCCGGCGCGCCGCCGCAGCGGCCAGAGCGCGGCTACGAGCGCGACGATCAGCACCACGCCAATCCATGCGGCCCAGCTTGCGGGCCAGTGCAGCAGCACGCGGCCGAACACATCAAAGAACACCGCGCCGGCCGCATTCGGATGCGACAGATCCGCATTCGCGAGCGCCTGCACGGTCTGCAGCGCATTCTGTCCCTGGTGCTGCAGGCTCCCAGGGTCGAGATTGGCGAGGCTGTCCTGCGGCGTGTGATAGCGCTCGACGTCGCCGATGAGCGCGAAGTTGAAACCCTCGTAGCCCGTCGCCTTGAACACCGTGAAGTCGGTGTCATTTGGCAGCAGCTTGTAGATGAAGTAGTAGAGCGAATTGCTCTTGGGCCGCGTGACCGCGTTGGCAAACAATCGCATCGAGAAATCGGTGGCCGCGCCGGTCTCGAACATCAGGCTGGGGCCGCTGTCGCCGCGCGCGTCGAGGTTGACCACGGCCTTGACCGTGCGCGCCGCCGGATTCGAGTCGACGAACAGCTTCGCGCCGAGCAGCCCGGTTTCCTCGCCTTCATCGATCAGCAGGATGACGGGATGGCGCGCCGCGGGCGCGAGCTTGAGGATGCGCGCGACCTCCAGAATTGAGGCGACGCCGACGCCGTCATCGCCTGCGCCTGGCCCGGCAGGCACGGAGTCGTAGTGCGCCGCGAGCAGCACCGTACCACTGGCGGGCTCACTGCCCTCGAGGTGCGCCACGATGTTGACCGCCAGTCCGCAGGCGAAGGCCTGGTCGCAGACCCAGCCGCTCTGCGTTCCAGCAGGGATGCCGAGTGCCGTCAACCGCGCGAGGATGCGCGCGCGGATCTCGGCGTCTGCATTGCTGGCGAGCGGATGCGGGACGCCCTCGGCGAGCAGTGCATGCAACTCCGCCGCGGCACGCTGGGCGGAGAAGCTGGCGGCCGGAGCATCCAGCGCCAACGGCGCCGGCGGATCATCCAGCCAGTGCGCAACGCCGGCAAAAGCCAGCAGTACGACGAGGATTGCCCAGAGCGCGTGGCCGCCCGACCTGAGGCCGCTCCATCCCCCGCCGCTGCGCATCCTGTCGGCCCCCTTAAGTCCCGGGGCCGATCATACGCCAGGTATTCAGCTAGGTATTCAGGCGCACCGCCAGCGCCAATGCGCCCACGAGAATGACCGAGGCGATGACGGCGAAGCGCATGAAGTTATCTTTGGTGCCCATAGCGTGCCCCGGTCTGATTTGATGTGCGGACCATTCCATCCGGGCCGGCAAGCGCCGGCAAGCTGTCGCGATTCCCGCACAGCAATGCCGGCAATATTGCAGGATGATGTCAGGTCAGGACGTGGGGACTGTGCCGCCCGGAGTCAGCTTGTCGATCGCGGTCGGCAGCGCCTGCGAGAGTTTGGCGAGCAGATCCTGCGGGTTGATGCCCAGTTTGGCCGCGAGCTGCGAGACCGTGTCCGCGCCGAGCGCCTTGTGGAGCTGGTCGGTCGAGACAGGCTGATTCGGACCGGTGCCGACCCACGATTTGACCGTGTTGCCCAGACCATTCTGCTGCAATTGGCTGACGATGCCCGACACGCCGCCGTGCTGCTCGATCAGATGATTCACCGCCGTGGCCATTTCCGCGCCGACGATGCCGCCCAGGATGCCATCGAACATTCCCATGATCCGTTCCTCTTGATTTGAGCCGTTCTGGAATGCCGGATCATACGGCCAACGCGGGCGACTTTTTTTGTTAGTCTTGCGAGCCGACGCGCTTCGCCGCGTTCATTGAGGGATTTCGCCCTGAGTGTGAACAGGCACTAAATGCGCAACATCATCGGTTGGCTCGGGGCGACTATTCTCAGCGCCGCTGGCTGGTGGCTCGGCGCGCATGTCGGCTTGCTCACCGCCGTCATCCTGAGCTCGATCGCGGGTGGCGCCGGCCTCTACTACGGCTTTCGCTGGTTCGACCAGAACCTCAAGTAGCCCCGCCGTGCGAGGCCCCGCACCTAGACGAGTGGCGTGCCGCGCGGCACATACACGACCACCGTGCCGGCAATCTTGTCGTGCCACGACTGGCGCTCCGGATCGAACACCACCCAGATGAAGCCGAGCCCAACCACGACCATTGACAGGAACGCGCCCAGCGCACGCACGATCGCCGTGGGCCAATCGATAGCGCGCCCGTCGAGCCGCACCACGCGCAGACCGCAGACGATGCCGCCGACGGTTGTGCCGCGCAGTTTCCACATCACGGCGCCGTAGCCGGCCAGGAACAGCAACATCCCGTGATGTTCCATATGAATCACGGATAGCACGATTCCCACCAGCACGAGATCGAGCAGTAGTGCCGCCATGCGGATCCAGAATCCCGCCCGGTTTTCGACCGCCAGCGAAACCGGCGGCAGTGCGGCGGCCGCGGCAGGCGGCGGCTGGGGCGGCGGCGTGGCGGCCGCAGCTTCGGCAGCAGGTGCGAACTGCGCGCCGGACAACGGCTCCGCAGCCACAGCGGCAGCGGGAGCTGCGGCAGGGGCAGCCGCGGTGGCTGGCGGCGGCGCCTTCGCCGCGCGGTTCGCGCGCATCCGCAGGATCAACGTGTACACCACTATGCCGAGGCCGAGGATATCGAAGGCCTTGTAGGCCACGAACCCAAGGAACGGCACGACGTACAGCAGCAGCATGATGATGCCGCCGACAAGTACTGCGAGCACCGCATGCGCTTCCTGTCCATCGTCACGTGCCGGCAGCACGCGGCGCCCGAGCCAGGCCAGCGCCACGGCCTTGCCGAACAGCCCCGCTATGAAAAGCCCAAAGGCCAGGAACGGGATCAGGATCATCCCGATCACGGTGACCACCAACAGCAGGAACACGATCGGCTTGAGGATGAAGGTGAAGAGCGAGGCCAGCACCGTGCGGCCCGGGCGCGTCTCCATCGTGCGCACGCAATCGATCACACCTTTGGGAAACAGCAGTGCGATCAACAGGTACAGGCCGAGGAATCCCAATGCGAGCGTCCAGGCCCAGCCGATGCCCGGCGCGAACGCCAGCGGCCGGCCGAGCAGCAGGCAGTGGTGCAGCCACGGATGCAGCCATTCGAAGCCGCCCATCCTGCCGAACACTGCAACGTCCTGGACGCTGCCATGGACGATCGCAGCCGGGTCGCGGATCAGCTCGCCGCCGACCGCGACCACATCGCCGCCGACATCGGCGTGCGGACCGAGTTCGACGTTGCCCATTACGGCTATCACGCTGTCGCCGACTTTGCTGTCGACGTAGGTGTTGCCCAGCACCGCGACCGCCGTGTCGCCAACCGGACCGGTCACACGCGTATTGCCGAGCACCGATACGACCGCATCGTCGACCTGGCCGGCGCTGGTCGATGAGCCCAGTACGGACACCACGGAGTCGACGTGCCCGTCAGCCGCAAGCACGGCATCGCCGCCGATTCGGACCAACGCATTGCTGCTGCCGTGATGATCGGCCGAATTGCCGTCGCCGGCGCCGTCACTTGAGCCCTCATCCGAATCGCTATCGGCATCCGGCTTTGCATGCGCCGCGGCCTTGGCTTTTTCCTCGTCCGACTTGCCGTCAGTCGTGATCGTGATCTGCAGTTTGTGCGAGTGCTTCACCGCGGCGGGCGCCGGAGCAACCGGCGCTGTGGTGACGGCCGGCGCTGCAATGACAACCGGCGCAGCGGTTGCGGCAGCAGGCGCTGCTTCGTCGGCCATGGTCGCCTGTGCAGCGGCCAGCAGGCCGGACAGCGCGAGCGCGGTCAGCAGCGAAAGGGAATTCTTTTTCATGTTCATGATTCAGTACCGAGCGTGTTCTGGAGTGGTGTCAATAAGGGTGCGGAATGCGGCGGCGCCCAGGCCGAACAGCGCCGCGTACAACAGCAGCGCCACACCGGCGCCGCCGTAGAGCCAGGCCGACGGAATGTTGCGCGTCAGCATGTCGCCCAGTGTCTGCAGTGCGTGGCCGAGGTTGGTGAACATCTGCGCGGTCGAGCGCGCGGCATTCGCGGGCGAGCTCTGCTGCAGCGCCTGGGAAACCCAGCCGAGCCGGTCGGAAGTCAAATATGTGAGCAGAACCAGGCCGGCGCTGACGACTGCGAACACGATGCGCGCCAGCCACGGCCAGGCGCTGAAGCCCTGCACCCACCACGGCTGCGCGGCCTGAATTGCGAGCTGCTGCTGGATGCGCGCTTCAAGGCTCGCAGGCGCCTGACGCAGCGGCTGCGCGCGCAGCAACTTGCCGATGTACTGTTCGAGCTCACGCTCATCGCGCGGTGGTTTTTGCATGCTGTTCATTCAGGCCTCCAGCTGCTCCGCGGTGATTCCGCGGCGCGCGAGAATTGCGGCCAGCGCCGCTCGGGCGCGGTGGATGTCGGTCTTGACCTTCGCCAGCGAAACTTTGAGCCGCTGGGCGATGTCCTCGTACGGCATCTCCTCGAAGTGATACAGCACCAGCGGCACGCGCTGGTGCTCCGGCAACTCACGGAGCGCCGCTTCGACGTACTCGTGGCGCTCGTCCTCACGAACGTTTTCCACCACGGACTCCTCGGCGGCGAAATCGATGGCTGGTTCGTCGTCGGAATCCTCTGCGCCCTGCAGCTGCGAGAAGAACACCCAGCGCTTGCGGTAGCGCGTGAGGTGCGTGAAGGTGAGATTGGTGGCAACGGTCTTCAGCCAGCCAGCCGCGCGCGGGTTGTCGCGCAGTTCATCGAAGCGCTTGTGCGCGCGCAGAAAGACTTCCTGGGCAATGTCTTCGGCTTGCGCATCGTTGCCGCTCAGGCGCGCGGCCGTGGAATAAACCATGTTCTGATAAGTGCGCATGAATTTCGTGAATTCGGCGTGCCGGTCGCCTGCCTGGGTTGGGGTCTGCACTGGTGTGTCATCGCTTAAGTGCATAACCCGCGCCACGGCTCAAAGTTACACATTTATATTTCTTATTAATCAGCGTGTTACACGCGCCACAACGGCCTTTCGGGGCGGCAGGCGCCGTGCCCGCGCGGCGGCGGGCCGATTATGGACCAGGAAGAGGGGAATGTGCGAACGCCGGGCGGAGGCCCCGCGCAGGATCCGGCCCCGGGCGACTGCGCAGGAAGCTAGTGGCCTACGCTCGAATTGCCGGCAGAGTGGTTGGCCGCCAGACTTTCCTTGGCGGCAAGCTGGAAGCGCCCGCGCATCATCGAGGTGTGACCCGGATAGGAACAGAAGAACGAGTAGTCACCGCCCGGCACCAGGTTGGCGGTGCTGAAGGTGATCGTCGTCGTCTCTCCGCCGCCGACAATCCTGGTTGCGGCGAGAATGCGCTTGTCGCCAGGCGGCAGGTAACCCTTGTCGAAGCCCGCGGCGATGCCCGCGCTTGCAATGGCCGAGACGTCGGCGCTGCGCGCGAGCACCCAGTCGTGGCCGAGCACGTGCGCCTCCATCTTGCCGACATGGTGCAAGGTGAGCTGCACTTCGCTGCAGCCCGCTTCTACCTGCAGGGCGCGCGCGTTGAACTGGATCATGTCATTGGCTTCGACGGTGAGTTGGCAGTTCGCCGCGTGTGCGGCACCGGCTGCGCAGGCGGCCAGCGCCAGGCCCAGCTGCCAGCTCCTGCGGAACACTGCGGCGCTCACAGCGCCACCCACAGGAATGCGAACAACGTATTGTTGTCGGAGGCGTTGCGTCCAGCGCCGTCGNNGCGCCGTCGAACTTGGAGTAGCCCGTGTACTGCAGACCGACGCGCACGTTCAGCCATGGACGGTAGGGCGAGTTGATCTTGCCGAAGGGTACGTATTCGAGCTGCACCAGGTAACCGTCGCTGTCGGGCTTGCCGTTGGGCCCGTACAGCGTGGTGTCAGTGCTGCCGCTGACATTGAACAGGCCCAGCGCCGCAACCCAGGTCTGCTTGTAGGCCCAGGTTACGTCGCCGCGCAGGCTGTCGAGGGTCCCGTCCGGATTTGCCGCTTCTTCGGCCGCCACCGCGGCATTGAGACGGCGCGATTCGTGCACGAAGGCCAGGTTGGCCTGCAGGTTCGTGCCGTCGGGTGCGCTGTGCTGGTAGGTGGCGTCGACGCCGAAGTCGTTGAACTTGTCGGTCTCCACCGCCGTCGGGTCGGGCTTCTGCTTCACGTTCAGGCCCAGCATGCCGACCGAAAGATAGTGCGGCCCGTTGTTGAACTGCACGGCGGCGCGCCAGTAGGGTGCGATGCCATCGACGTGTGAATTGTCGTCGGCGCTCAGGCCGACGTTGGGCAGCATGCCGTCTGACAGGCTCCTGAATCCGCCCGCCTCGATGTAGATGTGATCGTCCACCATCGCATAGAGCGTGGGGCCGAGCACCGTCTCGCTGATGCCGTCGTAGATGATCGGTGCGTTGGATGGCGTCGGCGCGAGCTCCGAGCCCACGTAGGGGAAGCTCCACACCGAGGTCGAATTCCACAGGTCGGAAACCGTCGGATTGTTGTTCAGCGTGATGCCGCCAACGACGCCGTGGCCGCCCAGCTGGAAAGAGCGCGCATAGCGCACGTCGAAGGCACCCCAGGCCGTGTGGCGCTCGGTGCCGCTGTAGGACACTTCGACGAATCCGCCGGCATGATCGCCGATGCGGCCGGCGAAGAAGCCGGTGAGCTCGTTCATCGCGAAGTTGTTGTTGGCGCTGTAGTGCTCAGGCGCCTCCGGCAGATCGGCCGAAGTGCTGGTGTAGGTGAGTATTGTCATCAGCGCCAGCGGCACGGACGGCTTGTGCTCGCCGAGCGAATAGGCGTTGAGCTTGAACTGGCGGCCGTAGTTGGTGAGCGCGGGACCGAAACCGATCGCGTGACATTGCGCGCAGGGCAGTCCGGTCTGTTGCGCGTAGCTGGGCAGCGCCTGCGCAGGGGCCACGGGCAGCAGCGCGGCGAGCGCGGCCAATGCGGTGGCGTACAACGGCACTTTCAACCAGCGATGCGTGCGGGCGCCGACGGCGCCGCGTGTGGTGGTGTCCATTGTTTTCTCGATTCTTGCTTCTTGGCGAGCTGATTTGTCGATTCGCGTTGCCTGCAAGCTAGCAACAGCAGCGCGCGCGTAGAATGGGCAAATGCCTGTATTTTTCGGCAGAAAACACTGCACGTGAGGCTGGCTTCGCGTGCTCGGATGGCACCGCACACTCACTGCCAAAGTAAGTACCCATATCGCCGCACAGCGTTCAACGGCGACGCGACGTATGCAGAAAATGCTTATATGTCAAACTGCAGCGGCGTCCGCTCCGGAAGTACCTGTCCGCGCGCCCGGCGCAAACCGTGAAGCATTCTTAAGGCCGGCTCCGAGCGGGCGCGACCAGAATGCCGCCGTCGCTCAACGCAACGAACCCAAAGGGGGTTTCATGTCCATTCGCAATTTCGTATTCGCAGCCCTGTTGATGACAACCGCCGTTTCGGCCAGTGCGCTCACCGCGCAGCAGGGAAAGATGTCGACCTGCAACGCGCAGGCCAAGGAACAGACCCTGAGCGGCGATGCGCGCAAGGCTTTCATGAAGACCTGCCTGTCGAATGCGCCGGCCGCGCCGGCTGCCAAGGCGCTGACGCCGCAGCAGGAAAAGATGAAGTCCTGCAACGCCGACGCCAAGACCAAGGCTCTGAAGGGCGCTGACCGCAAGGCCTTCATGAAGACCTGNNCCGCGGCGGCACCGTCCCCATCCGCTTGAGAGTTCCTGACCGCGTGGCTACTTGCCCGCGCAGAGTCCCACGTCGCCGCTCTTCGAGTCGATGTGCACGCGGCCGCCGCCCTTGCCGTTGCGGAAGTTGAGTCGGCTCCCCGGCTCGTATTGCTGCTGCACCGGCTTCGGCCCGAAGCAATTGCTGATATCGCCGCTGAAGCTCTGCACGTCGATATCGGCGTCGGGCTGAGTGGCGAAGTGCACCTTCAGATCGCCGCTGACCGTCGTGGCCTCGAACTGGCCCTGCGCGGCCAGGGTACCGGCGGTCACGTTGATGTCGCCCGAGACTGACTCGAGATTTGCACGCGTCAGGTCGCCGAGCGTGGCGACCGTGTCGCCGCTCACGGTATTGAGCGTGAAGGCGCCGCTTGTGCCGCTCAGTTCGATGTCACCACTGACAGTCTTGACCTGCGCGCTGTGGCCATTGTGCGCCGTCAGATTCACATCGCCGCTTACCGTGTCCACCTGCAGATCACCGCTGCCGACATCGCCGCGGATTTCGCCGCTCACAGTCTGCAGATGCTGACTCCCGCCGACGCCGCTGACGTGCAGATCGGCGCTGACCAGCGACACCTCGAGCGAACTGTTCTGTGGCACGCGGATTTTCAGATCCGCATTGCCGTCGTTGTGCCAGCTATTGCCGTTGGGCAGCACCACGCGCACGGTGGTGCGGTTGGCGCTGGTGGTGACATCAACGCGTTCGACGCGTGCGCCGATCGTGCCGCTCACGTCGACCGTCGGCTGGTTCCAGCCCGTGACCTCGATGCTGCCTGCGACATTGACGATCTCGACCGTGCCGGAAGGATCAGCGGGTTTCTGCGCGCTGAAGCTGCGGTCAGCAGCCTGCACCGGCAGCGCCAGTGCGGCGAGTGCCGCTGTTGCGGCCCAGGCCGCGAACCACGCTGCATGGGTGGATTGGGTCTTGGTGCTCATGATCGGGAACTCCTTGTCAGCATGGATTGGGTGGTCTGAGCGACGCTCGAATAAAGATTGATTTCCTGTTGCCAGGTGTTGCGCATCAACTGCCACAGCAGCGGGCTCGCGGGGTCCTGCGCCAGCGCCGCGCCGATGTCCGCGTTGGCCTTGCGGATCGTGGCGAGGTCAGCGCGCACGCGCTCGCGCGTGGCCGGCGCCAGCAGCTCGAGGCGCTCGTTGAAGGTGCGCTCGAGCGCGGCGCGCGCGGCGACGTATTCCGCATCCTGCGGCAGCTGGAAATTCACCGGTACGCTTGACGCACCGACGGCCGCGCCGCCGGAGCGCGTGCCATGCGCGAGCAGTTCGGCAGTGGTGCGCTCGCGTGCGACCGACCAGCACAGCGCGCCGACCAGGCTCGCCAACAGCACACTCGCGGCCAGTGCCATCGGCCACTGCGCCTGCGGCTCGCGCAGCACCTGCGGCGAGCGCGCGCTGGCGCCGTCGCTTCCGCGTTCGATCGCGCGCTCGATGTCGGGCCACAGCTCACGCCCGGGACGCACGTCGCGCGGCAGGCTTGCCAGCGCAGCATCGAGCGATTCGAAACGGGACGGGTTCATGCGGCCTCCATGGCGATTCCAAGTTGCTGCGCCATCAGTCGCCGCGCGCGGTGCAGCTGCGCCTTGCTGGTGCCGGCAGCGATGCCGAGCATCGCGGCCGATTCCTCGTGGCTGTGGCCGTATATACCGACCAGTACCAGCACATCGCGCGCGCCCTGCGGCAGGCGCGCGAGCGCGGCCTCGACGTCGAGCGTGCCGGAGGCTTCGGCTCCACCATCCACCTGCAAAACAGCCTCGTCGAGCACACCGGCCTCGCGCAGCGCGTCTCCGGGCCGCCTGCGGCGCAGCGTCAGCACGGTGTTGACGGCGATCCGGTGCAGCCAGGTCGACATCCGGCTGCGTCCTGCGAAAGTCGGCAGCGCACGCCAGGCGGCGATGAAGCATTCCTGCGTGCAGTCTTCGGCCAGCGCGCTCTGGCCGGTCATTCGCAGGCACAGGCCATAGACCTGGTCCACGTGCGCGCGGTAAATGGCTTCGAATTCTTCGCCCACCATGCCTGCTTGGAGTGGCCGGAGGCCTTTATGGTTTAAATGGCGGCGCCGGCACCGGCTTCAGGCGGTCCGGGGTGCCCAGAGCGCACAGGGCCGAGCCGCCAACCACGCCGGCGACACCGAGCAGCGTCAGCAGGTTGGGGATTTCGGGCACCACGTCCGGCAGCAGCCAGCCGGCAGCCAGCAGGGTCGCTCCTGAGGTGAACAGCGGCGACACCGCGACCGTGGCGCCGACGCGCGCGACCTGCCAGAGATGCATCGCCTCGGCGTAGGCGCCGTAAGCAACGACGGTGTTGAGGCAGCAGAAGGCCAGCGCCCAGGCTTGCGCGGTGTCCAGCAGCCGCAGTTTTTGCGGGTGCGACAGCGGTGTCAGCAGCAGCGAGCCACCGACGAACAGGAGCCAGAGCACCTGGGCCGAAGTCCATTCGCGCAGCAGGCGCTTCTGCGCCAGGCTGTAGATGGCCCAGCTCAGCGAACCTATCAGCAGCAGCAACACGCCGAGTCCCAGCCGCGAGCCGCCGGCAAACAGCAGCGGCAGGCGGCGGTTGAAGAACAGCACCAATCCTGCGACCAGCAGCGCCGCGCCCAGCCATTGCAGGCGGCTGAAGCGCTCGCGATAGACGATCAGGCCGCCGAACAGCAGAAACAGGCTGGCCGTCTGGCCAACAACCTGTGAGGTTTCCGGCGAACTCAAATCCAGTCCGGTCACGAACAGCGTGTAGTTGAGCGTGATGCCCACGATCGCTACCGGCAGCAGCACCCGCAGCGGCGGCGCAAGCTGCCACGGCCGCGGCAGCGCGCCGCGCCGGGCGAGGAACAGGCCGATCACGATGGCCGCAAACAGGAAACGGCACCAGGTGATGGTGCAGGGGTCGAGCACCGGCACGACGATGTGCAGCGCCAGCGGCAGCAGCCCCCAGCACAGAGCGGCGAGCAGGGCCAAAGAGAATGCGAGGCGGCTACGGTGCGGCAGGGTTAACGGGACCCGGGAAAAAGGCGGCGTAAGGTGGAAGGCATTGTGCGCCCGGCCTCGAGCGCAAGGCAATTGCCGGCCATCGTCGTAAACTGAACGCCCGGTAGCAGCCGCGTGCGGAGGAAATTTCATGTGGCCCGAAATGCATCACCATCACCTGACCAGCGAGGCCCCGGAGCGGCTGCGTCCGACGCAGATGTCGGTCGGGCTCATCGAGGTCGCGCGCAAGCGCGGCGAGTGGGCGGCCCTCGGCCGCAAGCAACGGCGCGAAGTGCTGCAGGAGCAGGTGTTCCCGGCGGTGCTCGGACCCGGGCAGCGTCATCACATCATCGATCATCACCACCTCGGCCTGGCGCTGATCGAAGAGGGCGTGGAGCGGGTCTGGATCGCGCTGCAGGATGACCTGTCCTGGCTGGAACCGGAGGTGTTCTGGCGCACAATGGAATTCCGTGCCTGGGCGCATCCCTTCGATGCCAGCGGCAAGCGGCGCGACTTTCGCGACATGCCGCGCCGGCTCACGGAGCTGGTCGACGATCCTTACCGGAGCCTGGCCGGCGACGTGCACAAGGCGGGTGGTTACGCAAAGTCGACGGCGCCGTTCGCCGAATTCCTGTGGGCCGACTTCCTGCGCCAGCGCATCGGTGGACGCGCGCTGCGCCGTCAACGGCCGCGCGCCGTGCGCGAGGGCGTGAAGCTGGCGAAAACCGCCGCGGCGCGCTACCTGCCGGGATGGGCGGGCGCGGATACGTGAAGCGCATCGGCCCCGACCTGATCGCGGGCCTGTCAGTCGCGGGGCTCGCGCTGCCCGAGGCGCTCGCGTATGCAGGTATCGCGGGCATGCCGCCGCTCGCCGGGTTGGTGGCCGCTCTCGCAGGTCTCGTGTGCTACGCGCTGCTGGGCACGAGCCGCTACGCCATCGTCACGGCGACCTCGTCTTCGGCCGCGGTGCTGGCCTCGGTGCTGCATTCGCTCCCTGGCGTCGGCGCGGCGCAGGCGCTCACGCTCGCCGCGGCGCTGGTGCTGCTGGCCGGACTCCTGTTCCTGCTGTGCAGCGTGCTGCGCCTCGGGCGCATGGCGCAGTTCATCGCACGGCCGGTCGTGCGAGGCTTCACGCTCGGCCTGGCCGTGATCATCACCGTGCGCCAGCTCGCCAAGCTGTGCGGATTTCACGGCACGCAAACCGCGCTCGCGCCGATGATCGCCGAGCTGTACACGCGGCGCGGCGAGTGGCACGAGGCCAGCCTGCTGCTCGGCGGCGGCGCGTTGCTGTTGCTGGTGTTGCTGCGGCGTTGGCCGCGCCTGCCGGGCACGCTCATCGTGCTGGTAGCCGGGATTCTGGCCGTGCCGTGGCTCGGCAGCGACGGCGGCGCCATTGCGCTCGTTGGCAGGATTGACATCGGCACGATCCACGCGCGCATTCCGGAGCTGGACTTCGAAACCTGGTTCCGCACCGCCGAGCTGGCGCTCGCGCTGATGCTGATCCTGTTCGCCGAGAGCTACAGCTCGGTGCGCAGCTGCGCGCTGCGGCACGGCGAGCGGATCGACGTCAACCGCGAGCTGCTCGCGCTCGGCGTGGCGAACCTTGCATCCGGCCTGTTCCAGGGCGTGCCGGTCGGCGCTGGTTATTCGGGCACGGCCGCGAATGAATCCTTCGGCGCCCGCTCGCGCCTGGCCGGCGCCGCCGCCGCGATCGTCATCGCAGCGGCGCTGTGCCTGCTGCGCGATTGGGTGTCACGGATTCCGGAGCCGGTGCTGGCCGCGGTCGTGATCTTTGCGATGCGCCACGCCGTGAGCCTGGAGCCGCTCCGACCTTATCTGCTGTGGAAGCGCGACCGTCAGGTGGTGGTCATCGCCGTTGCCGCAGTGCTGTTGCTGGGCGTGCTCGATGGCCTGCTGGTCGGCATCGGCGTCAGCCTGGCGCTGCTGATCCGTCAGCTGACGCAGCCGAAACTCACCGTGCTCGGGCGCCTGGGCGAGAGCCACGATTTCGTCCGCATGGGGGTGCGGGCGGATGTGCGGCCGGTGCCCGCCGTGCTGATCCTGCGACCCGAAGAGCCGTTGTTCTTCGCCAATGTCGAGGCGGTGCTCGACAGCGCCGCCGCACAACTGGCCGCGGCGTCCTCGGTGCACACGCTGGTGCTGAGCCTGGAGGAATCGCCGAACCTCGACGGCACCTGCATCGAGGTGCTGGGCCAGTTCGCGGCACAGGTGCTGCGCGACGGGCGCACGCTGCGGCTGGCGCGCCTCAAGGAGCCGGTGCTCGAAGTGCTGACCTCCGCCGCGCTGCCGGGCCTGACCGGCCCGGCGCTCAGCGGCAGCAGCGTGGACGCGGTCGTCGATGCGCTCCAATTGCGTTAGGATAACGGCCGCGTCGATGTCTTGTGCTCGGGGGAGCCGCCATGAAACTGATCACTGCCGTCATCAAGCCATTCAAGCTCGATGAGGTGCGTTCGGCACTGTCGGAGCTGGGTATTTCCGGAATGACGGTCACCGAAGTGAAGGGTTTCGGGCGCCAGCGCGGCCACACCGAGCTGTACCGCGGCGCCGAATACGTGGTCGATTTCGTGCCGAAGACGCGCATCGAAGTCGGCGTGCGCGACGGCCTGGTCGACCAGGTCGTGGACGCGATCGTCAAGGCCGCGAAGACCGGCAAGGTCGGCGACGGCAAGATCTTCGTCAGCGACATCCTGCGCGCAGTGCGCATCCGCACCGGCGAAATGGACGACTCGGCGCTCTGAAGGCGCGCCGCCGCGGCGCGAGCGCGCTAGGGCTCGCGCAACTTCAATTCACCTGCGACCACGTCGTAGCTGCGCTCAAACGCCGGCGCCTGCACGGCCAGCGTGTGCACATTGAATGTCGTGGCGGGCCCGATCGCGGTGACGCGCACCGCGGCGAGGTTGAGCGGCTTGCCGGATTCCAGCGCGCCGTAAGCGCGCGGCTGCACCAGCCAGGCGTACTTGCCCCCGGTGCGCGCGTGGAAGCTCGCCGTGCCGTCGGATTCCACCGTCAGCGCAGAGGCCTCATCGATGCCGAGTCCGGCCAGCGTGCGCTGCGGATCGAGCGTGTGCGCGCGGGCCAGAAACGTGAACAACCGCCCAAGGCGCGCGCGCGCGTCGAAGTGGCTGTCGGTGAGAATGTGCTCGAGCANNCGAAGGGTTTGCCCGCGGCGATGTGCGCGTCGATCGCGGCATTGAGCGGCGTGCCGCGCCACATGCGCACGTAGTTGGACTGATCGCCCCCGCCGACAAAGATCGCATCAGCGGCCCGCACGGCCGCCAGCATGCGCGGATCTGAAGCCGCGCTGCGATCCGTGAACACGAAGGTGCGCACGGACTCGAGTCCCTTGATGTCGTTGTAGAANNTCCGTGGATTCCGAGGCGCGCAGTATGACCAGGTGCCCGTGGCCGGCGTGTTCCGTGAACCAGCGGAAGGCATCGTAGGGCCAGCCGCCGCCGCCGTTGAGCAGCAGGCCGCCGATGACAGGATCGGGCGTTGGTGCGGATTCATCGCCAATGACGTAGGTGCGATAGCCGGGGCCGCCCTGCCAGTCTTCCGCGCGGTGCGCATCCGCCGCTATCACGACACCGGAGAGCAACCACAGCGCGATCGCGGCGCGAGCCGCACTGCCAAGGATCAAGGCGAAATCCCCGTCACGCGCCGATAGCGCGTCTGCAGCTTGAAGTTGCCGAATTCAGGGTCGTCGGTCTCGAAGTCGAGGCGCAGCATGCCGCTGGACGGCTCGATGTCGTAGCGCCAGCTGCGCGAGCTGCGATTGGTGTATTTCGCGTGCACCTCGAAGGCGTTCTGGTCCCAACCGCTGTCGACGGTCGCCGCGCCGCTGGTGTCGATGCGCGACACCGACTGCCCGGTCAGGAACTGGCGCGCTGGCTCGGCATCAATGGTGATCTCCACGCCTTCCCCATTCAGTGCAATGCGCAGCTTCGAGGGCGGGCGCAGTCCGTCGGCGAGGCGCGAGCGCACTTTTTCCGGCTCATCGGGCGGCAGCGTCAGCGGATCGTATTCGCTCCCCGGGCCCATGCCGCCACCGCCACGACCGTCCGGCATGCCGCCGCGGTTGCGCCGCGGGCGCATGCGCTCGCGTTGCGCCTTCNNCAGCACGGCCATGAACTTGCTGTCGAAGTCCTCGCTGGCGGCGACATCCTGCTGCCAATCGCCCGCCAGCGCGGGAGTCGTGGCGGCGGGGTTGGTCGCGAGCGTGCTGCAAGCGCCGCAGGTGAGCGCAATGGCAAACGCGGCGCACCGGGCGGCGAGCGAAGTTGAGGGGGAGCGCATGCTACGCAGTATGGACTGCCGGCGCCGTCAATGGTTCGCGGGCGCCGCGCTGGCGCCCGTCGCCACCAGCGCGCGCAGCTCGCGGAGCTTGCGTTCAACCACGGCCGAATTGTCGGCACCGATGCGCAGCATCAACTTTTGTCCGGCCGAGCGCGTCTCGAGGTCCGGGTCGGCGTATTCCCAGAACACCTTGGGGCGAACCAGCGCCAGTGGCACCGTGGGTTTTGGCGTCGCCAGCAGGTTGTCGATGGCGACCACCAGCCGATCGTTGAAATAACCCTGCGGGTAGCCCAGGTCCTGGTAGGCGCGCTGAAACAACGGATAGTAATGCTGGTACAGGCTGTTCACGGCGCGCATGTCCAGGCTCCCGAGGATGGCGACCAACGGGCCGTAACGCAGCGTGTTGTGCTCGTCCAGCGTGGCCTGCTCATCGCCGCCGCTGACCGTAAGCGTACCGCCTGTGGGCTGGAGCGGGCGCAGATCCACCGCCAGCCGGCGCCGCGGCAGGCTGTCTACCGTCGCCACCAGGTGGCGGATGAGGTTTTCGGGTCGCAGAAACTTGCGTACCCCGCCGGCCCCCGGAACGGCAATCAGCGCTGTGGCAAACGGCGAGTCGCTGTCAGCCAGCGCCGGTAAAGGCGTGGCGCCCGCGTCCGCCGCGGGCATCGGATTGGCGATCTCCGGAGCCGCCTCTGGCGCGGGCGGCGCGGTCACTGGCGGTGGCGGTGCCGCGCTGGGCGCCAGGCGCGGCCACCAATACCAGGCGGCAGCGCTCCCCAGCAGCAGGATTGCAGCCAGAACGGGAATTGCCTTGTTGTACACGAGCGCCTCCTCAGCTGCAGCCGGTACAGCGTATGATTTCACTGTAGCGCATTGCTGACAAACGGGCCTGGGGGCGATATGGCATCAGATACGAATCCGGCTGGCGATTGGGCTGCGGCCATGCAAAAAGCGCAGGCCGACATGCTGCGCCATTGGTCGGATCTGGGCCAGAGCTGGGCGCAGGCTGCCGCACCGGGTTCGCCGGCCGCAGGCGGATCGCCGGGGTTCGCGGCTGGCTCGGCGGGGTCCGCGGCCGCGGCAGGTGAGGGCCTGGCACGCCAATTCCTGCAGCAGTGCGAGCAATATCTGGGCGTGTCGCGCTCGCTGTGGGAGCTGGCAACCCGCTCGGCCGGCATCAGCGATCCGGAGCAGCGCGGCCGCAGCTTCGCCGACGGCCTGGGCGCCCTGCAGCAGCAATTCGCCGGTCTGTGGGCGGCGACGCCGTTCGGCGCTCCAGCCACGGGAATGTCCGGCATGGGCTGGCCGGGTGCGGGCGGCTTTGCCGGCATGCCAGGCATGGGCGGGATGCCGGGGATGGCCGGTTTTCCCGGCATGGCCGGATTGCCGGGGATGGCAGGAATACCGGGGATGGCGGGATTCCCCGGCGCGGGCGCCGCGTTCGCAGGTCCGGCGCTCGGGCCGACGCGCGAACAGCAGGAATCCTGGCAACGCCTGCTGCAGCTCACCGCACGCAGCACGCAGGCGCAGATGCAGGTCAGCAGCCAGTGGAATGACATCATCGGCAGATCGCTACGTGAATTGTCCCAACGCATCACACCGCGCATCCAAAGCGGCGGCGCAGTAGGTTCGCTCAAGGAAATCTATGACCTGTGGGTCGACTCGGCCGAGAGCGTGTATGGGCAAGCCGCGCGCAGCGCGGCATTCGTCCAGGCGCAAGCCGAACTCACCAACGCCAGCAGCCAACTGCGCACGGCGCAGCGCGAACTGCTGGAGGAATGGGCGAAGCAGTTCGATCTGCCGACGCGCGCCGAACTCAACAGCATTCACCAGCAGCTGCGCGATCTGAAGGCCGCGCTGCACCGGACCTGAGTGTGAGCGACGCGCCCACTTCCGCGCCGTCGCCGGCGGCCGCGCTCGATGAGCTCGGCGAGCTGCCGGGCCGCATGGCCGCAACGCTGCGCTCGCTGCAGGCCGCGGCCGACGTCAGCTTTGGCTGCTCGGAAAAGGACGCGATCCATCACGAAGACAAGCTGACGCTGTACCACTATCGGCCGATCGCGCCGAGCGCGAATCTGCCGCCGGTGCTGATCGTGTACGCGCTGGTCAACCGCCCGTACATGATGGATCTGCAGCCCGACCGTTCGCTGATCCGCCGGCTGCTCGAACTCGGCATCGACGTGTATCTGATCGACTGGGGCTATCCCGACGGTGCCGACCGTTTCACCGATCTGAACGATTACATCAATGGCTATCTGCATCGTGCATTGGATGTGGTACTGCAAAGGCACCAGATTCCCTCGACCACGCTGCTGGGCGTGTGCCAGGGCGGCACCTTCAGCCTCTGCTATGCCGCACTCCATCCCGAGCGCGTGCGCAATCTCATCACGATGGTGACGCCGGTCGATTTCCAGACGCCGGACAATCTCCTGTCACGCTGGGCGCAGAGCATCGATGCCGATGCGCTGGTGGCCGCGCACGGCGTGGTGCCGGGCGAAGTGCTCAACGCCGCATACCTGTCGCTGATGCCGTTCCGCCTGCTGCAGCAGAAATACGTGAACCTGCTGGATGCTGAAGGCGACCAGGCGCAGATGGACAATTTCATGCGCATGGAGAAATGGATTTTCGACAGCCCCGACCAGGCCGGCGCGGCGTTCCGAGAATTCATGCGCTGGTTTTTCCAGGAGAACCGGCTGCTGAAGGGCACGCTCGAGATCGGCGGCCGCAAGGTGGATCTGAAGAACATCCGCCAGGCGGTGCTGAATATCTATGGCAAGCAGGATCACCTGGTGCCGCCGGCCGCCTCGATTGCGCTCGAACCGCTGGTCGGCACCGCCGACTACATGGCGCTTGGCATGGACGTCGGGCACATCGGCATGTATGTCAGCGGCCGCTCGCAGCGCGAGCTGCCGCAGGCGATCGCTTACTGGCTGCAACGACGCTGAAGCGCGTCAACAACAAAGGCGTTCATCATGACCACCACCAAGGCCCCGACAACCACGGCGCGCCTGCGCGAGCTCGATATCGCGCACCATCTGCCGGCGCAGCAGAACTACCGGCTGATGCAGCAGATCGGCGGGAGCCGCATCATCACGCATGCGGAAGGCTGTTTCATCCATGATGCCGACGGCAACACGATCCTCGATGGCATGGCCGGGCTGTGGTGCGTCAACGTTGGCTACGGGCGCGCTGAGCTCGCCGATGTGGCGCGCGAGCAGATGTTGCGGCTGCCGTTCTACAACACGTTTTTTCGCACCGCGACTGCTCCTACCGTCGAACTTGCTACCAAGATTGCCGCAATCACCGGCGGCCGTCTGCAGCACGTATTTTTCAGCAGCTCCGGCTCGGAGGCCAACGACACCGCATTCCGTCTGGTGCGTCATTACTGGGATCTGCGCGGGCAGCCGCAGCGCAAGATCTTCATCAGCCGCTGGAATGCCTACCACGGCTCGACCGTGGCCGGCACCAGCCTTGGCGGCATGAAGCTCATGCATGCGCAGGGCGACCTGCCGATTCCGGGCATCGAGCACATCATGCAGCCCTATCATTTCGGCGAGGGTTTCAGCGAGACTGAAGACGCCTTTGCGGAACGCGCGGCGAACGCGCTCGAAGAGCGCATCCTCCAGCTCGGGCCCGACAAGGTCGCCGCATTTATCGGCGAGCCGGTGCAGGGCGCGGGCGGCGTGATCATCCCGCCGCGCGCCTACTGGGAGCGGATCGGCGCGATCTGCAAGAAATACGGCGTGCTGCTGGTGTGCGATGAGGTGATCTGCGGCTTCGGGCGGCTGGGACGGTGGTTCGGCTTCCAGCACTTCGGGCTCGATCCTGACCTGATCACGATGGCCAAGGGCCTCTCGTCGGGCTACCTGCCGATCTCCGCCACGGTGGTCTCGCAAGAGATCATCGGGCTGCTGCGCGACAAGGACAGCGAGTTCTTCCACGGCTTCACCTACTCGGGCCATCCGACCTGCGCGGCGGTCGCACTGCGCAACATCGAGATCATCGAGCGCGAGGGCCTGGTCAAGCGCGTCGCCGAGGATATCGGCCCGTACTTCAACGCCGGACTGCAGAAGCTCCGTTCGCACGCGATCGTCGGCGAGGCGCGTTCGCTCGGACTGATCGGCGCGATCGAGATCGTCCGCCAGGCCGGCACGAATCTGCGCTTCGGCGACAAGGAGGGCAAAGCGGGTCCGATCGTGCGCGATCGCTGCATCGCCAACGGACTGATGGTGCGCGCGGTGCGCGATTCGATCGTGATCTGTCCGCCGCTGATCATCACGCGCGCCGAGGTCGACAAGCTGGTGGCGATCTTCGACAAGTCGCTGACCGAAGCGGCCGCGTTGTTGGCCTAGTTAAGTACGCGCGTAAGAACGCGCGCGGTTCAGCCGCGCACGTAACCGCCGGGCGCGTCAGCGAGCGGCACGTAGCCGGCGCTGGAATTTCCGCGCGGTGGCGGAGCCACGCGCTCTGCCGAGGAATGGGCCACCAGCCACTGCTGCCAGGTCGGCCACCACGAACCCGCCTGCAACTGCGCGGACTCCATGAACTGTTCGGGACTGACTGCCGTGGTGGCGTCGTCCCAGCGGAATATGCGATGACGGCGCTTGGGATTCACCGGGCCGCTGATGATGCCCGCGTTGTGGCCGCCGCTGGTGAGCACGAAACTGTAGTCACTTGAGCGCGTCAGCGAGCGCGTCTTGAACGCGGAGCGCCACGGCGCGACGTGATCGGTCTCGGTGCCGACCACGAACATCGGCATGGTGAGCTGCTTCAGGTCAATCGGCTGACCGTCGACGGTGAATGTGCCAGCGGCCAGCTCGTTGCGCAGGTACAGGCGCTCCAGGTATTCGCTGTGCATGCGGCAGGGCATGCGTGTGCCGTCCGCATTCCAGGCCATCAGATCATTGAGCGGCGCGCGCTGTCCGCGCAGGTACTGGTTCACGGCCGGCGCCCAGATCAGTTCGCTGCTGCGCAGCAGCGCAAAGGCTGCGCCCATGCTCTCGCTGGTGAGCACGCCGTCGCGCTGCATCTGCGCCTCGAGTGTGGCGAGCTGGTCGGGCGAGATGAAAATCGACAGCTCGCCGGGCGCGCTGAAATCGGTCTGCGCGGCAAACAGCGTCATCGAGGCGATGCGGGTGTCGCCCTCGCGCGCGAGCGCCGCCGCGGCGATCGTCAGCAGTGTGCCGCCGATGCAGTAACCGACGGCATGTACGCCCCGGCCGGGCACGATCGACTGCACGGCGTCGAGCGCGGCCCGGAATCCGAGCCGCACGTAGTCGTCCATGGCCAGATCGCGATCCAGCGCGGTCGGGTTCTTCCACGAGAGCATGAATACGGTGTGGCCCTGGCCAACCAGATAATTGACCAGCGAGTTGTGCGGCGAGAGATCGAGGATGTAGTACTTCATGATCCACGCCGGCGTGATCAGGATCGGCTCGGCGTAGACGTTGTCGGTCTGCGGGCTGTACTGGATCAGCTCCGCGAGCTCATTGCGCAACACCACCTTGCCCGGTGTGAGCGCGACCTGCTCGCCAACGCGGAATGCCCCGGTGCCTGGCGCGGCGCCGCCTTTTAGCAGGCGCGCGGCATCCTCGATCCAATGCTGCGCGCCGCGCAGCAGATTGGCGCCGCCCTCGCGGCGAGTCTGTTCGAGCAGCTCGGGGTTGGTCGGCAGGTAGTGCGCTGGTGAAGCGAGATTCAGCCACTGGCGTTGCAGAAACTCCAGACGCTGCGCGTTCTCGCTGGACACGCCTGCGGCGGCGCCCAGCGCCTCGCCGCTCCATTGCTTCAGGTTGTGGTGCGCATGGGCGTAGACATTGAAGGGCCAGTGCTCCCAGCCCGCGCCCACGAAACTTGTCTCGCCGTTCGCCGGCGGAGTGGGTTGGCCGGCCGCCGCTTGCAACGCGAAACGCCAGCTGTCGGCGCCGTACGCGAGCGCGGATTGAAACAGCGCCTGCTGATGTTCGGGCGCGAGAGAAAGCCCTAAGGACCAGTCGGCCCAGGCACGCAGGTAATCGTTGACGCCCGGAACCGCGGTCGCAAGCTGCGTGCGCACGCCGCGCACGAGCTGTTGCCCCATGGCGGGCGTTTGCTCCGCGGTGGGCTGTTGCGGAGTGGCGGGTTGCAGGGCGGTTTCCATTGGCAGAAGGCCCCGGGATGGAATATCCACCCCAGGGCCTGTCTCTGTCAGCGTCAGGGGAAGCGCCTTAGGCAGCTTTCTTCGACAACTCGACGACCTTGGCCGTCGCTTCGTTGAAGAGCTGGTTCAGCGTGCTCTGCGACTCACTGGTGATCGTGGTCAGTTCCTGCACGCGGCCGCGCATCTGCTCGCTGATCTTCGAACCCAACTCGGCCTGCTTGGCAGCCAGCTCGGCGGGGCTCTTGGCGGCGAGGACGGCCTGCGCCTGCGTCAGCGTCCACTCGAGGTAGTCGCCGGCGACGGCGTACTGGTAGCGGGCCACGCGCTCGAAAGCCTTCATGGCTTCCTGCTGGGCGTGGAGGACGGGGGCCAGCGCATCACGGTAGGACGCAATCAGCGCGGTCGGGTCAAAGGTACGGTCGGTCATGTGAGGGCTCCGGAAAATGGGGGTGTCTGGGTCACTGCGGGACGCATCATAACGCAGCTTTGTATGCACTGCAAGAAGAATTCTTAGGCGAGCAATAAACGTCGTTTATTTGTATATATCTAATTGTTTTTATTAACTAAATTGTCACAACACATAAAGACCGGAACCGCCGAAGTCACCCGGATTGATGCGGCGCATTCTAGAGTCTGAGGCCGCCGTCAAGATCGATGACCCGGCCGGTAAAGAAGTCGTTTTCGAAGATGAAGCGCGCCGCGTGCGCGATTTCCTCCGGTTTGCCCAGGCGGCCCACCGGCACCGGCGCGATCATCTTTTCGAGGATCTCCGGTTTCATCGCATCGAGTATCGGAGTGTGCGTAAACCCCGGTGCGATCGCGCCGACGCGAATTCCGTAACGCGCCAGCTCGCGCGCCCACACTACTGCGAGTGCAGCGACACCGGCCTTGGCGGCCGTGTAGTTC
>PMNQ01000200.1 GCA_003162555.1 Gammaproteobacteria bacterium | reverse complement strand
AGCGGCAGCATCAAGGCGCTGCTCGAGCGTGATTCCGAGCTGGCGACCCGCATGATCGCGTTCGATCGCAAGATCAACCAGATGGAGGTCGACATCGACGAGCTGTGCCTGCTCGTGCTGGCGCGGCGGCAGCCGGTCGCCTCCGACCTGCGCTTCATCACCATGATGCTCAAGCTGGTCACCGACCTCGAGCGCATCGGCGACGAGGGCGAGAAGGTCGCGACCATTGCTGCGCACATGGCCTCCAGCGAGCGTCCGCGTTCGCGCTATCGCGAGCTGCGGCATATCGGCGCGCTCGTCAGTACCATGGTGCGCGATGCGCTCGATGCCTTTGCGCGCCTCGATGCCGATCTCGCCTTTCAGGTGGCGCGGCGCGACCGCACGGTCGACGAAGAGTACGAAGCGATCCATCGCCAGTGCATCACCTTCATGATGGAAGATCCGCGCACCATCCGGCGCGCGCTCGATACCATGTGGGTGGTGCGTTCGATCGAGCGCATTGGCGATCACGCGAAGAACATCTGCGAGTACGTGATCTATACGGTGCATGGCAAGGATGTGCGCCATATCCGGCTGGAGGATGCCGAGCAGGAATTGCGCAGTAGCGGGCGGATGGGCGCCAGCGCAAGTGCAGTCTAGAATTTGTATTAATCAGAGGATGGAGTCATGAAAATCAATTCAATGGTGGCGGTGCTGGCGCTTGCCGGTGCTGCGTGGATGAGTGGTTCGCAGCTTGCGATGGCGCAGACCGTCAAGGTTGACGGTTCGAGCACCGTGTTCCCGATCACCGAGGCGGTGGCCGAGGAGTACCAGATCAGCAAGCGCGGCAAGGTGCACGTCACCGTCGGCATCTCGGGCACGGGCGGCGGCTTCAAGCGCTTCTGCCACGGCGAGACCGATATTTCCGACGCCTCGCGTCCGATCCTGACCGCCGAGATGGCCACCTGTGCGGCCGCCGGCATCAAGTACATCGAGCTGCCGATTGCCTATGACGCGTTGACGGTCGTGGTCAATCCGAAGGCAACCTGGATCGACCAGGTGACCATCGCCGAACTGAAGAAGATGTGGGAACCGGCCGCGCAGGGCGTGGTTACGCGCTGGGACCAGGTGAATTCGAAGTGGCCCAAGCAGCCGCTGAAGCTGTTTGGCCCGGGCGCCGATTCGGGCACCTTCGATTACTTCACCGAAGCCGTGAACGGCAAGGCCAAGTCCAGCCGCGGCGATTTCACCGCCAGCGAAGATGACAACGTGCTGGTACAGGGCATCGAAGCCGACGTGAACGGGCTGGCCTATTTCGGTTACGCCTACTACGCGGCGCAGCAGGGCAAGATGAAAGCGGTGAAGGTCGTGAACGCACAGGGCGTGGCTGTGGGCCCGTCGGAGGCTGCCGTACTCGACGGAACCTACAACCCGTTTTCGCGGCCGCTGTTCATTTACGTGAACGCGGCGGCGGCGCAGCGGCCGGAAGTGAAGGAATTCGTCGAGTTCTACCTGAGCCAGGGCGCCCAGTATGTGAAGGAAGTGAAGTACGTACCGTTCGTCGCCGCGGCCTACCAGACGGCGCTCGGACATTTTCATAACAACAAGCTCGGCACGGTCTTCAACGGCACGCCGCAGGTGGGCCTTAAAGTCGAGGACCTGTTGTCCCGGGAAGCCAAGCTTTAACGACCGGCAATGCCTGGCAATGCGCTGACGCCAGGCGCAGCCTGCGCTACACTGCGCAGCAAGGCGGCGGGATCCTCGCGGATCCCGCCGCCGTCGGGTTCAGCGGTGTACCTGAGCACGTAAACCAGAAAAAATGAATGTACCCGCTCCGATGAGTTTCGCGCCCGCTGGCGCGTCGATGCTGGAACTCCAGCGGCGGCTGCGTGTGCGCAAGATTCGCGACCGCTTTGTCGAATCATTCCTGCTGCTGGCCGCACTGCTGGCGGTGTTCACGACGGCGGCGATCGTCTACATCCTGGTGAGCGAATCGGTGCCGTTCTTCGCGCACGTTTCACTGGTGGATTTCTTTACCGACCGGCTGTGGACGCCGATGTTCGACCAGCCGCACTTCGGCATCATGCCGCTGGTCGCCGGCACCCTGGTCACGACCTTCGTGGCGCTGTGCCTCGCCATACCCTGCGGCACGATCATCGCCATTTACCTCAGCGAATTCGCGCCCTACAAGGTGCGCGAACTGGTCAAGCCGGCGCTCGAGCTGCTGGGCGCGGTGCCGACCGTGGTGTACGGATATTTCGCGCTGCTGGTGGTGACGCCGTTCCTGCAGCGGCTGATCCCCAGTCTGCCGGGCTTCAACATGCTGAGCGCGGGNNATCCTCGGCATCTCACGCGCGATCGGTGAGACCATGGTGGTGGCGGTGGCCGCAGGCCTGCAGCCCAACCTGACCTGGAACCCGCTCGAATCCGCGGCCACCATTACCTCGTTCATCGTGCAGGTGAGCCTGGGCGATCTGCCGCACGGCAGCGTCGGTTACCAGTCGATCTTCGCCGCTGGTCTGGTGCTGATGATCACCACGCTGCTGTTCAATATCGCCGGATTCTTTCTCACCCGCCGCTTCCGGGAAGTCTACTGATGAGCGCTTCCCGGGTCGTGGACCAGAAGATCGAGCAGTCGGTGCGGCGTCGCAAGCTGTTCGACCAGGCCTTCGTGCTGGTGGGTATGGCGATCCTGTTTGCCTCGCTGCTGACGCTCGCGCTGCTGTTTGCGAAGCTGGTGCACGACGGCGCCGGCCGCTTCGGCTGGGATTTCTTCACGAATTTCCCGTCGCGCAATGCGGGGCGCGCCGGTATTTTGTCGGCCTGGGTGGGCACCTGCCTGGTCATGCTGGTAACCGTCGCAGTGGCCATGCCGATCGGTGTCGCCGCCGCAATCTATCTCGAGGAATACGCGCCGAAGAACTGGCTGACCGCGATCATAGAAATCAATGTGACCAACCTGGCTGGCGTGCCGTCGATCATCTATGGCCTGCTGGCGCTCGGCCTGTTTGTCTACAAGTTCGGACTGGGGGAGAGCATTGCTGCGGCCGGCCTGACGTTGGCGCTGCTGATCCTGCCGATTGTCATCGTCGCGACGCGCGAGGCCTTGCGGGCCGTGCCACGCGCGATCCGCGAGGCGGCCTACGCGCTTGGCGCGACGCATTGGGAAGTGACCGCGCACCACGTGTTGCCGTATTCGACCGGCGGCATCCTCACCGGCATGATCATTGGTCTGTCGCGCGCCATTGGCGAGACCGCGCCAATCATCACCATCGGTGCGCTGGCGTTCATCGCCTTGCTGCCGAGTCCGCCGGTGCACGCGGAATTTCCGTTCGTGTCCTTCGCCTGGCTGAATGATCCGTTTACTGTCATGCCCATCCAGATGTTCAACTGGCTGTCGCGCCCGGACCAGGCCTTCCAGGTCAATGCGGCCGCGGCCGGCGCCATCCTGTTGTGCATGACGCTGCTGATG
Source organism: Gammaproteobacteria bacterium (assembly GCA_003162555.1). Taxonomy (GTDB): domain Bacteria; phylum Pseudomonadota; class Gammaproteobacteria; order Steroidobacterales; family Steroidobacteraceae; genus FEN-1191. Next base: position 488 of record PMNQ01000200.1, on the reverse strand, counting down.
AACGGTGTGGCCATCTATGTGCGTTACCGCTTCCGGAAGAAGATCAACTGGTGAAACATGAATAGTGAAGTGAAATCATCCAGCCTGATGCCGGCAACGGACACCGATACCGGCATCATCCCGGTGCGCGAGAGCGGTCGCGGCGCGGTGCAGGTGACCGTGGATGAGGCGCGCCGGGCGTCGGCTGTCAACTCNNTCCTGCGCTGCTTCAACCGCATGCATGACCTCACGCCGCTGACGCGCTACGAGGGCAGCATCGAGTTGTATCCGGAGAACATCAACCTGGTGTCGCGGGGCGTGGATCCGATGGAAGTGCGCATGCGCATCGGCATGGTGTTCCAGAAGCCGAATCCTTTTCCGAAATCGATCTTCGAGAATGTGGCCTACGGTCTGCGCGTGCGTGGGCTCCGTTCGCGCGTGCGGCTCGCCGAGGAAGTGGAGCAGGCGCTGCGCGGCGCGGCGCTGTGGGAAGAGGTCAAGGATCGCCT
>PMNQ01000272.1 GCA_003162555.1 Gammaproteobacteria bacterium | reverse complement strand
GTGTCTGGGGTGCATTCACGGGCCTGCCGGCCAACCATGGCTTTCCCGAAACACTGATTTATTGCGTCTGGGCGCTGACGATGATCCCCCCGTCGCTGTACGCGTTGCGTCGCGTGGGTTGGCGGCTGCAGCGTGATGCCCGGTCATTGTTGTATGGATCGCTGATCGGCCTGCTCGGGGCGGGCGGGCAGATGCTGCTGTTTCACGCCGTGCGCACCGGGCCGGCCTACCTGATCTTCCCGGTCATTTCGCTGTCGCCGTTGGTCACGATCGTGATGTCGCTCGCTTTGCTGAGCGAACGCACCGGCAAGCTCGGCGCGCTCGGCATACTGCTCGCGCTCTGTTCGCTGCCACTGTTCGACTATGCGAATGGGCCGGACGCGGGCGGGCTTGGCCAATGGTGGTTCCTGGCGGCGCTCGGAGTGCTGATCGCCTGGGGAGTGCAGGGCTTCTTCATGAAGCTCGCCAACGCAACGATGGACGCCGAGAGCATTTTCTTCTACATGATGGTCACCGGCCTGTTGCTGATGCCAGTGGCAATCTGGATGACCGACTTTTCAGTGCCGATCAACTGGGGGCCGGATGGGCCCTGGCTGGCCGCGGCGATCCAGATGCTCAATTCTGTCGGTGCGCTCTGCCTCGTTTACGCGTTTCGCTACGGCAAGGCGATCGTGGTCTCGCCGTTGACGAACGCCGGGGCCCCGCTGATCACAGCGGTCATCTCGATCCTGCTGCTGGGTGCGGTGCCTACCGGCACCAAGGTCGCTGGCATTGCGCTGGCGCTGGCCGCGGCGGTGTTGCTCGCGATCGAGCCTGAACCTGCAGCTGTGCCGGGGGTCGCCTCGACATGATCGTACGGCGGGATACCAGCAGCCGCCGCGAGCGAATCGTGGCGTTGCTGCGCGAGCACAACAGCGTGCAGATCCCTGCGCTCGCCGACATGTTCGGCGTGTCGACGCAGACGCTGCGCAAGGACCTGAACTTCCTCGATGCGAAGGGCGTGTGCACACGCTCGCCCGGCGGCGCGTTGCTGCGGCTGGGCGCGCTGTCGCCGATCGAGGAAGCGGTCGACGTGAAGCGTCGCCGCTTTGCGGATGAGAAAGTGCGCATCGGCCGCGCGGCAGCGGCGCTGATCGGCGCGGGCGAATCGGTGCTGCTGGATTCAGGCACGACCACGCTGCAGGTCGCGCGCCACTTGAACAGCGCCGATGCGCTGGTTGTCGTAACCAATGATGTCGGGATCATGAACGAGCTCGCCGCACGCGAGGCCGTGCAGCTGGTGTTCCTCGGTGGCACGCTGCGACGGAAGAACCTGTCTTTCTATGGCACGCAGACCGAACGCGCGCTCGAAGGCCTGCACGTCGACAAGCTGTTCCTGGCCGCCGACGGCTTCCACACCGAGAAGGGCATCACGACGCACTACGAGCCCGAGGCGCTGCTCAACCGGCTGATGTGCCGGGCGGCGAGCGAGATCATCCTGGTGGCCGATTCGTCGAAGTTCGGGCGCATCTGCCTGCACAAGATTCTCGAACCGCAGGGCATCGCACGGGTGGTCACCGACGCCGGCATTGCCAGCGACACGCGCGATGAACTGGCACGCATCGGTGTCGAGGTGATCATCGCGTGAAGCCGCTTCTCGACATCATCGCGCGGCACAAGGCGGGGGAATCGCGCGGCATCTATTCGGTGTGCTCCGCGCACCCGCTGGTCATCGAGGCCGCGCTGCGGCGTGCGCTGCGCCATGCCGGCCCGGTGCTGATCGAGGCGACCTCGAACCAGGTCAATCAGGATGGCGGTTACACCGGCATGCGGCCGGCCGATTTTGCCCGCTTCGTGCGCGAGATCGCCGCGCGCGTTGGTCTCCCGCCGGCGCGCGTGTTGCTGGGCGGCGATCACCTCGGTCCCAATTGCTGGCAGCACTTGAGCGCTGAAGAGGCGATGCGCCGCTCGGAACAACTGCTGGCGGATTACGTGGCGGCGGGATTCCGCAAGCTCCATCTGGATTGCTCGATGTCTTGTGGCGGCGATCCGCCGCAGCTCGGCGATGAACTAGTCGCGGAGCGCGCAGCCCGCTTGTGCCGCGTTGCAGAGAGCACGTGGCAAAACGTCGGCGGTGAGGCCCCCGTCTACGTAGTAGGCACCGAAGTGCCGGTGCCCGGCGGCGCGCAGGAATCGCTCGCGGAGCTGCGGCCGACGGCCGCGGCCGCGGCGGTGGCGACGATCGCCGCACACGCCAACGCGTTTGCCGCCGCAGGGCTCAGCGCGGCCTGGCCGCGGGTCGTGGCGCTGGTCGTGCAGCCCGGCGTGGAGTTCGATCACCACCACGTCATCGATTTTGTGCCTGAGCGCGCAGCCGCACTCAGTTCCGTGATCGCCGCGCAACCATCCATGGTGTACGAGGCGCACTCAACCGACTACCAGACTGCCGCCAACCTGGCCGCGCTGGTGCACGCACATTTCGCCATCCTGAAAGTGGGGCCGGCCCTGACCTTCGCGCTGCGCGAAGTGTTGTGGGCGCTGGCGCAAATCGAGGCGGAATGGCTGCCGGCCACGCAGCGCTCGGGGTTGCGCGAGGCCGTGCTGGCCGCGATGGACGCGGATCCCCGCCACTGGCAAAAGTATTACCACTCCACTGGCGCGCAGCTGTTGCTGGACCAGCAGTACAGTCTCAGCGACCGGCTGCGTTACTACTGGCCCGTGCCCGCGGTCGAGCGTGCACTGGCAAAGCTCCTGGCAAGTCTTGAGGCGAATCCTCCGCCCTTGACGCTGCTCAGCCAGTATCTGCCGCTGCAGTACGCCGCGGTGCGCGCTGGGAACCTCAAGGCCAGCGCACGCGACCTGGTGCTGTATCACATTGACCAGGTGCTGCAGCAGTACGGCGCCGCCTGCGGCGGCGGGTGGGATTGAAGCGATGAAATATCTGGACATCGACGAGTCCGCGTTGCAGCGTGCCGGCGGACTGCACACCGCACGCGAAATCCAGCAGCAGCCCGAGTGCTGGATCCACACTGCGGCCCTTCTGCAGGAGCAGCGCGATGCCATCAGCGCATTCCTGACCCCATTGCTGGCGAACCCCAGGCTGCGCGTGATCCTCACTGGTGCGGGCAGCTCGGCATTCATTGGCGAATGCCTGGCGCCGATCCTGATGCAGCAGCTTGGGGTGCGCGTCGAAGCTATCGCCACCACCGATCTGCTGTCTGGGCCGCGCCTGTACCTGCAGCCCGGGGTGCCGACGCTGCTCGTTTCCTTCGGCCGTTCCGGCAGCAGTCCGGAGAGTGTCGCCGCGGTTGAGCTGGCGGAGCAGCTGCTGACGGACTGCCACCAGCTCGTGTTCACGTGCAACGCTCAGGGCACCCTGTATCTGCGTTGCCGCGACCGGCCGCGGAGTCTGGCGGTGCTGCTGCCGCCGGAGACGCACGATATGGGTTTTGCGATGACCTCGAGTTTCACCTCGATGATGCTGGCCGCCTGGCTCGTGTTCAGCGGGCTGCGCGCGCCGCCGCCGGGCGTCGACAAGCTGGCCGCGGCTGCGCGTGAGCTGCTGGCCACGCACAACGCGGCACTGCGCCAGCTCGCCGCCGAAAAATTCTCGCGTGTCGTATTCCTGGGCAGCAACAGCCTCAGGGCGCTGGCGCGCGAGGCGGCGCTGAAGTTGCTCGAACTCACCGACGGCGCCGTCGTCGCGGTGCATGATTCGCCACTCGGATTTCGTCATGGACCCAAGACGATCATAAACAGCGATACACTGGTGTTTGTGCTGCTCGCCAACGATCCCTATGCCCGCGCCTATGATCTCGACCTGCTGCGCGAGCTGCGCGCCGACGCACGCGCCGGGCGCGTCGTAGCGCTGACCGCGCGGGCAGGGGATGCGGCCATGGACGGCGATCACCTGTTGATTGCGCAGCTGGCCGATGCGGACGATGGCGTGCTGGCATTTCCCTACGCACTGTGCGCGCAGCTATACGCCTTGCATCGCGCATTCGCGGTGGGCAACACGCCCGATCAACCCAGTGCTTCGGGCACCGTGAGCCGCGTCGTCAGCGGCGTGCAGGTCCACGCCTTGCCAGCGGCGAGCTGCTGATGTTCCTCGGCGTCGACGGTGGCGGCACGAAGACCGCGCTGGTGCTGATCGATCGCGACGGCAACATCCGCGCCACGCACGTGGCGTCCGGCGCCTATTATTTTGCCAGCGGACTCGAGGCGACCGGCGCAGTGCTGGCCGCGGCGGTGGCCGCGGTGCTGCAGAGCGCCGGCGCGGCCGCATCGGAGCTCGAGTTCGCCTACTTCGGTCTGCCGGGGTACGGTGAGGATTCAACGGTCGGCGACGCGCTCGATCGCCTGCCTGCCGCCTGCCTGCAGGGCACGCGCTATCGCTGCGGCAACGACATGGTGTGCGGCTGGGCCGGCTCGCTGATGTGCCGCGACGGCATCAGTGTCGTGGCCGGAACCGGCTCCATCTGCTACGGCGAGCGCGACGGCCGCAGTGCACGCTGCGGCGGTTGGGGCGAGCTGTTCAGCGACGAGGGCTCGGCCTACTGGCTCGCCATTCGGGGGCTGAATCTGTTTTCGCGCATGAGCGATGGGCGTGCGCCGCGCGGTCCGTTGCATGAGCTGATGAAATCATCGCTGGGGCTGGCGGCGGATCTGGATCTGTGCGGGCACATTTACACACGCCTGGCGAGCGATCGAGTGCGCATCGCGCAGCTCGCGCGGCTGGTGCAGGAAGCGGCGAATGCGGGCNNCGATGACGCCGCCGCGAAACTGGCCGGCCTTGTGGAGGCCACGCGCCGCCAGCTCGGATTCGGTGCGAGTGAGGCGGTGCCCGTGTCGCACTCAGGTGGCGTGTTCGATCATGCCGGCGAACTGCTGCGGCGTCCCTTCGCCGCGGCGCTGCTCGCGCACCACGCACACTATCAACTGGAAACTCCGGCGCTCCCGCCGGTGCTGGGCGCTGCGCTGTACGCGGCGCGCTGCTCGGGCCAGCCGCTGCGCGACACGGCCATCGCGCGCCTGCGTGTACAGGCGCGCGAGCGAGCAAAGGAGAACAATTCATGACACTTGGCAAATCCCTTTGCTGCCTGCTGGGCGTGTTGTGCAGCCTGGGCTTCGCNNGATCCGCTCGCCGAATTCGCCGCACTTCCGAAGATTGATGTGCACGTGCACATCAACAGTTCCGATCCGGCGCTGATCAGGCAGGCGCAGGCCGACGGCTTCCGGCTCATCACCATCAACGTCGACTATCCGGATTTTCCCGCGCTCGCCGCGCAGCGAACGATCGCGACGAGCCTGGTGGCGGCGTACCCGCAGACCCTGACGTGGGTCACGGCCTTCGAAATGCGGGGCTGGGACGACGCCGACTGGCAACAACGCGTATTGCGGCAACTGGACGTGGACTTTGCCGCCGGTGCCGTCGGCGTGAAGGTGTGGAAGAACATCGGCATGGAGTTTCGCGATCGCGACGGACGGCTGGTGATGATCGACGACCCGAAGTTCGATCCCATCTTCGCGCATGTGCGCGAGCGTGGACTGGTGCTGGTCGGTCATCAGGGTGAGCCGCGCAACTGCTGGCTGCCGCTCGCGGATATGACGGTCAACAATGACCGCGAGTATTTTCGCGACCACCCGCAATACCACATGTACCTGCATCCGGAGTTGCCGAGCTACGAGCAGCAGATGGCGGCGCGCGATCGAATGCTCGAGCGCAACCCGGAGCTGCGCTTCATGGGTGCGCACATGGCGAGCCTGGAATGGAGTGTCGATGAACTGGCGAAATTCCTCGACAAACATCCGCACGCCGTCGTCGATCTGGCGGCGCGCATGGGCCAGGTGCAGTACCAGTCGAACCGCGATCGCCGCAAGGTGCGGCGCTTCTTTATCCGTTACCAGGACCGGCTGCTCTATGGCACGGATCTGACGCAGGAGGCGGGCGCGCTAGCGGCGGACGTCCGCAAGGAAGCGCATGAGGTATGGTTGCAAGATTGGCAGTACCTGGCCACCGATGCAATCCAGCACGTGCCGGCACTCGACGAGCCGGTGCGCGGGCTGGCATTGCCGCGCGGCGTGCTCCGCAGGATTTACAGCGCCAACGCTGAGCGCTGGTTCGTGGCGGCCTGGAAGCCTGCGCAGGCCGCAACGTCCAGCCCCTGAGGCTGTAAAGGCCCTAAGGCCTCACTTCGATGAGCAGCGAGTGCCCGAAGTCCACCGCGAGCTTCGCATCGGGCGCGTTCACGACACCCAGGTCACGGCCGTTGACGTAGTCGCGCACGTGGTAGCGGCCCGGACGCAGGCCGCGCAGCTCGACAGGGCCGTGGTATTCCTTGGCATAGAACGCGTAGTACATCGCCTGGCCCTTCGCGATCACGTGCGTCTCGGGCACATCGAAGCCGATGTCGTAGAGCGTGCCGAGGTATTCGCCGTCAATCAGACGATGCTGCTGGAACAACTTCAGCCACTTGCCCCACAGCGCCTCGCGCTCGGGCGTCAGTAACAGCTTCGGATCCTTCTTGCCCGGCGCGCCCGGCCAGGCGAAGTTGCTGCCGATAATGCCGCCCACGCCAAAGCTCGAGGCGAAGTCCGTGGCGCCATCGCTGAGCTCGACGAAATCGCCGAAGTAGGCGCTCTTGTCGCCCAGCAGCGCCTTGAGCGTTTTGCCCTTGAGCCGCACCTGCCAGGAACTCTCGGGATCCGATGCCACCGTCATGTTGAGGTAGGGCATCGTGAAGAATGAATAGCCGGTTCCGCAGGGACAGATTTCGATCACCGCGCCCGGGCGGGTCTGCTGTGCGGCATTCCACACGGCGCGGAAGAACGCCGGCACCTGTTCGGCGGCCTCTTCGGGCGTCGCGTGTCCGTGCGCCTTGTTGAAGCAGGGCGGTGCGGCATTGAGATGCTGGCCGTCGATCTTCAGGCCGTCGAACCCCCACTCGCCGAGCGCCTTGCGCACGAATGCTGCCGCGTCTTCCTGTACCGCCCCGTAAGCCGGGCACAGGTAATTTGAATTCCAGTAGCTGATGCGGCGCGGTGTGCCGTCTGAATTCTGCAGCAGCCAATCGTGGTGCTCGCGGTCGGTGCGCGG
>PMNQ01000023.1 GCA_003162555.1 Gammaproteobacteria bacterium | reverse complement strand
AAGGGGTGCGCGGAGTTGGCGTTGAGTTACCCGCCGCCGTTGGTGCCGAGTTCCTTGATCGCCTCCTGCGACGCCACGGGACCCATCGGCAATGTCTGCGTCGTTGCAGTGATGGTGTGAACGTCCTTGTAGCCGTCGAAATTCTGGATCACGCCCTGGCTGACCAGAATGAGCGCGAGTACGGCTGCCAGCGGCAACAGGATGTAAAGGGTCGAGCGGGTGACGTCCACCCAGAAATTGCCGATCACCTGCACCGTGTGGCGCGCGAAGCCGCGGATCAGCGCGATCGCGACTGCGATGCCGGTGGCGGCGGACAGGAAATTCTGCACGGCCAGCCCCGCCATCTGTACCAGGTAGCCCATGGTCGACTCGCCCGAGTAGCCCTGCCAGTTCGTATTGGTGATGAAGCTGACGGCCGTGTTGAACGAAGAATCTGGGCTGACGGCACTCAACTTCTGTGGGTTCAGCGGCAGGAACAGTTGCAGGCGCTGCAGCGCGTAGACGATGAGCGCGCCCAGCAGGTTGAAAAGCAGCAGGGCGATCGCGTACTGCTTCCAGGACATCTCCTTGCTGGCATCGACGCCACTCAGGCGATACAGGAAGTGCTCGAACCGCCCGCCCAGCCGCTGGGCCAGAGGCGCTCGCCCTTCCATGACGTCGGCCATGTAGCTGCCGAGCGGCTTGACGCACAACAGGGCAAGTCCCAGCACGGTTGCCAGCAACAGATAGAAATTCACGGCGGCGTTCATCAGAATTTCTCCGCGCGGATTAATGCATAGAGCAGGTATCCGAACAGGAAGAGCGCCAACAAGCCGCTGAGCCAGAGCATGGCGCTCATGCCTTGTCTCCCAGGCGTCCGAGGGCCAGCACCAGAGCGTGCGTCAGGCCATAAATGGCAAGCAGGATCAGCAGGTAGACAGCGTCCATCGCAGGCACCTCCACGGCAGGAGTCGAGCCTGGAATGCTAGGAAGGACGGTGTGAGAAAGCTGTGAAAAGAACCCGCGCCGAGTCGTGCAATCGCCAGCGGCTCACCGCACGTTGAATGACGGCATGGCGCCGCCATTTTCGATGAACGTGCATTTGCCATCCGCGCACACCCTGGCTTCCATCTCGATGCGCTTTAGCTGCACGTACTGTTCGGGCGACAATCCGATGGCCTGCCGATAGGCGTTGTCAGCAGTCGCGCGGGATTCCTCAGCCATCTTGCGCTGATCCTCGGCCAGCTTGATCTGCTTCTCGGTCTGCACGCGCTGCTCCTGCGCCGCCGTCTCGATGCGCTGGTTCTTGATGGCATCCGGCGGATTTGCCCGGCCGACTGTCATCGTGACGAGTTGCACCGGCAGCCCCTTGTCCTTGATGAATGTGACCAGGGCCTCGCGGATCTCAGCGTCGATGGCATCAAGCGCAGTCGTGCTGATGGCGGTCTCATTCATGCCGCGCTTGCGCACGGCCTGGCGCACCATCGTCTTGAACGGCTCCTCGAGATTGTTGAGATACCAGTTCGGGCCAAAGCTGCGGATCAGCGAGACCGAATCCGTCACCTGCATGACGGTGATGGCGTGGAACGTAATCGGCACGCCGTCCGAGGTCATCGTGTCAGGCAGTTCGACGTCGAATTTCTGCGGTTGCATGTAGACGTCGATGCCGTCGGTGGTGATGGCTGCGAAGGTGCGGCCCGTCTTGACAGACTCCGCGTCGACGCCGCCGTGCCCGAAGAACCACGGCTTCTCGATCAGCACCACCTCATGTCCGGCATCGGGCGAATAGACGCTGCACCCGGCCAGCGCCAGCGCAGCGGTGACGGTGAATGCCAATCCTCTCATTTGTTCCCCCTCGTCAGTCAAACTCGCCTTCACGCCACCGGGTGATCATCCGCGCATCGGGTGCGCAATTCAATTGCCGCTGCCAGCCGGCGCCAGCCTGACAAGGGCGCCACCGGATTCGGCGAGCTGCAGGTCGAGCTCGTCGCTTGAGGTCACGGCGCGTGTCTCGTGCCTGAAGCCATAGGTCGCGGCCAGGTCATCCTGGTAGATCTCCGCCCGGAATTTTCCGGGCGGCAGGAATGAGAGCGGGAGCTTCTCATCCCGCGCATGCCGATCGGTCATCGCACCTATCCACCACTCGTGCCCGCTGCGGCGCGCGATGACGATTTCTTCGCCAACCTGGGCAGCCAGCGCCCGCGTATCGTCCCAGGTTGAGGGAATCGCGGCCATGACGCGTGTGAGCGGATGCCCGCGATAGGCAGACGGATAGTCGGCCATCATCGACATATGATTCTGCAGCACGACGTACGTGGCCAGCATCCGGCTGGGCGTGCCGATCACCACCGGCGCCGTGACCCGCGGCTTGAACTGTTCGAGCGGCACGCCGCGGAGTGTGCCCTGGTGATAGTCCGTCGGCCCGGCGAGCATGCGCGTAAGGGGCACCGTGACATCGTGCTCCGGCGTCACGCCGTCCTCGTCCCATTTGTCGTACTCGAGATTGCGCACGCCCTCACTGTTGAGCAGGTTCGGAAAGGTGCGCTCGAGCCCGGTCGGCGCGGCGACGCCGTGAAAGTTCACGGTCAGATGATTGGCGGCCGCAAGTTGCAACAGCTGCCGCTGGAAATTGACCATTTCCTGGTCGTCGCGGTCCATGAAGTCGATCATCACTCCTTCGATTCCCCACTTGCGATACAGCGGAAACGCCTGGGCCATGTGCTGCTGTGCCGCCTGCCAGTGCATCCACAGCCGGATGCGAACGCCCTTCTGCCGCGCGTAGTGGATGACTTCCCTGAAATCGAGCCCATCGATTCCCTGAATGATGTCGGCGCCTGCATAGGGTGCGATATGTCCGCCATACCAGGCCAGGTCATTGACCCCATCGAGCGTGTGGTACGGAATGCCGTACTCGGCGCAGAAATCGATGTAGTACTTTGCTGTCGCGGTGTTGAGGCCCATCGTGAACGGCACGCCCGTTTCGTAGTAGTCGTTCCACCACGGAAACGTGGTCTTGCCAGGCTTGATCCAGGAAGTGTCTGCGATTGTGCTCGGCGCATTGAGCTTGAGCACGGTGTCCGATTCGAGCAGCTGGCGCGCATCGGAGCCGACAAGTATCAGCCGCCAGGGCGAGTCATGTGGCAGCGCTGCCCGCACGGCAATATCCGTCTCGCCCGGATGGGGCGAAAGCCGGCTGGTCAATGCACCGTCTGGTGCGTCAGGGCGCGCCAGGTACAGGCCAGCGTAATCCGTGAGGTTCGCCTCGAGAACAGCGGCCCAACCGGTGCCCGGCAGTTCCACCAGCAGCGGCAACGCCAACAACTGGTTAGCCGCAATGTCATGCACGCGCCGCCGATCGTAGCGGCCCTCGTGCGAAGTGGTGAAGCTCCCCAGCGGCAACATCGTCGCGACGGCGCCGGCCGGGAATGCGAATTCCGTGCGTTCCTCGGCCAGTTCCAGACTCGACCAGCCCGGCTGTTTGGGGAACCGGTACCGCAGCGCTACACCATCGTCATAGGCCCGCACCACCAGCTGCCATTTCCGGGGATTGGTGCCGCGCTCACGCAGCGTGACTATGGTTTCGGTTCCGCGATCGATGACATGTCGCCGCTTGCCGGGAAACTGGTCGAACGAGGTGTCGATCCTGACCGACGTGGAATCCAATACCTCGCTGTTGCGACCGAGCTCCATGCCGTCCTTCAGACGCACACCCAGATTCGAGGCTTCGATGACGGCATGGTCCACCATGGTCACCCGATATTGAAGCTGGCCCGGCGCGCCGGACGCGGCGCGTGTGTAGAGCTCGATTGCAAGGCGTCCATCCGGAGATCGGGCGACCACAGGATCGCCTGAGGACTTCGCCTCAGCCGCGCCAACGACCCACTGAGCAGCCCAGGCCAGCAAGCAGAGGCAGGCAAGGCGAGCAGGAAACGTTGTCACCGGGAATGTCACGCGCATTGGGTTGGTTCCGCTTTATCAACGACGCAAGGTCAACGCCAGGCGCACAGTGCGCGGCTCGACCGGATGAAAGTGAATATCCAAAACGGGCTCGGGTTCCCCAGGCAGCTGTGAGGCGTAGTAATAAGTGATGTCATTGTCGCTTCGATTGAAGAGATTGAATACCGTCACCAGGATGCTGGTCGAGTGATTGACGTGGTAGCCCGCTTCGGCATTCACGAGCATGGTTGCCCTGGATCGCACACTGTTGTCTTCAATCAACGGTGCCGGGCCAAAATAGCGTAGCCGCGCGCCACCGAAGTATCCCGTTGCATGATTGTAGGTCAATCCAAGCGACATGACTGCTTCGATGGCATTCGGGATTCGATCGCCAGCCGGATCAGATTGGCTGAAACGCGCGTGTGACCAGGCGATGTCCGAGTCAAGCACGACAGCAGAGATGGGTGAGTAGTACACGCCGAGCTCAATTCCACTGCGTCGGGTAGCGCGACTCGGCTCAGTGGTGCCGCCATCTCCGGTAAACAGCAGTTCGGAATCCAGCTTGAGCGCCCATGCCGAGCAGGCCAGCTGGACTTTCGGCACCAGTGCCGTCCGCAGGCCCAGCTCTGCGCCAACGGCACGCACCAGCGGATCAACCTTCCTGACCGGGGTGACGCCGTCATTGGGATCGACGGTAATTGTCGTTCCGCGCCCGTCGTTGCTGTGAAAACCCGTGCCGAAGTTGAGGAAATACTCGGTTTTCCTCCAGGGGCCAAAGATCAGAGTCAGCTTTGGGCTCGCGATGGCAGCGTTGCTGGTGCCGGAGTTGGCGGCGAGGTTGCTGCGTACGTCGAAGCTGAAGGCATCGATGCGCGCACCGAGCTCACTTTGAAACCAGGGTGCCCAGTGTATGTCGCCACTGAGATACGCCGAGTAACTGCTCTGCGTGACGTGGTCCTGCCGTATCGTGGCGTAACGAACGCGAGCCTGCGTCCGGTACAGGCCGACCGGGCTGATATCGTCGAATCTGATCTGCAGCCCGGATTTGAGAGTAGCTTCGTGCCCAAACAGCGCCAACGGCTGGCTGTAAGACAAATCGCCACCGAATATCCGACGCTGGTCGAATTGCTCAAACTGATCTCCGTGGATGGGATCGGTGTCGTAGGTGAAGTTGGACAAGAGGTCCAGTCCATAGTCGACGCCGTACACATTTGCCCTGATCAGACCCGGACCCAGGACTTGCCAGAAGCCGGCTGACAGGCTGTAGCGGTGAGTGCGGCCGCCGTCCGTCGGGTCGATGGCGCCGAAGCGAGACACCATGCCAGACGCAACCGCGCGCAATGGGATCTGGTCGGTCGAGCGCCAGTGTCCGTCATATCCCATCGCCGTGAGATCGAAACCCCGGGTCGCGTCACCGCGCGTGAACTTGATGACACCGCTGAGCTTTCTGTAGGCCTCGGCAATATTCCACGGACCATCATTCCTGGAGTACTCCGCGCCAAAAATGAGGTCCCCACTTGCCAACTTCGAATAGGTCGCCAGCAAGGCGCGCTGGTAGCCATCCTGGCCGCCCGCCAGCGAGATCAGCCGAGGCTGGTCGAGCGCGCGTCGGTAGCGGATATCTGCCGCGCCTGCGGCAGAGAAGTTGCCCTCGTCCGCGTAGTAGGTTCCCTTCTTGTATTCCACGCGGTCGATCAATTCGGGGATCAGGAAATTCAGATCGCTGTAACCCTGGCCGTGCGCATGCGTGGGCATGTTGACCGGAATGCCATCGACGCGCGTGGCGAAATCCGTGCCGTGATCCAGGTTGAAGCCGCGCAGGAAATACTGGTTCGCCTTGCCATCACCACTGTGCTGCGTGACAACCAGTCCAGGTACGACCTCAAGTACTTCGCCGGGCCGCAGCTCCGGACGATTTTCAAGTTGACTGCGGAGCACCGTGCCCTGGCTGGCTGAGGAAGAATGTCCGATCAGCTCACTGCGGTGCGCTGTGATGACGACTTCGTCGAGTTCATGGGTTGGTATGCCGCCGGCGCCCGCGCCCGAACTCACCGTTGCACCAATCACAATAGCCGCACCGCAATGTTTCACGAAGCCGCGCTTCACCCATTCCATCGACCCGTTCACTCGACTGCGCGGTCAGTGTACAGGTAGAAACTGCAGGTTGAACGCCCGCTCCGTGAGCCAAAGTGCGGCCAACAACGCTATGCCCATGGACCCCGCGGTCATCACAAACCGACGGTAGAACAGCGTGGTGCGCAGCGCATAGGAAAGGGGCAGAAATATTGCCACGATCGCCAGTTGCCCGGCTTCCACCCCGAGGTTGAATCCAACCAGCGCCAGGGCCAGCGCGCCAGTGGGTAAGCCAAGATCGCCCAGAACATTGGCGAAGCCCAGGCCGTGAATCAACCCAAAGCAGAACGCCACCACCCAGCGTCGCTCCCTGACCAAAGGCCAGACGTTGTTCAGAGCCGCGGCCACGACAGAGAGGGCGATCGCCGATTCGGAGATGCGCGACGGCACCTTCAGGATGCCGAAAGTAGCCAGCGCCAGGGTCAGCGAATGCGCGACAGTAAATGCCGTCACCACGCGTACTACATCTCCTACCGGTGCCCCCAGCCCGCGCCTCGCTTCCCAGTGCCGTCCGTTGCGGAACAGCACCGCGGGCAACAGCAGCGAAAACAGGAACAGCAAGTGATCGAAGCCAGTCCAGATATGCACAATGCCGGTGCGCAGGTAGCCGGCAAATTGGCGCCAGGCGCCACCATCGTCTGCACCAAAGGAGGCCACCGGAGCATCCGGCCCCAGGACCTGCGTGTAGGTTCGACCAGCCAACGTCAGATTGAGCAAGCCGCGATGCCCGGCGTCGGTATCGGCGAACAGCCGATAGTCAACCTGCAGCGCGTTGATCACCGAGCCGCATTCGGCGTCGAATTGCAATACGGCGTAAGCGCCATCGGTGTGGCTGTCGATCAACAGACTGCCTGTTCTGGGGATGCATGGCCTGCCAGCGTTGCGCAGCGACAGCCGCTGCAACGCATAGTGGACCAGTTCAGATTCACGTTGGCGCACTTCACCCCAGCTCAGCAAACCGTCGCCATTGGCATCGAGGGCCAATACGGCGTCCAGATCGCGCAGCGCGATGTCCCACTGCGCACTGACAACATTGCCGTGAGCGGTCAGGTGGAGAAAGCTGTCACTGGATTTGTGAGCCAGTGCCGGAGCGCACCAGCACAGGAGCAGCGCCGCGCAAGCCTGCAGGCCGCGGCGCGCGCGCCAACTGAGCGGTGCTTCAGGGCAGGTTGCGGCCATGGTCATGACTTCAGGCCTTCAGCAGCCTGGCCCTTCAGCAGGTTGGCGATGCGCACATCGACCAGGCCAGTGGCGCGCACCCAGGCAGACAGCTCGCCGATGCTGGTCGCGTCGTGGGCCGCGCGGGCGGCCTCGAGCAATATGCGAACGTCGGCCGGCTCACGTTGAATGGACCAGTTCTCGCGTGCCAGCCGCAGAGCGGCGGCCGGATCCTGCATCAGTACGAGTTGCATGCGCGCGGCTTCGCGCAAATGTGTGCGGTCACCGCGCAGTTGGGCGGCCTCGTGTCTGTCGCGCAGCTGCGCCGTCGCAGCAGTCAGCGCTTCTCGCCAGCGCGCGCCGTCGCGAGCACGTTGCGTGAGTGCCTGCAGCGCCAGCGCGCGACGCAACAGCAGGTTGTCGTCTCGGTCCTGATCGGCGGTCCAACTCAATACCGCTTCCGGTCTGCCCAGATCGAGCATGACGTCGCACAGCGCGGCCCGCGCATACCGATCATTCGGGTCAATTGACAGGCCTTGCTGCAGAAGCCGCGCAGCTTCTGTCAGATTGCCCTGATGCGTCGCGACGTCAGCACGCAGCGTGAAGGCCCATGCGCGTTGCGAAATATCGCTGGCCGGCATGCTTCCCAGGGCGCCTGTCGCCAGCGAGGAAGCCAGTTCGAGCCGCCCGGTGACGCTGGCGAGTGATCCCAGGCACAGGGCTGCGGTCACGTCGCCGGCGCTGTTGAGCAGGGTGGCGCAGTCGCGTTGCGCCTCTGGGAATCGTCCGCGCACTTGCAGCACCGTGGCGCGCGTCAGCAGGGCCTGAGCGTTGCCCGGCCGCTGCGCCAGCGCGGCATCCAGTTCACGCAGCGCCGCATCGAACTGATGCGACGATTGCAAAATGATCGCGCGCAAAACCCGCACGTCGACCGGCGTGTGTGAATCGTCCGGCCACTGTGCCAGCGTGCTTTGCGCGTAGCCGAGAAATCTCGGATCGGCGTCGCGGCGCGCGGCTTCTATATATAGACGGGCCAGCTTCAGGCTGGCGTTGAGGTCAGCGGGCTGCCGCTGTACCTGCTGGCGCATTTGACCCAGCGCCGCCAGCGCCGGATCGTAGCGGATCGGCAGGGTCTCGATGATCACGGAATCATCGATGGGCCTGTAGGGGTGGGCGTGGGCCAGGGCTGGCAGGAATGCCAGCCCCAGCCCGATCCAACGCAGCGAGCCGTTGGACATCGCACTAAAGCGCCACGGGAGGCGCGCTGTCCGAGTCGGTGACCGCGATGTCATCTATGCTTATCGGCAATGACGCATCGCTCGAATTGGCCACCACTGTCTGCACAGATTGCGTGAACGCGTCCACAGTGGGCGGCGGCGTCATTGCGGAGGTTGGTTCTCCGGAACTTCCGCAACCCGCGGCGAGGCCGGCGCCGGCCAATCCGATGGCTATCCTGATAATGGTTTTCATGGTCAATCTCCTTGCTGTAGGCGGCTCACATGCCCGCCGGCTGACCGTTCTGGCCATTTGGCGAACCCGGCAACGGGGTCTTGAGGTACGGGAATGCACCGTCCACGAAGCTGTCGTCGATGTAGGCGCCGTCGGTAAAGTGGATGCCGCCCGACGGGGCGTCGGCCGGAGCGCAGCCGAATGCAGCGGGGCTGTTCAGCGTGCACAGCAGTCCCATTGCTACGCGCAACGATACGTCCACGACATCGTCACCAGGACGACGGCCATTGGGGAAGCCGGCCGCGTCGCCGCCAATCACTCCCAGCCGGTTCTGCGTACCCTTGGGCACAGGCACTGTGGAGGTATTGAGCCGCAGCATCTCTGATGGCGTCACATGAGCGGGCTGATTGAGACCTGGAATTCCCGTCAGGAACGCCGTAACCAGGTCGGTGCGCGGGAAGTTTGTCGGCGCCTTGACACCCGCCGATCCAAACAACGCTTCAACCAGCGCTGGCAGCGTCGGGTTGGTGACGTAGTCGGCGAACTGCGCATCCTTGGCGGGCGCACTGGCATTGAAGTGATCCTTGTCCTTGAGACCGATTATCACTTCATTGACCAGTGGCATGCCCAGCCGCGACACCTGTGACCATGCGCCACCCACTTTGCTGGCGTCGTTCCGGTCGGTGTCGTGATCACGCGGCTCGGGGTTCAGCAGACTGCCCTGACGCATGCTGGCCGTGGTCCAGGCGCCAATCACAGGGTCACTTCCGTGTGTCAGGCAATTGATCGGGACCTCCAGTACGAGACTGGTGGTGTTTGCATCGGCGAGCGTATCGGTCGCGGCGCGCTCGGCATTGGCGTTAAATTCCACCGCCGGATACTTGATGTTGATCAGATCGAAGGTCTCGCCCAGATTTACGACAAACGGGTCCTTGCGCTGTCCCACGAACATGCGACCGGCGCCGCACCCCGGGATGTTGACGTCGTAGACGAACTTCGACGCGTAGGCCGCGTAGTCCGGAAAGGTCTTGTTGCCGATGTTGTCGACCGGTTTGTCGAAGCTAGCTTCACCGGTGCTGGCGTTGGTCAGCGCCATTTTGTTGCCGCTGCGGCGAGCGCCACGAACCAGGCTGACCGAGTAGGTCTCCGCCACATTCTGCGTGGCCGGATTCACACTGGTGATAGGGCCCGCCTGCACCAACGGGATTGCCACATTCTTGCCGCCCACATTGAGTGAGATATTGCGGTGCGTGGTTTTGAAGCGAAACTGGAACGTCAGGTCCTCCACGGCGTCGCCGTTGTTGTCCACGTGGATTTCGTACAGCGCGTCCGGATCCATGGTGAAGTAATTCGGGCCGCCGTAAGGCGATTCGAGCGGTTGGTAGTTCGCGATCAGCGTTACGAAGCCTTCACGGCCGGGTTCGTAGCTGCGAAAGGCGTAAAAATCGGTGCCATCGACTTTCGGATGTTCGGTAATGAATGGCGCTTCGCGATGGCTGGAAGCCATGGCGGGCGCAAGACCGCCAGCCGTCAGTGCCAACGCCAGCAAGATCGAATGCCTCAATTGGGTTGCCGGCGACCCCTGTCTGGTATTTTTCATAGCTGCTCCTGGAGGGAAATAGGGCAAGAATGTTCATCTCGCTCCCAATACGAGCCAGCGGGCAGTCTGGATTCACTTAATCGACGAATCCAAAGTCCGGTCTCGTCCGTATACAGCCTGTGGACGCCCAATGACCAAGATCCCGGACGACGCTCGGCTCGAGGCACTGCTGCGGCGCTGTGCAGACCGCGACGCGGCGGCGTTGCGCGAGCTGTATGAGCAAACCGCGTCGCAACTGCTGGCCGTGCTGACGCGCATCCTCCACACCCGCGCCGCCGCCGAGGATGCCTTGCAAGACGTCTTTCTTCGCATCTGGCAGCAGGCGGGCCAATACGACGAGTTCAAGGGCCG
Organism: Gammaproteobacteria bacterium; assembly: GCA_003162555.1. Taxonomy (GTDB): domain Bacteria; phylum Pseudomonadota; class Gammaproteobacteria; order Steroidobacterales; family Steroidobacteraceae; genus FEN-1191. The sequence goes on along the minus strand of PMNQ01000023.1, from coordinate 4,258 downwards.
CGCCATTTCCTGGATGGTGTCTATTGCGCGTTATCGCGCCATTGACCTGCAGCGCGTTGCCCGGCCAATGATGGTGCTTGAGGCGGCGGAATTGGCTGGCGCCGAACAGCTGCGAATCGAGGGTCCGGCGGAGCGCGCCGAGTTTGGCGCCACGCGGGACGCCCTGCAGCACTGTCTGGAGCTGCTCGCGCAAGCGCAACGCCAGTGCGTGCATCTTGCCTATCAGCACGGGATGACGCAGGAGCAGATCGCGCTGGCTGAAAATCAACCGCTCGGCACCGTCAAGACCTGGATACGCCGCGGCCTGCAAAGCCTGCGTACCTGCATGGAAACATGAACTACCGCAATCCTGAACTGCTCGAGCAGCTTGCCGGCGCCTACGTGGTAGGCGTCATGCGCCACAGGGCGCGGCGACGGTTCGAGCGTATATGTCGCGAGGAGAATTCGGCGCGGCTGGCACGGCGGCGCTGGGAAGATCGTCTGTTGCCCATGGCGCTGTCGCTCCCGCAGATAGAGCCACATCGCAATTGCTGGACCTCGATTGAGAAAAAGATCGCCCTTGCAGCTGGATCGTCCCGGCCAAAGTGGTGGCAGATGGCGGCAGCGGCGGCTCTTGTGGGCTTGCTGCTGCTGGTCGGCCGGCTGACAATCTGGAAGCCGCCGCAGTGGCAGGCGATGGCCGTGCTTGCTCCGGCCAGCGCGCAACCCTTGTGGCGCCTGGAGCGCAGCCGGAATTTCGCGCAGATATCCATACAGACAGTGGGCAGCGTTGCACTGCCAGCCGACAAGAGCTACGAACTGTGGATACTGCCGGGCGGCGGGCGCAATCCCGTGTCGCTGGGCGTGCTGCCGCGCAGCGGTCAACTGCATCGTCAGCTGAACGACACGCAACGAACCCTGCTTGCCGGGGCGGCGCAGGTCGCGGTCAGCATCGAACCGCTGGGCGGTTCACCAACGGGCCTGCCCACTGGCCCGGTCGTCATCGTGGCGCCCCTGTCGAAGTCTTCCTGAGGCATGCCAATGACGATCAACTGTTGCGGGCAGTTGCGCCCGAAATAATCACAAATGCCACTGGCGACAACGGCAGGTCGGTGAGTGGGGCAGACCCAGAGCAGGAAAGTAGAGCCCTCATTTTGCCCTTGTCGCGCGTTCCGGTTCGGCCTTAAAAACCAATAAATCAACCGCTTGCGATCGCCTGGGTTTCGCCGTCACCATGCATGCAGATGTGGCCAGTTGCCGTATGATACCGCTACCAAATACACTGGCCGGGACGAAGGGCGTTGGCGGTGGCGCTTGGGCCACGGGAGGGGACGGGTGATAACAAAAATACGGCGCTGCCATGCGAGTGCCGACAATAAATTTCGGGCGACTATTTAAGAGAACGCTTGCCAATCACAGCTAAAAAGAATGACGGCGTGCTGGTGCTGCGGCACACGGATGCGCAACTGATATTGGATGCGGGACGCGGCGGGGCGATCCGTGAATTCAGTTGCGCGCGTCGCCACGTTTTAAGGCCAACGCCGCTCACGGCCACTTTTGATCCGATGGAGATGGCCTGCTTTCCGATGGTGCCCTATGTCAATCGAATCGCTGCTGGTCGGTTCCAGTTCGGTGGCCGGCAGGTGCAATTGACGCGGAACTGGATCCAGGATCCGCATCCGCTGCACGGCCAGGGTTGGTACGGACGTTGGACGGTGGTGCAGGCTTCGGCAAGCACGGCGCGGCTGCAGTTCGAGGGCGGCGGCAATGCGTGGCCATGGCGCTACCGGGCCGAGCAGAGATTCGCGGTCGAGCCCAACGGCCTCGCGATTGAGTTGTCGGTGGAAAACCTGGGCGCCGAGCCGATGCCCGCCATGCTCGGTCTCCATCCCTATTTCATCAATGCCTCGCATACGCGCCTGCAGGCACAGTTGCCACGCGTCTGGCGTACTGACCGGGCGGCGTTGCCGCTGGAAGAAATTGCCACACCTGTGGATTGGGGATTTGCAACGGCGAGGCCACTGACGGCCGTGCCGCTTGATCATTGTTTTGCTGGCTGGGACGGGGCTGCAACCTTATACAGCCCGGAGCACACCATTCAGCTGCAGGCCAGCAACTGCAATTTCCTGCACGTCTATGTGCCAGAGGGGCGCGATTTTTTTTGCCTGGAGCCGCAGTCCGCAGCGGCTGGCGCCCTCGGGCGCGGCGGCGCAGAAGTCATGATCGTGCCACCGGGTGAGCTGCGCGGCATCAGGTTGCGCATGACAGTTGGAGCGGCCTGAAGTGTTCCTGGGGATCGACGTCGGCACCTCCAGCGTCAAGTGCGCGCTGCTCGATGAGCGCGATGCACTGGTGGCGCAATCGTCGGCACCATTGAACCTCAGCCGCCCGCAACCGGGTTTCTCTGAGCAGAATCCGCAAGACTGGTGGCTTGCGACGGTGCGTGCCGTGCAGGATCTGCCCGCTGCCGGACGCGGCGCGGTGCGCGCCCTTGGGTTGAGCGGTCAGATGCACGGGGCAACCCTGCTCGATCGCAACGACCGGCCGCTCCGGCCGGCGATCCTCTGGAACGACAGCCGTTCGGCGCTCGAGTGCCAGGAGCTGGAACGCCGCGAGCCACGCGCGCGCGCGATCACCGGCAATATCGTCATGCCGGGCTTCACCGCACCCAAGTTGCTGTGGGTGTCGCGCCACGAGCCGGAAATTTTTGCGCGCACCGCCAGCGTGCTGCTGCCCAAGGACTATGTGCGCCTGAAGCTGACGGGCGAGCGGATTACTGACATGTCCGATGCGTCCGGCACCGCCTGGCTGGATGTCGGCAGGCGCAGCTGGTCTGATGCAATGCTTGCGGCCACGGGTTTGACCAGCGCGCACATGCCGCAGCTCGTCGAAGGTTCGGCGCCAGCCGGCACCGTGCTGACGCAAGTGGCCAATGAGTTGCAGATCGGCCGGGTAGTCGTGGCTGGCGGTGGCGGCGACAACGCCGCCAGTGCTGTCGGCATGGGCGTGATCAGCCCCGGGCAGGCGTTTCTTTCGTTGGGTACTTCGGGCGTGTTGTTCGTGGTGACGGATCAGTTTCGTCCGAATCCCGAGCGCGCCGCGCACGCCTTCTGTCATTGCCTGCCAGGGCGCTGGCATCAGATGAGTGTCATGCTCAGTGCCGCCAGCACGCTGGACTGGGTGGCAACGCTGACGCGCGAACCCCATCTGCCAAGCCTGGTTGCAGCCGCCGCGGCGCGCGGCCTGCAGCGCCGTTCGCCATTCTTCCTGCCGTATCTGTCCGGCGAGCGCACCCCGCACAACGATCCAGATTGCCGCGGGGTTTTCTTTGGCATCGATGCGCAGACTTCGGCAGCGGACCTTACGCTCGCCGTGCTTGAAGGCGTCGCGCTGGCATTCGCTGACGGCATGGACGTGCTGCTGGAGAGCGGCAGCTCGGTGAACGAGATCAGCGTCACGGGCGGCGGGGCGCGTCTGGCCTATTGGGGTGAATTGCTGGCCGCAGCGCTCAATCGTCCCCTCACATATCGGCAGGGGAGCGAAATTGGCGCCGCCACGGGCGCTGCGCGACTGGCGCGTCTCGCACTCATGCAGGAACCGCCGGCAAGCATTTGCGCGCCGCCGCCGGTGGTAGGAATCGTGAAGCCAGACGCTGCGCTGGCAGAATTGATCGCCGCTCGACGGCGAATCTTCGTGCAGCTGTATCAGGATCTGAAAAGCACTTTTGCGGAGTACACGGCATGAGTCTGTTTTCCAATGTGGAACCGGTCCGCTTCGAGGGTCCGGAGAGCAGTAACGAATTCGCCTATCGCGTCTATGATCGCGATCGCCTGGTGATGGGCAAGCGCATGGAAGACTGGCTGCGGTGCGCGGTGTGCTACTGGCACTCCTTCAACTGGCCGGGATCGGATGTCTTCGGGTCGGGCACCTTCGATCGCCCGTGGCTCGGTGACGTCGCGGATCCGATGGCCGCGGCGCATCAGAAGATGGATGTGGCCTTCGAGTTCTTCACCAAGCTCGGCGTGCCGTACTACTGCTTCCACGACCGCGATGTCGCCCCCGAAGGCGAGAGCTTCGCCGAGTTCCGGGCGAACCTCGACGCCCTCGTCGACGACGCCCTCGGCTTCCAGGAGCGGACCGGCGCCCGCCTCCTGTGGGGCACCGCGAACCTCTTCAGCCACCCGCGCTACCAGGCCGGCGCCGCCACCAACCCCGACCCGGAAGTCTTCGCCTACGCCGCCGCGCAGGTCAAGAACATGCTCGAGGTGACCAAGCGCCT
>PMNQ01000006.1:221-2813 GCA_003162555.1 Gammaproteobacteria bacterium | reverse complement strand
TCCAGCTGAGCTACGGGCGCATTCCGAGGCAGGAAAAACTGGGGTGGAAGACGGGGGTCGAACCCGCGACATCGACCTTGACAATCCGACGCTCTACCGACTGAGCTACCGGGGAATTGGGCGCGAATTCTCGGGGCAGAACCGCGGGCCGTCAAGGACGGCCGCGGCATTCTGGCCTCAACCGCTCAATGCACGGCGCATGCGTTCCACGGCCTGTTCCAGCGTCTGGCGGCTGCAGGCGAAGGAAAGCCGCACATGGCCGGGGGCGCCGAAGCCCGAACCGGGTACAACGGCTACTCCCACCGTGTTGATGAGATGCGTCGCGAACGCGTTGTCATCCGCGAGGCCCAGCTTCGCGATCGCCTGGCTCACATCCGCAAACGCATAGAACGCGCCGCTTGCGCTCCGGCATGAGACGCCGGGCAGCGTGTTCAGCGCGGCGACGATGTAGTCATGCCGCTCCTTGAACGCGCGATTCATTGTGGCGACGCAAGCCTGGTCGCCGTTGAGCGCAGCGACTGCGGCTTTCTGGCTGATGCTGCAGGCATTCGACGTCGATTGCCCCTGGATCGTGCCCATCGCCGTCACGATTTCCTTTGGGCCGCCGCAATAGCCGATGCGCCAGCCGGTCATCGCATAGGCCTTGGACACGCCATTGATTGTGACCGTGCGGTCGTAGAGCTCGGGAACGACGGTGAGCAGGCTCGTGAACGGCTCAGCTCCCCAGTAAATCTTTTCGTACATATCATCGGTACCGATGACGATGCGCGGGTGCTTGAGCAACACATCGCCCAGCGCGCGCCACTCGGCCGCGGTGTAGGCCGCGCCGGTCGGGTTGCTCGGGCTGTTGACCAGGAACAGGCGCGTGCGCGGCGTGATCGCCGCCGCCAGTTGCTGCGCCGTGATCTTGTATCCCTGCTCAGGTCCGGCAAACGGCATTACCGGAACGCCATCGGCGAGCAGCGCCATGTCGGGGTACGACACCCAGTAGGGCGCCGGGATGATCACCTCATCGCCGGGATCGAGCACCGCCATGCACAGATTGAAGATCGTCTGCTTGGCGCCCGATGACACCAGGACCTGGTTGCGCTCATAGCGGATGGCGTTGTCGCGCTGGAACTTGGTGATGATCGCGTCCTTCAGTTCCGGAATGCCATCGACATTCGTATAGCGCGTAAACCCACTGTTGATTGCCTGTATGCCCGCCGCGCTGATGTGCGCGGGCGTGTCGAAGTCCGGCTCGCCGGCGCCGAGGCCGATGACGTCCTTCCCCTCGGCCTTGAGGCGGGCGGCGAGGGCGGTCACGGCGAGCGTGGGCGAGGGTTTGACGCGCAGCGCGCGCTTGGAGACGGCAAGGGTCACTACAGATCCTTTTGGCGAAATTCAACGCGGAAACAGCAGGAGAAACCTGCGTTATATTAGCGGACTAACCATGGAAACTCGACCCTTCGAACTCGTCTCGACCTACCAACCCGCGGGTGACCAGCCGCAGGCGATCGCGCGCCTGATCGAGGGCCTTGAGACAGGCCTTGCCCATCAGACCCTGCTGGGCGTGACCGGATCGGGCAAGACTTACACGATCGCAAACGTCATCGCCAAGGTGCAGCGCCCGACACTGGTGATGGCGCATAACAAGACGCTGGCAGCGCAACTGTACGGTGAGCTGCGCGAGTTCTTCCCGCGCAATTCCGTGGAATATTTCGTTTCCTATTACGACTACTACCAGCCGGAAGCCTACGTCCCCTCAAGCGACACCTACATCGCCAAGGACGCCTCGACCAACGAGCACATCGAGCAGATGCGCCTCTCGGCCACCAAGGCGCTGCTCGAGCGGAGTGACTCGATCATCGTCGCGACCGTCTCCTGCATCTACGGCCTCGGCGACCCGCAGGCCTACCTCGCGATGGTGCTGCACCTGGTGCGCGGCGAGCGCATCGATCAACGACGGCTGTTGCGGCGGCTCGCCGAGATGCAGTACACGCGCAATGACCTGGACCTGACGCCCGGCACCTATCGGGTGCGCGGCGATGTCATCGACATTTTCCCGGCGCATTACGAAGACCGNNCGCGTGCGCGGCGACATCATCGATATCTTTCCGGCGGAGTCGCCACGTGACGCGGTGCGCGTCGAACTGTTCGACGATACGATCGAGAACCTCTCGCTGCTCGATCCGCTGCTCGGCAAGGTGCTGGGACGCGTGCCGCGCTACACGGTGTATCCGGGCACGCATTACGNNCAGTTCGACCTGGAGATGATCCGCGAAGTGGGCTACTGCCCGGGCATCGAAAATTACTCGCGCTACCTGTCAGGGCGGGAAACGGGCGAGCCGCCTCCGTGCCTGTTCGATTACCTGCCACCGAACGCGCTGCTGGTCGTCGATGAAAGCCACCAGACCATTCCGCAGCTCGGCGCAATGTTCAAGGGCGATCGCTCGCGCAAGGANNGAGCAGGTGGTGCGCCCGACCGGGCTCCTTGACCCGGAGGTCGAGGTTCGGCCCGCGGGCACGCAAATCGACGACGTGCTCGGCGAAATCAACCAGTGCGTCGCCGCCGATGAACGCGTATTGATCACGACGCTCACCAAGCGCATG
>PMNQ01000006.1:0-211 GCA_003162555.1 Gammaproteobacteria bacterium | reverse complement strand
GCCGGCTCGCTGATCCAGACCATGGGCCGCGCGGCGCGGAACCTGCACGGACGCGTCATTCTTTACGCCGACCGCGTGACCGCCTCGATGCAGAAGGCGATGGACGAAACCCGCCGACGCCGCGAACGTCAGGCGCAGTACAACGTGGAACATGGCATCACGCCGCTCAGCATCGTCAAGCCAGTGGCCGATGTCATGGAAGGCGCGCGTG
>PMNQ01000071.1 GCA_003162555.1 Gammaproteobacteria bacterium | reverse complement strand
ACCCATGAACACCTGCGCCGGGTAAGTATTGAACCAGAGGAACCCCAAGCCCGCGCCGACGATCGCGCCGCAGAACACCGCGAGCTCGCCCGCACCCGGCACGGCGGTGATCTGCAGGTAACCGGCGAACACCGCGTTACCGCTGAGATACGCGAAGATCGCCAGCGCGCCGGCCACCATGACCGAGGGACCGATCGCCAGGCCGTCAAGCCCGTCGGTGAGGTTCACCGCGTTGCTCATGCCGACGATCATCAGGTAGCCGAGCACGACGAAACCGCCGGCGCCGAGCGGCAGCGCGACGCTCTTGAAAAACGGCACGTGAAACGCCGTCACGGTGGGTGAATGCGCCAGGCGAAAAAGCAGGACGGCCGCGGCCACGCCCAGCACGCTCTGCCAGAAATACTTCCAGCGTGCGATCAGTCCGCGCGAATTGCCCACTACAAGTTTCAGGTAATCGTCGTAGAAACCGATCAGGCCAAAACCGATCGTGACGCCGAGCGCGATCAGCACGAAGCGGTTGACCAGGTCGCCCCACAGCAGCGTGGTGATGACCACTGCGAAGATGATCAGCAGTCCACCCATCGTCGGCGTGCCGGCTTTCGGCAGGTGCGATTGCGGTCCGTCGGTGCGCACCACCTGGCCGATCTGGTAACGCGACAGCCGCGCGATCATGAACGGCCCGACCAGCAGCGCGATTGCCAGTGCCGACATGGTCGCCAGGATCGAGCGCAGTGTCAGGTACGAGAACACGTTGAACAGCGTGACGTGCGCTGCGAGATGCTTGGCTGCCCAGTACAGCATCTAGACCGCCCTGCGCTTTGCGCCAGCGCCGGCGGCGCCACCCGCGCCCGCCAGTGCAGCGACAAGCCGCTCGAGCCGGTTGACGCGCGAACCCTTGACCAGCAATCGCACCTCACCGTGCAGTTCGCTGCCGACGGCCTGCGCCAGCGCATCGATATCGTCGTAACGTTGCGCGCCCGCGCCGAAGCTGTCGGCCGCCAGTGCGGCCAGCGCGCCAAACGTGTACAGGCGCTCGACGCCGAGTGAGCGTGCGAGCGCGCCGGTGTCGCGATGACTCTGCGCCGCGAGCTCGCCGAGTTCGGCCATGTCGCCCAGCACCAGCCAGNNCCGCCAGCGCGTTGCTGACGTTGTGACGTCCGGCCAGCGCGAGCGCCACCGGCACCGAGCCAGCTGTGCTGTGCAACGTGAACCGCGTGGCAAAACCCTGCGCCGTCGCTTCGAGACGCACATCGGTGGCCCGCACCGCCGCGCCAGGGGCAAAGCCGAAATCGACGACGCGCGCACGCGTCATGCCGTGCCACAGCGGCGCAAATTCATCGTCGGCGTTGATGACCGCGACGCCATCGGCGGCGAGCCCGGCGACCATCTCGCCTTCGGCGCGCGCCACGCCCTCAAGGCTGCCGAAGCCCTCGAGGTGTTCGGCGCCCGCATTGGTGATGAGTCCCACCGCGGGCCGCGCCAGCGCGACCAGTTCGGCCACTTCGCCGGCGCGGTTCGNNCTTGGTGGTGGTCTTGCCATTGCTCCCGGCTACACCGAGCACGGTGCCGGTGTAGGCCGCGCGCCAGGCAGCGCCCGCCTGCGTGAGCGCCGTGGCTACATCGGCCACCAGCACCTGCGGCAATGGCGCATCGACGCGCCGGCTCACGACCGCGCCCGCCGCGCCGGCCCGCGCCGCGGCTTCGACGAAGTCATGTCCGTCGGCACGCTCACCGGGTAGCGCGAGGAACAGGTCGCCCGCACGCACTGCGCGCGAATCGATCAGCACTTCGGAGAAGGCCGCGTCGGCACTCGCGTCGGCGCCGACGAGCTTGCCCGCACAGCTCGCGGCGAAATGCGCCAGCGTGCGCTTCATGCCGCGCTCCGCCCGGCCAGCGCGGCCCGCACCTGCGCCAGATCGCTGAAGGCGCGTCGCGTGCCGCCCACCAGCTGATAGTCCTCGTGGCCCTTGCCGGCCACCAGCACCAGGTCGCCTGCGACGGCAGCGGCCAGCGCCGCGGCAATCGCGGCGGCGCGATCGTGTTCGATGTGTGCGCGCGCCGGATCGCGCAATCCTGCGCTGATGTCGGCGACGATGCGCCGCGGATCTTCGCTGCGCGGGTTGTCGTCGGTGATGTAGATCGCATCGGCGAGCGACTCGGCGACGCGCGCCATCTCGGCACGTTTGCCGCGGTCACGATCGCCGCCGCAGCCGAACACGCACAGCAGCTTGCCGGCGCAATGCGCGCGCGCAGCGCGCAGCGCCTTTTCGAGCGCGTCGGGCGTGTGCGCGTAGTCGACGATCGCGAGTGGCAACCGATCGCCACCGGAAAGCTGCATACGCCCCGGCGGCGCCTCGCATGCGGCCAGCACTTCGATGGCCGCCTGCAGCGCCATGCCGCCCGCGAGCAGCATGCCGAGCACAGTGAGCAGATTGTCCGCATTGAAATCGCCCAGCAGGTGGCTGCGCATCGTGGCCTGGCCCCAGCTGGTGTCCAGCTCGAGCGCCAGCCCGTCGGAGAGATGCGCGCAGCTGCGGGCATGCACGTAACGCGCACCCGGCACGCGCAGCGCCGGATCGCTCCGTCGGCTGGTGACGATCAGCGCCTCGCCCGGCGCCGCCCGCGTCGCAAGGGTCGCGCCGAATGCGTCATCGACGTTGATGACGCGTGCGCCGAGCGTCGGCCAATCGAACAACGCCGCCTTGGCCGCTGCATAGGTGTGCATGTCGCCGTGGTAGTCGAGATGATCGCGGCTCAGGTTGGTGAAGGCCGCAATCTGGAAGCGCACGCCAGCGCAGCGCTGCTGATCGAGCGCGTGCGAGGACACTTCCATGGCCACCGCGGCCGCGCCCGCATCGCGCAGCTGCGCCAGCTGGCGCTGCAGCGTCACCGCATCGGGCGTGGTCAGGCTCCCCGCCGTGACTTCGCCTGCGAGGCCGGCGCCGAGCGTGCCCAGATACGCGCAGCTGCGGCCCGCCGCGCTGAGCGCTGCGGCCAGTAGCCACGCGCAGGTGGTCTTGCCATTGGTGCCGGTAACGCCGGCCACCATCAGGCGCGCCGAGGGCGCGCCGAAAAATCGATCGGCGATGTAGCCGGCCTGCGCCGACAGATCCGGCACTGCAACCACCAGCACCGATGATGCAAATTCCGGCGCGCTCACACCCGGTGCCGGTTCCCACAGCACCGCACGCGCGCCGGCATCCACCGCGGCTTGCGCGAATTCGAGCCCGTGGCGCGTGCGTCCGCGGCAGGCGAGGAAAGCGGCGCCAGGACGCACGTTGCGGCTGTCGAGCGTGAGATCGGCAACTTCGAATTTATCCGGCACTTCGTAGCCGCCACCGAGCAACGCCTTGAGCGGCCGCCACGGCGTGGCAGCGTCAGCGGCAGCGGGAGTGGCTGCGGCGTTCATCGCATGGCCACTTGCGCATCGGCCGACGCGGCAGCGCCGGCGCCCGGCTGCACATCATCGGGCGGCGCGCCGATCAGCCGCAGCGCGCCACCCAGCACGGCTGAAAATACCGGAGCCGCAACATCGCCGCCGCGGTGCAGGCCGGCGCTGGGCTCATCGATGACGACCACCGCGGCCAGCCGCGGATTGCTGGCCGGCGCTACGCCGGCGAAGGAACCGACGAAGCGATCCTCCGAATATTTGCCGTCCACGTACTTCCACGCCGTGCCGGTCTTGCCGGAAACGTGATAGCCAGGAATCGCCGCCTGCCCGCCGGTGGCGCCTGGCAGCGTGATCACCGATTCGAGCAGCCCCAGCAGGTCCTTGCAGACGCGTGCGTCGAGCACGCGCTCGCCCGTCACCGGACCATCGACGCGCAGCAGTGAAACGGGATGGCGCAGACCGAATGCACCCAACGTGGCGTAGGCCTGCGCAAGCTGGAGCGGGGTGACCGACAGCCCGTAGCCGTGGGACATGGTTGCGAGCGGGCCGGCGCGCCAGTGCGAATAGTGCGGCAGTTGTCCGGCCGATTCTCCGGGGAAACCACTCGCCGTGACCTGCCCGAAGCCGAAGCCGTTGAGTGTGGTCCAGATCTGGCGCGGCTCGAGCGCCAGCGCGATATGCGCCATGCCCACGTTCGATGATTTCGCCAGCACCGTAGCCAGCGGGATCGCGCCCAGATTGTGTTCGTCGTGGATGTTTGTCAGGCCGATCTGCATGTAGCCCGGGGCGGTATCGATGATGCTGTTGACGTTGTAGCGTCCGGAAGCCAGACCAGCCGCCACGAAGAAGGGCTTGATGATCGAGCCAGGTTCGAAGAGGTCTGTAGCAGCGCGGTTACGGTAAGCAGCGGGAGTCAGCTGGCTTCTGTCATTCGGATTGAATGCAGGCTGATCGACCATCGCCAGCACTTCGCCGGTGCGCACATCGATCACGACCACCGAACCCGAACGCGCATGGTTGTCGCGGATCGCGGCCTTGAGTTCGCGGTATGCGAGGTACTGGATGCGCAGGTCGATGCTGAGCCGCAGTTCGCGCCCGGGCCGCACCGCGCGGATGCTCTCGACGTCCTCGACGTGGTTGCCGTCGCTGTCCTGGATGACGCGTTTTGAACCGTCTTCGCCGCCCAGCCAGTTGTCGAAAGCCAGCTCGGCGCCCTCCTGACCCGCGTCATCGACATCGGCGAAACCGAGCAGGTGGCCGGTGACTTCGCCAGCCGGATAGTAGCGGCGGTACTCGCGCGTCAGGTACACGCCAGGGACTTGCAACTGGCGCACCTTGCGCGCGTCGGATGGCTGCAGGCCGCGCGCCACGTAGATAAAATCGCGGTCCATGTTGGTGCTGACGCGCCGCACGAGTTCCTGCGTCTCCATGTGGATTGCACGTGCCAGGCGCGGAAGTTGTTCATCACTGGCGCTCAATTCCCGCGGATTGACCCACACGGCGTCGACCGGCGTGCTGACGGCGAGCGGTTCGCCGTCGCGATCGGTGATGGTGCCGCGATGCGCGACGATCGGCGCCACGCGCGTAAAGCGCGCCGCACCTTCGCCGGCGAGGAAGCGGTGCTGCACGAGCTGCAATTGCACGGCGCGCGCGATCAGGCCGACGCCGCACAGCAGCAATGCGCCGAACACGACGCCGAGGCGCACGCTGAAGGCGACCGGCCGCGGCGCGCGCG
>PMNQ01000155.1 GCA_003162555.1 Gammaproteobacteria bacterium | reverse complement strand
CGCGCGATTCCAGCCGAATGGTTTCGCGACCGTTGATTCCTCCGGTCTCGAGGGCGAGTGGCACAGGCATGTGACGCAGCTGATGGAATCCTACGTGCGCGTCGGCGCGCTGCGCAGCTCCTTCAGCGCTGTCGGCGCCACGCCGGCGCCCGGTGCGGTGACCAACGTGATCGCCGGCGCCGGCGTGAGCTGGAACTTCCAGATTACGCAGTTGTTTCTGGATGCCACCCGGGACATCGACCCCAATGCATCCGGCTATTCCGTGGTACGCGATCAGTTGCGACTGCGCATTTCCAGGAATCTGACACCCAAGACCGTGCTGCTGATCGGCGCGCGTGGTTACCACGATACGGCGACCGGAAAAGTCGCCCAGTACAGCGAGCGCAAGTATCTGGTTGGCACCGTCGATCTGCACTGGCGCTTCGAGCGTGCCTGGACGCTGGCCGCCGGGTACAGCTACGCACATCAGCGCTTCCAGTTCGATCCGGCGGCGGCCGAATCCAATGCCGGCACGATTTCAGTGATTTACGAGCCCAATCTGCGCGAGTGACACGTCGCTGCGGGTGACCCAGTTCACTCATTGTCGACAGCAGCGCGTGATAGATTACTAACACATGGAAAACACTCAGGAAGTCGGGCTGGACGGCTACATGGCCGCGCTGCGCCGGCGGCGCTGGCTGGTCATGGGCGTCGGCCTGCCCATATTGACGATCGCGCTGCTGCTGGCCTTTGCATTGCCGGCCAAATTTGGTTCGTCGGCGACCTTTCGATTCGAGACCTCAGCGATGGACGCGGTGGATGGCGCCAAGGTGGACCGGGACAACTACCTGGATGCCTACGTCACCAAGCTCACCGAATCAGTGACCACGGCCAAATCGATGGCCCAGTTGCGCGATGCGCTCAAACTGCCCGCCAGCACCAATACCGATTCCATCAAGAAAGCCGTGCACGTCGACATGACGACCGAGCGCATTCTCGACCCCGAGTCCGGCCGCCAGAAAGACACCAATTCCGGCTTTGTCGTCAGCTACGCCACTCCGGATCCGCAACAGGCACGCCAGGCGACTGAGTGGCTGGCCGCTCAGTTTCTCGCCGTGAGTCGTCAGCACCGCCACGATCGCGCCATGGAGGCGGTGAATTTTCTGCAGAGCGAAACGGAGAAGTATCGGGCGACGATCAGCGCCGCGGAATCCAAGCTCGCCGATTTCAAGAGCCAGCACGTGGCGGAACTGCCGGAGTCCGCCGGCAATGCGCAAGGCGAGAAAGAGCGCACCGAGATGGATCTGCAGAATATCGAGCAGGAACTCTCCGGGCTGCAGCAGAACCGGATTTTCCTGCAGTCGCAGTTGCAACAGAGCGAAGCCACCAACCCCGACGCCGATTCGTTGCGCCAGCTGCAGGACGATTACAACCGCAAGCTGGCGACCTACGACGTCAATCATCCCGACATGATCGCGCTGAAGCGCCAGATCGATTCGCTGCAGCGGGGCGGCGGCGTAATCGACGGCAATTCATTGCAGTCGCAGCTGGCCACGCAGCGCGTGATTTTGGTGCAGACACGCCAGCGCTACAGTGAAGATCACCCGGACGTCAAACGGCTGGAACGCTCGATTGCGGCGCTCGAGGCGCGCATCGCGGCGGGCGAGCAGCCCGCGCAGGCGACAGTTGCGATGAACCCGGTGACCGTGCAGCTGCGTACGCAACTGAATGCCAACCAGAGCCAGATCGCTTCGGTCGAGGGACGCCGCGCGCTGCTCAACGGCAAGCTGAGCCAGATCATCGGGCGGATGTCGGCGAGTCCCCAGGTCGAGAAGCAATACGAGAATCTCAATCGCGATGTCGGGCTGGCGCGCGACAAGTACGACGAGCTGAGCAAGCGCAAGATGGATTCGGAACTGCTGGCATCGGGTGCGCTGGCCGGCAGTGGCGACGAATTCCGTCTGGTGCAGTCGCCCGGTCGGGCGGTGCCGGCGACCAAGTCACGGCTGGCAATCGGCATCACCGGGGTCATGCTGGCGGTAGTATTTGGGCTCGGCGCGGCCTTGACCGCCGAGGCCATGGATCAGAGCGTCCGCGGCAGCCGTGATCTGATCTCGATACTCGAGACCGCGCCGCTGGCGATCGTTCCGGAGATCCGCAATTCACGTTACCTGGCCGCACACCGGCGCCGCCTCACCAGACTGGCGGTGAGCCTATTGGTCGGCGTGCCGACCTTGTACGGGCTGATTCGCCTTGCGGTCAGCTGACGTCCACGGCATTTTCCACCAGGCCAGTTCAAGCGGGTAATTCAGATGAGTCTTTTCGAAACTGCGATTCAGCGGATGCGGGGGACGCCAGCAGGCGGGGCGCGCAACTCGCAGAGCGCGACGCAGCGCCGCCCGAACAAGGGCCGTGCGGATGCCGCTGCGGCGCCGGTGCGGCAGTACCCGATCTGCGAGCCGGATAGTGCCGCGATGGAGCGCAACTGCATTCTGCCGCAGCTGGCGGATCGTGCCGCATTGCGCGCTTACAAAATCCTGCGCACCCGATTGTTGCAGCGCATGAGCACCAACCAGTGGTATTCACTGGCGGTCACCGGTGCCGGGTCGGGCGAAGGCAAGACCGTCACCGCAACCAATCTGGCGATGGCACTGGCGCAGGATCCGAACACCAGCGTGTTCCTGGTCGATCTGGACCTGCAGCGCCCGCGCGTGGCCGAGTATCTGGGCATCCACTTCGAGAAGGGCCTGGGCGAATACCTGATGGGCGAGGCGAGCATCGAAGAGATCATTTATTCGCCGAACATGGAACGGCTGGCCGTCATCCCGAACTCCCGCATTTTCGAGCATTCCTCCGATCTGCTCTCCGGCCAGCGCATGCTGGANNCTGTTGTCCGACGACGTGCTGACCTTTGCGCCGAATGCCGATGGTTTGCTGATGGTGGTCAACGAAGGGGCGACGGCGCGCGGGCAGCTGGAAAAATCCAGGGAACTGCTGGCGGAGATGAACCTGATCGGCGTCGTGCTGAATCGCTCGATGGAGCGCAACGACGGCGCCTACTACTAGGCTGCACATGCCCCGGGTCACAGCGATAGTCGACGGCCATGTGCACATTCATGCCTGCTACGACATCGATGAATTGTTTGATTACGCCTGGCAAAACCTGAACCGGGCGGTGCCCGCGGCGGCGGGCGCGCACGAGTTCTACCTGTTGATGACCGAGACTGCCGGCGACCACTATTTCCGGGCGCTGCAAGCGGGTACAACGCGCCTCAAACGCTGGACTGTTTCACCGACAGGAGAGGAGATCTCCCTGGCGGTCACGCAGGGCGAGCGGCGCATCAACCTCATCGCCGGCCGTCAGGTGGCTTGCAAGGAAGGCCTCGAGGTGCTGTTTCTCGGTACCACGGGCCAGTTCACCGACCGGCGCCCCATCAATGAGGTTCTGGCCGAGGGCGCCGCGTTGGGCCTGCCGCGCGTGATTCCGTGGGGCGCCGGCAAGTGGTTTTTTGGTCGTGCCCGCTTGCTGAGTGAGTTGCTGCGCCGCGAGCGCGATTCGTTTTTCTTTCTGGGAGACGAGGGTGGCCGGCCGGGATTCTGGCCGTATCCGCGCCATTTCCGCGAGGGTTCCGCGCTCGGCGTGCGCGACCTGCCCGGCACCGATCCGCTGCCTTTCCCGCATGACATCGACAAGGTGGGCAAGGTCGGCTTTCGTGTGGCCATCGACTACGATGCGGCGGCTCCTGGCCGCAGCCTGTTGAAGGCCTTGCAGGCCAGGACGACTTCTCTGGAACGGTTTGCCCGTCTGGAGCCGCTGGTTCGCTTCGTGCGCAACCAGGTGGCGATGCAGCTGCGCAAACACCGGCCGGCCTGACGCTCCGGCCATGTGCGGCATTGCCGGTGTCGCGACCCGTGGTGAGGCGCCAGATCGGGGCCTCGTTCACGCGATGTGCAACGCGATCGTGCACCGCGGACCCAATGGCGAAGGCATCTACTGCGCCCCGGGCGTGGGCCTGGGCATGCGGCGGCTCGCGATCATCGACCTGACCACGGGCGACCAGCCGGTCAGCAATGCCGACGGCAGCATCCAGGCGGTCTTCAACGGCGAGATCTACAANNAGGCTGCGCAGCAGCGGCGACAGCGAAGTCATTCCCTACCTGTACCAGGAATATGGACTCGACTTCATTGCGCGGCTCAACGGCATGTTTGCCATCGCCCTGTGGGATGTGCGGCTGCAGCGCCTGCTGCTGACCCGTGACCGCGCCGGAGTGAAGCCGCTGCTCTACAGTCAGCGCAACCAACGGCTGTATTTCGGGTCCGAAGCCAAGAGCATCCTTGCGGCCGATGGCTCCAGCCGCAGCATCGATCCCCTGGCCCTCGATCAGCTGCTGACCTTTGAATACACGGCAACGCCGAGCACGATGTTCGCCGACATCCGCAAGTTGCCGGCCGGCGGATACCTGTTGTGGCAGGCCGGTGAGGTGCAACTCGGGCGCTTCTGGTCCATGCCCCGCGCGATGGCGCCGTTGACTGAATCGACAGAGGCGCTGGCCGAACGTGTGCG
>PMNQ01000136.1 GCA_003162555.1 Gammaproteobacteria bacterium | reverse complement strand
GTCGGCGCCGGCGCCGATCGAGCGTTTGCCGACTGCGGTGACCGCGTTCATCGGCCGCGCGCTCAAGGGGCCGCTGAACACGCCGACGCCGATCAACAGCTTTGCCGAATTTCAGCGCCAGTTCGGCGGCCTGTGGCAGCCCGCGACGCTGGGCTATGCCATCGAGCAGTTCTTCGAGCACGGCGGCCGCCAGGCGCTGGTCGTGCGCGTGGTCAATGGCGCACGCGCGCCCACGCTCCGTCTGCCGGCCGGCCGCGGGCAGCTGCTGCTGCGCGGACGGCAGCCCGGCACGCGCGAATACCTGCGTGCATCGATCGATTACGACGGCATCGCCGCTGAGGCGACCGACCAGTTCAACCTGGTGGTGCAGCGCCTGCAGCAGCCCGGCTCCGAGCTGGTCGAAACGCAGGAGATCATGCGCGGCGTGTCGATATCGCCCGACAGCGAACGCTCGATCGAACGCTTCATGGCCCGTTCGCGCCTGGCGCGCCTCGTCGGCCCGCTGCCCCTCGAACGGCCGGCACGCACGCTGCCGGGGCGTCCCGGCGCTGTCGTCGGCTACATCGCCGCCGCCAATGACGGCGCCGATGGCGCGGATCTCACCGACTACGACGTGATCGGCGATGCCACGCGCGGCACGGGCCTGTTCGCGCTGCGCGGTGGCCCGCGCTTCTCGCTGCTGTGCGTGCCGCCGCTGGCGCGCGGCCAGGACATCGGCATGACGACGCTCCACGTCGCGACGCAACTGTGCCGCGCGCAGCAGGCATTGCTGATCGTCGATCCGCCCTCCAGCTGGGACTCGGTCGCGGCGGCGCTGGCTGGCGCTACGCATTGGGCCTTCCAGAGCGAGCAGGCGCTGTTGTACTTCCCGCGGCTGCTCGCCCCCGACCGCCTGCGCGGCCGCAATGAATTGTTCGCCGGGTGCGGCGCGGCCGCGGGGCTGATCGCACGCGGCGATGAGACCAGCCCGCCGTGGGTGGCTGCTGCCGGCGATACGCCGGTGCTGCGCGCGCCCTACCGGCCACAGCTGGTGCTGGACGAGGTGCAGCGTGCGCGCCTCGCGCAGGTGGGCGTGAACTGCTTCGATCATGTGCGGCCGGCCGCGGGCGCCGTGCGCAGCGCGCGCACGCTGCTATCCGAGAACGCGGCCCGCGGCGAATGGCGTTTTCTGCCGGCGCGCCGGTTGGCGCTGTGGCTGCAGTCCTGCGTGCTCGAAGGTACGCGCTGGACGCTGCTCACGGGCGGCGGTCCTGCGCAGTGGCGCAGCGTGTGCGAACAGGTCGGAAATTTTCTGGAAGGCCTCGCCGACGCCGGCGCGTTCGCCGGCTGCGACAACGGCGAGCGTTACTTCGTCATCTGCGATGAGCGGCTCAATACGCCCGAAGCCGTGGCGCAAGGCCGCTGCAGCCTGCTGTTTGGCTTCGCGGCCTGGCGCGGCGGCGAATTCCAGTCCTGCCTGATCACGCACGAGCGTGAGGGGAGCAGTGTGCGCGCGGTCACGATCAACCGCATGGCGACCTCCGGCGCGAAGGTGTCGGAAGAAATCGAGACCGCGATCCTGCGCCAGCTTGCCGCCGAGCCCGCAGCCGGCTACGTGTCCGCCGTCGCAGCGACCCCATAAGCGTCAACAGGCCCTAGCATCATGCCGGAGCGCTATGTCATTTTTTCGCACGGCCGCGACAGCGAGCCGTGGAGCCGCAAGATCACCGGCCTGGCCGAGATCGCGCGCACCGAGGGCTACCACGCCGATTCGCTCGACTACCGCGGCATCGACTCGCCCCGCGATCGCGTCGCGAAACTGGTCGAGCATTGTCAGAAGCTGCCAGGCGAGCTGGTGCTGGCCGGTTCGAGCCTCGGCGGCTATGTCACGGTGGCGGCCGCGTCGCTGCTGCACGCACGCGGTGTGTTCCTGCTGGCGCCAGCGCTGCTGATGGAGGGCCTGCCGCCGCTCCGCCAGGGCGTCATCGACTGCCCGACGACCATCGTGCATGGCTGGCGCGACACGGTGGTGCCGCCCGAGCACAGCGTGGAATTCGCCCGCCAGTATCGCGCGACGCTCCATCTGCTCGACACCGATCACCGCATGTACGATCAGCTGCAGACGATCAATTATTTCTTCGAGCATTTCCTGGTGGCCATCGACATGCGTTACGGATATCGCTGAGAGGCGAGACGCCGCATGGACTCGCTGCTCGCCAGGTTGGTCGCGTCGTGGACGCGCTCGCGGCTTGAACCCGCAGACATAAGCACGCGGCTGCGCGACAGCCCGGTGCCGGTCTGCTACGTGCTCGAACGGCGCAGCGCCGTCGACCTGGCGGTGCTGCGCACGCTGTGCGCAAAGCTGCGGCTGCCACGCCCGCGCCGGCGTCTTTTGCCTGCGCCGGCCAGTGCCGGGCTGGCATCGTTCGCGCTCGAGCGGCCGGTCGGATTCTGGCGCACGCGGCTCGACCGCCGCGCGCCCAAACAGCTGGCGGTACTGATCGACGCACTGCGCGCCGACCCCGGGCTCGATGTCGCGCTGGTGCCGGCGGGCATCTACTGGGGACGCGCGCCACAGAAGGAGCGTTCGCTGATCCGGTTGTTCCTGGCCGAGAGCTGGGCGATCGGTAGCCGGCTGCGGCGCGGCTTTGCCGTGCTGGTCAACGGTCGCAACGTGATGGTGCAGCTGGGCGAACCGGTCTCGCTCCGCAGCCTGCTCGGCGGCGAGGTCGATACCGCCTCGGTGGCGCGGCGCGTGGCGCGCGCGCTGCGCACGCAACTGGCGCGTGCCCGTGCGGCACGCATCGGTCCGGACCTCTCGCACCGCCGCACCATCGTCGCCGAGGTGCTGCGTTCACGCGCGGTGCGCCAGGCGGTGGCGCAGGCGGCGCGCGACCGCAACAGCACTGGCCGCCGCGAGCTGCTGCTCGAGGCGCGCCGTTGCATCGACGAGATCGCCGCCAACTATTCGCACACCTTCGTCAGTTCCATGTCGCATCTGCTGACGCGCGTGTGGAACCGGCTGTACGACGGCGTCGAGTTCCGCCATGTCGACACGCTGCGGCAGGTGGCCGACGGCAACGAAATCGTCTACGTGCCTTGCCATCGCAGCCACATGGACTACCTGTTGCTGTCCTACGCGATCTACCAGCACGGCTTTGCGATCCCGCACGTGGCCGCGGGCGTCAACCTCAACCTGCCGGTGATCGGCCGGTTCCTGCGCAAGGGCGGCGGCTTCTTCATGCGGCGGAGTTTTCGCGGCAATTCGTTGTACACCGTGGTGTTCACGCAGTACCTGGCGGCGATCATGGCGCGCGGGCACTCGATCGAATATTTCATCGAAGGCGGACGCAGCCGCAGCGGGCGGCTGCTGGCGCCGATGACCGGCATGCTGGCGATGACAGTGCGCAGCTTCCTGCGCCAGCCGCGCCGGCCGGTGGTGTTCATCCCGGTCTATTTTGGCTACGAGCGCATCTGGGAAGGCGCCACCTATATCAACGAGCTGTCGGGGCGGCCCAAGGAAAAGGAATCCGTTCTGGGGCTGCTGCGCAGCCTGCACCGCCTGCGCGAGCGCTTCGGGCGCGTGCACGTCAATCTCGGCGAGCCGGTGTTCCTCGAACGGCTCCTGGACCGGCACGCGCCGGACTGGCGCACGCAGACCGGCAATGCGCAGGAGAAACCGCGCTGGGTCGGACCGCTGGTCGGCGAGCTCTCGGGCACCGTGATGCGGAATATCAACGCCGCCGCCAGCATGACGCCGGTCAACCTGCTGGCGCTGGCGCTGCTGGCGACGCCGCGCCAGGCCACGCTGCAGGACGATCTGGTGCGGCACCTCGATACCCTGCTGGCGGTGCTGCGCGCCGTGCCCTACAGCGATCGCGTCACGGTTACGGAGCTGCCGCCCGCCGCGATCATCGACTACGGCCTCAAGCTCCAGATGATCACGCGCGAGACGCAGCGGGCCGGCGAGTTCGTGCGCATGAGCGCTGAAAACGCCGTGCTGGCCACCTACTACCGCAACAACGTCCTGCACCTGGTGGCGATGCCTTCGCTGATGGCCTGCTGCTTTATCGCCAATGCCGAGCTGCGCGCGGCGGACATCCAGCGCTTCGCCGGCCGGATCTACCCGTATATAGCCGCCGAGCTGTTCCTGCGCTGGAGCGAGGCAGAGGTGCCATCGGTGGTGGACGAAGCGCTCGCCGCGCTGGGGCGCTGCGGCTTGCTGGAGGCCGCGGGCGAGGGCAGCTGGCGGCGGCCGGCGCCGAGCTCCAACGCGGCCATGGAGCTCTCGCTGCTGGCACAGTCAACGGTGCAGACCATCGAGCGCTACTACCTGGCGATCGCGCTGCTGATCCGCGCCGGGAGCGGCACTATCACGCAGAAGGCGCTCGAGGAACGCTGCCAGCTCATGGCGCAACGCATGACGCTGCTGTACGGCTTCAATTCGCCGGAATTCTTCGACCGCGCGCTGTTCGGCAGTTTCATCAACCTGCTGCGCAGCCGCGGCGTGCTGCGTGCCGATGAGGCCGGCCACCTGATCTTCGATGGCGTGCTGGTCGAGGTGGCGCGCGATGCCGAGATCGTGCTCTCAGAGCAGATACGCCACTCGATCCTGCAGGTCACGCACGGCTGACACGTGCGCGCCGTTGTCAGTGTGGCCAGAGCCAGCCGAAGGTGCCGCCGGTGAGCATTCCAAACACCAGGCCGTCGAACATCGTGACCAGCGTCATGCGCCAGTTGCGGCGATACCAGATCGCGGCCTGCGGCAACGCCATCGAGTAGGCCATGAAAGCGCTGAAGCCCACCAGCCGGAATACGCTCAGGTAATGAGCCCCGGCATTCAGTTCGCGGCCGGCGATATAGGCGCAAAAAGTTCCTACCACCAGCAGGTACACGAACCACTGCCCGAGGCTCTTGCCCATGGTCATGTCGCCTTTGGACACGGTCATCAGCAGCATCGGTCCGCGCTGCATCTTTGCCTTGAATTCCGGGGTGCGGAACTGCTTCATCGAATCGGGTTTGGGCATGGCGTAGTCGCCCGGCTGGACATTGAGCCCGCGCATCGCGTCGAGAATGGCGTCCTGTTGCGCCGGGGCGCGCAGGTCGCCCCAGTGATAGCCGAGAAACATGTGGATGATGGAGCTGGCCACGAATACGAATACTGCCGACAGCAGGATCGGCAGCCAGAGCGCGCCAATGGAAATCATGTGACTCTCCCGTGGATGCTATTTGTTGTTCCCGTCATTCAATCGTCGTGCCGCACCGCACGGCGCAGTTGCTTGTGTCGCTGGCGGTGGAGTTTGCCAGCAATGCGCCGCTCTTTGGAAGCGCGGGTAGGGCGGGTGGCGCGCCGGGGCTTGGGCACGTGCAGCGCGCGCACGATCAGCTCCTGCAGCCGCTGTATGGCTTCGCGTCGGTTGCCTTCCTGGGTGCGGTGATTGCGCGCCACGATGAGGATTTCCACATCCCCGACCAGGCGGTGACCGGCGAGTGAACGCAGCCGTGCCTTGCCTGCCGCGTCAAGCAGCGACGTGGCCTCGAGATTGAAGCGCAGCTGCGCGGTCGTGGCCACCTTGTTGACGTTCTGGCCGCCCGGGCCAGTGCCGCGCACGAAACTGAAGCTGACTTCGGACTCGGGAATTTCCGGCAGCGCGCTCACGGCGCCACGCTCACGGGGTCGACCGCTCGTTCAGCAGCCGCACTTCGTGCTGTGCGACCGGTATCGTGATCCCCTCGTCGCGGAACAGGCGCCAGATGCGCCGGTTGACCTCAGAGCGTACGTTGTTGACGCCGTTCTGCGGGTCGGCGATCCAGAAGCGGAGCTCCAGATCCATGCCATGATCGCTGAAGCACATCAGGCGCGGCGCGGGCGCCGGGTCCTGCAGCACGCGCGGATTGCCTTCGACAGCGCGGCGCAGCAGATCGAGGGCCACTTCCGGGTCATCGCGGTAACTGACCCGCACTGGTAGCTTCAGGCGGATCTTGCGATCGGAATAGCTCCAGTTGATCACGGCGCCGGTGATCAGGTTCTGGTTCGGCACCAGGGTGTCCACGCCGTCGCGGTCGCGCACCACGACGCAGCGTCCGCGCAGCTCCTGCACCCAGCCGAAATTCTCGGTGCTGGTGCCGGTCAGGCCGGTGAAGCTGATGACATCGCCGGGCTTGATCGATTTGTCGAGCAGCAGCACGAAGCCGCTGACGAAATTGCTGGTGATCGCCTGCAGGCCGAATCCCAAGCCAATTCCGACGGCGCCTGTTATCAGCGTGAGCGCCGTCAAATCGACCCCCGCCGCGTTGACACCGACGAGTGCGCCCAGGCCAACCAGGAAGAAGTGGCTGAACTTCGCGATGCCGACGCGCGTCGACATCGCCACGCTTTGCAATTTCATCACGCGCTGTTCGATGGCGCGCGCGATCAGGCCGCCGGCGAGCACGAATCCGGTGATCACCACCAGGCTCTTGAGCAGCGACCAGAGCGAGAACTGCGACTTGCCGGGCAGCAGATCGATCGAATCGAGGGTCGATTCGATGCTGCCGAACCAGCCGATCTGCTGGAAGGCGATCATCAGCCACACCACGCCGGTGAGCTGCGGCTCCCAGCTGTGCAGCCAGGAGTGCGGCCCGAGCAGCTGGCCTACTGCGAACACGCCGGCGCGCACCAGCGCCAGAATACAGGCGAGCCGCAACGCCAGATCTACTGCGCTGGTACTGGTTCCCGTGCCGGCAAACATTCCGTGCACCGCCAGCAGCAGCAAGGCCGCACACAGCGCCGGCACCAGCCGCACCAGGCATTCCAGCAACAGCGCCTGCCACAGCCGGCGCGGCGGCGGGCGACGTTGCCAGGCCTGCCGGACGACACGACCGGCCAGGAGCGCCACCACGATCACCGCGATGATCGCGAACCATTGCGCCCAAGGCAGTGACCCGGTCAGATTCTGGAAGAGTTGCTGCGGCAAGGGAATTTCAGGCGTTGAGATCGGGAATGAGCTGGCTTTCGAGCATCAGTATCTGATCCTTGAGCGCCAGTTTGCGCTTCTTCAGCCGCTTTAGCTGCAGTTCATCGATATGTATGTCGAGCGACAGGCGCGCGATGACTTCATCCAGGTCGCGGTGTTCGATGCGCAGCGCGCGCAACTTCTGCACGTTGCGAAACAGTTCGCGATCGACGTTGTCGCCTGATTCACTCATTGAACAACAGGCCCTAAGCCGGGAGCGCGCCGCGGACTGGTTCCAGCCCAAGCCGCTCGGTTATGGGCACGACGCCCTCGGGTAGCTTAGCGAAGCGCCCCAGCGGGCGCCACGGGACACCGGGAACATGAAAATCCGAGCCGCATGAACCCGCCAGGTCAAAGCGCCGCGCGAGTGCGGCCGCGCGGCCGGCATCGGCTGGGCCCATACCGGGCAGGCTGACCTCGATCCCTGCGCCGCCGGCGTCGCGGAACGCTGCGCACAGTTCGCGCAAACCCCCGGCCGAGAGTTTGTAGCGGTGCGGATGCGCCAGTATGGCCAACCCTCCAGCAGACGAGATCGCGGCTGCCGAGGCTTCTATAGCAGGCCAGGCCGCCGCCACGGCTGCCGGCTGCCCCTTGCCGATCCAGCGCTTGAAAGCATCGTCCTCGTCTTCGGCGTGGCCGCGCTGCACCAGTTCGCGGGCCACATGCAGGCGCGTCGGCGTGCCGGGAAGCGCCAGTACCGCGGCCGCAATCTCCGTGCCCGGCAGGCCGTGGGCGCTGAGTTTCAGGCCGATTCCCTGTATCCGCTCGCGCCGGCTCTGGCGTACCGCTTCGAGGTGCGCGATCAGTGCGGGCGCGGCTGGATCGAGTTGCAGTCCAACGATATGCACTTCCCGGCCTTTCCACAGGCTGGTCAACTCGCTGGCATACAGGAACGCGATCTGCGCTTCGGCGCAGGCCTGACGGGCCTCCTCGCAACCGGCCAACGTGTCATGGTCGGTGAGCGCCAGCAGTTGCACCGACCGCGTGGCCGCGAGCGCCACCAATTCCGCCGGGCGGAGCACGCCGTCGGACCAGCTGCTGTGCATATGCAGGTCGATGCGCTCGAACGGTTGCAGGGCGGCATTCATGGACGCCATCATAACCAAGCCGATGAATATCTCCGCCTCGCACCGCATCCCATGGCCCGACATCGATTACGTGCTGCTCGATCTCGACGGCACTTTGCTCGATCTCGATTTCGACAATCATTTCTGGCAAGTGCTGGTGCCGCAGACCTGGGGTTCCGCCCGCGGCCTCGACACGGCTGCGGCGCGGGTGTTGCTGCAACCGCGCTTCGATGCCTGCGCCGGCACACTGCCCTGGTACAGCACCGAATACTGGAGCCGCGAACTGGGACTGGACATCGCCGCCCTAAAACGCGAGGACGCGCACCGCATCCGCTGGCTGCCCGGCGCCCGCGATTTCCTGGCGGAGGCGCGCGCACGCGGCAAGCGCCTGGTGCTGCTGACCAACGCGCACCCGGAAGCGCTGGCCATCAAACATGAACGCACTGGTGTGCTTGGGCTTTTCGACGCCGCCTACAGTTCGCATCAGTTCGGCGCGCCCAAGGAAGACGCGCGCTTCTGGCGGATGCTGGCCGGCACCGAGCCCGGCAATGCCGCACGGAGTCTGTTCGTCGATGACAGCGCCGCCGTGCTGCGCGCGGCGCGCGCGGCCGGCATCGGCCACATACGCGCAATCCGCCGGCCCGATTCGGTGCGCCCGGCGCATTCGCATGATGAGTTCACGGCCGTGGACGCGCTGGCGGATCTGCTCGACCCGGTGCCATAGCGTCGCGACAAATGCGCCGCGACATTTGCGCCGCGCGCGGCCTCAGCGGGGTCGGTGCTGTGTGCCCTTGCCGGCCGTGATGAACAGCGCCGTGGCCTTGCCGTCGACATCGGCGGTGTGCCAGACCCCGGGCGCGTTGATCGCATACTGGCCCGCGTTCAGCCGCACTGACTGCACCGAACCGTCGACCGCTTGTTGGTGCAGTGTCATCGCGCCCTCGATGCACAGCACGACTTCGCTGCCCAGCGGATGTATTTCCCACATCGTCCAGGGCTCGGTGAAGGTGTACATGCCCACCAGCCGTCCCTCGGCGCCATCAGCGGCGTGGCGTTCGACATAGCCGTCGTACCAGTCCATGCCGCCGGTGAGTTTCGGCTCGCTGCCCGCCGTCGCGCCCAGCCCGAGATGAATCGGGAAGCAGGCAATGTCAGTGCCTTGTTTCAAGGCGACTCAGTGTCGTCGTGGCGGCCCGCCGCGCCTTGGTGCGCCGCGTGGACCACCGCGCGGACCGCCGCCGCCGCCGCTGCTGCGCCGGCGCATCGGTGCGTCCGGGTCGCGCGGCACGTACGGGGCCGGCTGGAGTTTGGGCAGATCGGCCGGTTCGTAGCGCTCGACCGGGATCTTGTGGCCGATGAAGGCCTCAATATCGGGCAGCGAGATCGCGTATTCCTCGCAGCCGAAGCTGATGGCGTCGCCGGCCGCGCCGGCGCGCGCGGTGCGGCCGATGCGATGCACGTAATCGGCGGCGTCCTGCGGCAGGTCGAAGTTGAACACGTGGCTGACGTCCGGAATGTGCAGGCCGCGCGAGGCCACGTCGGTGGCGATCAGCACCGCGAGCTCGCCTTCGTGGAACTGGCGCAGGAACCGCAGCCGCTTGGGCTGCGGCACATCGCCCGAGATCGCCTGGGCGTGAAAGCCGTTGGCGCGCAGCGAGCCCTCGAGCCGCTCGGCCATGCGCTTGGTGTTGACGAACACCATCGTGCGGTGCGCCTCGGTCTCGCGCAGCAGATGCACCAGCAGCGGAATCTTCTCGGACATCGACGGAAAATAAATCGCCTGGCGCACACGATCGATCGTCACCTTGTCAGGTTCGATGCGCACCAGTTCCGGATTGTTCATGTGCTCGTAGGCGAGTTCGAGCACGCGTTGCGACAGCGTCGCCGAGAACAGCATCGACTGGCGGCGGTCCGGCGCCGGGAGCCGCCGCATGATGTAGCGGATATCGGCGATGAACCCCAGGTCGAACATGCGGTCGGCTTCGTCCAGCACCAGCACCTGCGCGTGGCGCAGGTCGTACACGCCCTGCTTGAGATAATCGATGATGCGGCCGGGCGTGCCGATCAGTATCTCGACGCCATCGGCCAGCTGCTTGCGCTGCTTCTCGTAATCGGTGCCGCCGAACACCACGGCGAGCGAGAGTCCGGTGTGGCGGCCAAGCACGAGCGCGTCCTTGTGGATCTGGACTGCGAGTTCGCGCGTTGGCGCGACCACCAGTGCGCGCACCGAAGTGGCTGCTTTTCCCGGCGCCGCGGGCCTGGTCAGCAGTGATTGGTAGAGGGCCACCAGAAAGGCCGCGGTCTTGCCAGTGCCGGTCTGCGCCTGGCCGGCGATATCGCGGCCAGTGAGCGCGGCGGGCAGGGTCTGTGCCTGGATCGGCGTGCAGAGCGTGAAACCGGCCTCGACAATGCCCTGCATGATGGTGGGGTGCAACGGCAGGGTTTGGAATGCCAGGGTGCTTAAATGCTCATCACTCATGCGGCTTGCGTCATGCCTCGATCAGGGGTGGAAAAAAGTGCCGGTGGCGGCCCAGGTTGGTCATGGCACTTGCAATGCAACCCGGAAATCGCTAAAAATATGGCCAACGGCGGCTCCTCTGCGCGCCCGCTATACCAATCCTTCAGACACAAGTGTAACCGCTGAGCGGCTCCCATGTGCCACTGTCTGGCCTGCCGCGCATAAACCAACCGTCAAACCAATTTCCAAATACAGGCTGATTCCAGAACTCTCAGGGCGCCCTGGCGCCCACTCTGGAAACTTCCTGTCCCAATCATCTCAACGGAGGCCCCAGGTCGCGTGAGTAACGAAAACATAGTTCATACGTCGGATGCCCGCTTCGAGGCGGACATCATCAAATCCGACCAACCCGTACTGCTCGATTTCTGGGCTGAATGGTGCGGCCCCTGCAAGCAGATCGCGCCGATCCTCGAGGAAATCGCTGGTGCCTACCAGGGACGCCTGCGCATCGCCAAGCTCAACATCGACGAGAATCCGCAGACGCCGCCGAAGTTCGGCATCCGCGGCATCCCGACGCTGATCCTGTTCAAGAACGGCACGGTCGAGGCGCAGAAAGTCGGCGCGCTGTCCAAGTCGCAGCTCACCGCGTTTCTGGACCAGCACCTGTGAGAGGCTATCTCGGCAATCAGGGCCGCAATAATAATAATCGGCCGAACAAGGGCCCGCGCCACGGCGGCGGCATGCGTGACGGCAACCGCGATCCCAATCGCGGCAACGTCGGCGGCCGCATGGATGATCAGCTGCCCGATCTCGAGCCGCTGGCAGAAGACGATGCCGAGATCATCAGCCCGGCAGAGCTGGCGGCCTCACGCAATTCGATGAACCTGACGGCCCTCAAGGCCAAACCTATACACGAACTTGTCAAGCAAGCGGAGTCGATGGGACTCGAGAGTCTTGCCAGGTCACGTAAACAGGACATCATCTTTTCGATCCTCAAGGCGCATGCGCGCAACGGCGAGGATATCTACGGCGACGGCGTGCTGGAAATCCTGCAGGATGGTTTCGGCTTCCTGCGCTCGGCCGACGGCTCGTATCTGGCTGGACCCGACGACATCTACATCAGCCCGAGCCAGATCCGCCGCTTCAA
>PMNQ01000217.1 GCA_003162555.1 Gammaproteobacteria bacterium | reverse complement strand
CTGCACATCGAAGTGCCGCGTGTAGCCGCAGCAGAGTTGCAGCGGGCGCCCCCTTCCGCTGCTAGTGCGGGCGCTGCTGCTGCGGCCGGTCTTAGCGCAATAGTGCAGCAATCGCGCGCGCTGCAATTCGCGCGGCAGCGCTGCTGCAACGCGCGGCTCGATCACGCCGGGCTTGAGGCACATTGCCGTACCGAACCGGCTGCGCAGGCGCTGGTGGAGCGGGTGAGCGAACGGCTGGGATTAACCGCCCGCGGCTATCATCGTCTGTTGAAAGTGGCGCGCACCATTGCCGACCTGGATGGAGCGGCGCTGCTCGGTGTCGCGCATGTCAGCGAGGCCGCGAGCCTGCGGCCGTCGATCGATCTGGCAGCCAGCGATCTGGCCGCTAGCCGCCCTTCTGCACCATGAAGTCGACGCCGGCCTTGATCAGCTCGTCGCTGAGATCCGTGCGGCTCCCCTTGGCGGGCATCGCGTTGAAGCCCTTGAGGGCGTGCTGGTACAGCAAAGCCTTGCCCTTGGCGATGCGCGGCGCCCAGGACGCGTGGTCGCCAAATTTCGGCGCGCCGATCAGTCCGGGGCCGTGGCAGTTCTTGCAGACCGCCTCGTACAGCGAGGGGCCATCCTTCGGCACCGGCAGCGCGGCGCTCGCGCCGGACTGAGGCGTCGCTTCGATCGCCATGGCGGTATTGTCCGATCCGGCGACCGCTTCGCGTGCAAAGGGCTTGATGCGCTCATCGACGCTGGCGACGTACTTCGCGTCGGCGTAGACCTCCGGCTCCTCGGTGTGGCCGGCCACGGTGCGAGCCAGCGCAAAGATCATCAGGGCGATTACGACCAGGCCGCCGATGACCATGCTGAAGGTGTTGAAAAAATGCGTGTCGTGTTTGCTCACGGTCAGTCCGATGGGTCGCCAGAATACGTTGGGCCCGCATTATAGCGGCTGCCGCGGGACGAATGGCAGGTGGCCCGNNACCCCTGCCTTCGGAGGGCAGTACTCTATCCAGCTGAGCTACGGGCGCAGCCGCGCAAGATTACCCTAAAGCGCCATGTTCCGGCGATCCGCGCAGCGGGGCCGCGCCGACTTACAGCCAGCCGCGGCGCTTGAAAATCAGGTAGGGGACGACCGCCGAGGCGATCATCAGGCCGAGCGCCCCCATGAATCCCCAGGATTCGTGGGCCCAGGGGATGTGGTCGAAGTTCATGCCGTAGATGGCGCCGATCACCGAAGGCGGCAGCAGGAACACGGTGACCACCGAGAAGATCTTCAGGATGTTGTTCTGGTCGATGTTGATCATGCCGAGCGTCGCATCGAGAATGAACGAGACGTTGTTGCCGAGAAACGAGGCGTGATCGCTCATCGCGATGACGTCGCGCGAGTGCGTGCCGAAGCGGGCGCGCACATCGCTGGCAAGATTGATCGCGGTGGCCTGCTGCACGAAGGCCAGCGCGCGCCCGAGGCTGACCAGGCTCTCGCGCGTCTTAGCGATCAGTTCGCCGCTCTGGCCGACGCGCTCGAGCACCGCGCGAAAATCACGCGGGCCACCGCGGCGGCGCGTCGGGCGCGTGAACACTTCGGCTGATATGGCGTCCAGATCGGCGCTGACGCGCTCGATCACATCGGCCACCCGGTTGATGATCGCCTCGACCAGGCCGGCAAGGATCGCCGGACCCGTGCTGCACGCGGGCGCGTGGCGTTCGGCGTAACTGATGAAACGCCGGAACGGCAGCGGGTCGCAGTAGCGGTTGGTGATCAACCGGCCATCCTTGAGGATGAAGGTGATCTGCGAGTTCTGTGGCAGGTCGGTGTCGAGCTTGGTGACGATGGTCGCGGTCAGGTAGACGCCGCCATCTTCCTCATACAGCCGGTTGGAAGATTCGATCTCGCGCATCTCTTCGCGCGTCGGCACGTCGATGCCGCATTGCGCCTCGACGGCGCGTTCCTCCTCGGGCGTCGGCTCGAGCAGGTCAATCCACAGGGTGTTTGCCAGCGTCGCGTCGCTGACGCTGGTCAAGCCATTGCCCTGCAGCGCGTAGCGGTGGAGCATCGACGTATTGGGCGCGTACAGGCCCTCAGCGGCCTTTTTCGCTGGCGGCGAGATCGTCGATGATGCTGATCAAATTGGCCGGATTCCCCGCCATGTTCACGTCGGTGACGTACTTGCCATTGATGATCACCGTCGGCACGCCGTCGACGTGATAGCGGTGCACCAGGTCGTCAGCCTTCGACAGATCGGTCTGCACGGTGAACGAATTGTAGGCGTTGGTGAAATCCGCCGCGCTGATGCCGTGCGCCTTGACGAAGGCGACCTGCGCCGAGAGCGTCTCGTCCGCATTGCCCTGGGCGAACATGTAGTTCTTGCGCACGTGCATCTCTTCGAAGATCTCGCTGTGCAGCGCGGATTCCTTGCCCAGCGCCTCGAGCGCGTAGAACAGCCGCGCGTGCGACTGGTGCACCGGTTGCCAGGTCACTGGCACGCGGCGGAAGTCGATGTACGGGGCCTTGCGCTTGACCCATGCCGCGAGGAAGGGTTCGAGCGCATAGCAGTGCGGGCAGGCGTACCAGAACACTTCGAGTACTTCGACCTTGCCGGGCGCGGCATCGGTCGGCTGTGCCGGCACCAGCGGCCGGTAGTTGGTGCCCGCGATCCATTTGCCGGCTGGCAGCTTGCCGGCCGCGGCGAGCGGCGAGACTTTCTCGAGCTTCGATTCCTCGGCCGGCGGCGTCGGCGGTGTCTTTACGCTGGCCGTTGATTCCGCTGCTGCCGGAGCGGGCGCGTTCGCTGGTGCTGTGGCGGGCGTGGCGGGCGCGGCGGCCGGCGCGGGCGATCCGGCGGCGGGTGCCGCGGGTGCGGAGGCCGGCTGCTGCGAGCAGGCCGCCAGCGCCACGAGCGCTGAGGCGATCAGTGTCCGGTGCATGGCGTTCATCAGCGCATACCTTGCACGTAGGAGGCGAGATCGCGCATGTCCGTATCGCTCAAGCGCGTGGCGATCGTGTGCATGATGTTGCCGTAGTCGCCGCCGTTACTGGCGCCCTTCTCGTTCCTGGTGTAGCGCACGTCCGCACTGTACGCACTGAGCTGCTTGATGACATACACCGACTGCTGCGCGCGCAGCGCCGGGAAGCCCGCAGCCGGATTGCCGCGGCCGGTCGGGCCATGACAGGCGGCGCAGGCCGGGATGCCGCGCGCGGCATCGCCGCTCCGGTAGAGTTTCTCGCCGGCTTTCCAGTATGAAGGATCGGCCTCGAGCCCGCTGGGCGTCTGCTCGGCGTAATACGCCGCGACGTTCTCGATGTCCGCATCGCTCAGCATCAGCGCCATCGGCGGCATCATCGCTGCGGCGTTGTCGCCGACCTTGCCGGTGCGCCGGCCATCGTGCAGCAGGTGCAACTGGTGTTCGGTGTAGGCGGCATTCTGCCCGGCCAGGCGCGGCCATTCGCTGTTGGTGCTGTTGCCGTTGGGGCCGTGGCAGGCCATGCAGGTGCCAGCCACCGCGGCGCCGGCCTCGGCGGAACCCTTCGACCAGGAAACCGGCGCCGCGAGCAGCAGCAGCGCCAGGCCGGCGAGACGAATAGTCGCAGTCATGATGTAACCCGTGTCGTTGAGTCGCGGAATTGTACACCAGGCCCCGCGCACACTACATTCACCGCCCGTGAGCACCTATCCAAACGCGGCGCTGTTGCTGAGCGCCGCGCACCCAAGCCATTTTCCCGAGGATTCCGGCGCCGAAGCGGCCTTTGCGGGGCGCTCGAACGCAGGCAAGTCCAGCGCCATCAATGCGCTGACCGCTCGCCGCGCGCTGGCGCGCACCGCCAAGACTCCGGGACGTACGCGCCTGCTGAACTTTTTCGAACTCGCGCCCGGCTGCCGCATCGTTGATTTGCCGGGCTATGGCTATGCGGAGGCGAGCGCGGCGGAACGCGCCACCTGGGCGCCGATGACCACGGCGCTCTCACAGCGCGCTTCGCTGCGCGGCCTGTTTCTCATCGTCGACAGCCGGCGCGGCCTGCTCGAGGGCGACGAGGGATTGATCGCCTGGGCGCAGGCCGTGCACTGTCCGGTGCATGTGCTGCTGAGCAAATCTGACAAACTCAAGCGCGCAGAATTGAGCCGCGCGCTGGCCGTGGCGCAACGGGCGCTGGCCGGGCGCGCCACGGTGCAGGCTTTCTCGGCGGTGGATGGCACGGGCCTCGAGCAGGCGCGTAGCCAGTTGCACCACTGGTTCCAGAAAATAAAAGGCCCCGGTGGCTAGAAATCTGGGGGGATAAGCCACCGGGGCACAGAAGCCCGCTTAGGGAGGGAAGCGGGGAGCACGTTACTCGCACTCACAGGGAGTTGTGAGTCGCGCTTCCGGGGTTAGTTCCCCGCTGGGTTCGCCGGATTTACAGAAATGTGTAGGTGGCGCCCAGCGACAGCATGGTCGGCTTGGCGGCTTCCCTGGCATCGAAGGCCTCGTACTCGAGCCGGGCCGACAGACTGCCAAAATGGACCTGCACACCGGCTCCGTAGGCCAGATCGCTTCCGGTGGTGCGGAACGAAGCCAGGGTTGGCGACGAGGCGTCAGTCTTCCACGATACGTAACCGAGCTTGCCGTAGACGTCGACGAGCGGGATGGGCAGGAACACCATCGCGAACCCGTCGGCAGCCTTGGTTTTTGCCTGTGCGCCGCCGACACTGGAAGTGCCGAGATCGACGTAGTTGAGCTCCACGGCCAGCAGGCCCAACACCCGGATGCCGGCGATCAGTTTGTAGCCCTGGTCGCGATCCTTGAAATTGAAATTGCTGTCGCGCAGACCGCTCTCGGTCTGGCCGAGGGCCGCGCCCAGGTAGACACCCTTGTCGACGCTGAACGCCGGGGCCGTGGCGCAGGCGAGGGTCAGCGCGGTGGCGACTGCAAATGCATGTGATTTCATCGGGATTCGCTCGAATTGGCAGGGCGTTGGTCCGCTCCAGACTGGGATCCAGTTTACGGGCTGCGGCACCGCGCCATCGACTGTCGGCGGGCGGCGACGGTTTCGCTACATAAAAGCGCGAGGCCCTAGTGCGCCTCGTCCCAGTTCGCGCCGTGACCGACATCAACCTTCAACGGCACGCGCAGCTGCGCGGCGCCGACCATCAACTCGCGCACGCGCGCAGTGGCCGCGTCGAGAAAGTCGGCGCGCACTTCCAGCACCAGCTCGTCGTGCACCTGCATCAGCAGCCGCGCCGGCACTTCCGGCTGCTGGCACCAGGCGTCGACACCCAGCATGGCGCGCTTGATGATGTCCGCGGCCGTGCCCTGCATCGGCGCGTTGATCGCGCTGCGTTCGGCGTATTGCTGCAGCGGGCGATTGCGCGAGTTGATCTCCGGCAGGTACAGGCGCCGGCCGCAGACGGTCTCGACGTAGCCATCGCGCTTCGCGCGCGCGCGCGTGTCGTCCATGTAGCGGCGCACACCCGGGTAGCGCGCGAAATACAGCTCGACGTACTGCGCGGCCGCGCCGCGCTCGATGCCGAGCTGCTTGGCGAGGCCGAAGGCCGACATGCCGTAGATCAGTCCGAAGTTGATCGCCTTGGCCGAGCGCCGCTGGTCGGCGCTTACCGCTCCGGGCGCGATGCCAAACACTTCCGCGGCCGTGGCGCGATGGATGTCCTGGTCGGCGGCGAAGGCGCGCAGCAGGCCTTCATCGCCCGACAGGTGCGCCATGATGCGCAGCTCGATCTGCGAATAGTCGGCCGCCAGCAGCAACTGGCCGGGAGGCGCGATGAAAGCCTGGCGGATGCGGCGCCCCTCGGGTGTGCGGATCGGAATGTTCTGCAGGTTCGGATCGGTGGATGAGAGCCGGCCCGTGGCCGCGACCGCCTGGTGATACGAGGTGTGCACGCGGCCTGTATGCGGATCGATCTGTTCAGGCAGTTTCTCCGTGTACGTTGAACGGAGTTTCGCCAGCTCGCGGTAATCGCGGATCAGCTTGGGCAAGGCGTGCTCGGCCGCCAGCTCTTCGAGTACATCGTCGGCAGTGGACGGCTGTCCGGTCGGCGTCTTGCGCACCACGGGCAGTTTCAGTTTCTCGAACAGGATCTGTTGCAGCTGCTTCGGCGACTCGACGTTGAACTCCTGCCCGGCCTCGCGCTGCGCTTCGGCGCCAAGCTCGACCAGGCGCGCGGCCAGCTCGATGCTCTGCTGTCTCAGCATCGCACGATCGATCAGCACGCCGCCGCGCTCCATGCGCTGCAGCACCGGCACCAGCGGCTGCTCGATTTCGGTGTACAGCTGCGCCAGCGCCGGTATCGCCTCGAGCTGCGGCCACAGTTTCTGATGCAGGCGCAGCGTGATGTCGGCATCCTCGGCGGAATAATTCGCCGCGGTCTCGACGCTCACCTGATCGAAGCTGATCTGCTTCGCACCCTTGCCGGCCACGTCCTCGAAATGAATGGTGCGGATGCCGAGGTAAAACTCGGACATCGAATCCATGTCGTGGCGCGTCGCGGTGCTATTGAGCACGTAGGATTCCAGCATGGTGTCGTAGCGCTGGCCGCGCAGATGAATGCCGTGATTCTCGAGCACGTGCATGTCGAACTTCATGTGCGCGCCGACCTTGGCGTGCGCGGGATCCTCGAGCAGCGCACGGAGCGATTCGAGCACGCGTGCGCGATCGAGCTGCTCGGGCGCGCCGGCGTAGTTGTGCGCGAGCGGCACGTACGCGCCTTTGCCGGGCTCGACGCAGAACGACACGCCGACGATTTGCGCGCGCATGTAGTCGAGACCGGTAGTCTCGGTGTCGAACGAGAACAACGGCGCGCGCGCCAGCCGCTCACGCCAGCCAAGGAACTGGGTCCAGTCATCGATCAGCGTGTACTGACGCTCGAGCAGATCTGCGCCAATCATCGGTGCGGCAGTGGCTGCAGCGCTGCCGGCAGCGTTTGCTGCGGTAGCGCCGCCGCTGCTGCTGGCGTCCGGCGCGCCCGCTGCACCGGTCGCGGCGCCATCGCCGCCGTCGAGTGCGCGCAGGAACGAGCGCATTTCCAATCGTGTGTACAGCTCGCGGAGCGCGGCGGTATCCGGCGGACGCGAGACAAGCGCCGCTTCATCTACAGTCAGCTCCACATCGCAGCGGATGGTGGCGAGCTCATGCGACAGCGCCAGCGTGTCAGTGCCGGCGCGCAGGTTGTCGCCGACCTTGCCGGTGATCTCGGCGGCATGCGCCTGCAGCTGCTCAAGCGTGCCGTAGGCGTTGAGCCACTTGGCCGCGGTCTTCGGGCCGACCTTGTCGACGCCCGGGATGTTGTCGGAGCTGTCGCCGACAAGCGCGAGGTAGTCGATGATCTGCTCCGGATACACGTCGAACTTCGCCTTGACGCCGGCGCGATCCAGCAGCGTGTCGCTCATCGTGTTGATCAGCGTGATGCGCTCATTGACGAGCTGCGCCATGTCCTTGTCGCCGGTGGAGATCAGCACCTGTTCGCCAGCAGCGGCGGCGCGCGTGGCGAGCGTGCCGATGACGTCGTCGGCTTCGACGCCGACGATGCGCAGCAGCGGCAGGCCCATCCCGGTCACCGCGGCGAGGAGTGGCTCGATCTGCGCGCGCAGGTCATCGGGCATCGGCGGCCGGTGCGCCTTGTACTGCGCAAACAGATCATCGCGAAAAGTCTTGCCCGGCGCGTCGAACACCACCGCGAGCCGCGTGCCCGGATAATCGCGCAGCAGCTTCTTCAGCATGTTGAGCACGCCGTGCACGGCGCCGGTCGGCTCGCCGCGTGAGTTGGACAGCGGCGGCAAGGCGTGAAAGGCCCGGTACAGGTACGAGGAGCCGTCGACGAGTATCAGGTCTGGTTTCGGGGACATTGGCCGCGGCAGTATAGTTGAGCGCCGACAGCGACGCGGCAGGCGGTGCGGGTGCGGATATGAACGGCGCGGAACTGCAGATCATTGTGCTGGCGGCGGATGCCGGCGGGGTTGCGGATGCGGATCCGGGCGCGCCCGGCGCGGCCGCTGTGGCGCCGTGGCAAAGCGCGCTGGTGAATGGCGTGCCGCTGCTGTCGCTGATGCTGAGCCGTGCGACCGCTGTCGCGGGACACGCCGTCACCGTGGTGCTGGGCGCGCAGGCCAACAAGCTGGCGCCCGCGCTGGGCCGCATGCCGGTGACGCTGGTGGTCGATCGCAACTGGGAAGAAGGCGCTGCGGCGTCAGTGCGCGCCGGTATTCACGCACTGGCGGGGAGCTGCGGAGGCGCGCTGCTGCTGCACGCCTCGCAGTCCGGTGTCACCAGTGCCGACCTGCAGCGCATGGTCGATGCCTGGCGCCGCAATGTGCGCGCGATTGTCGCTGCGCCGTGCAGTGGCGGTCATGACCTGCCCGCGATTTTTCCGCGCAGTGAATTTCCGGCGCTGCTGGCACTGCGCGGCGCACAGGGACCGCAGCTGCTGCTGCGCCGTCCGGGTACGTGGGTCGTCAGCGTGCCGTAGTTGGATCCGGGTCGCGCGGCGCCTTGCGCGTCGTGGTTGCGTCCGGCGTCGTCGCTGCGTCGGGCGCTGCATCGGGCGCGGCCGCTGGCGCTGCTGCAGGCGCCGCTGCAGGCGCGGAAATCACCGGCTGCGGCGTGTGATCGGGCAGGAACAGGGCGCCTTTCTGCCCGCAACCGCACAGCGCGCCAAGGCTCCACGCCGCGAGGGCGGCCAGTCGCAGATCCATTCGCCGTTTGTTCATACGCGCTTTCATGTGCCTGCCCTCAACCGCCTGTCGCCGGTGTCACGGCCGGATGGCGCGGCATCGGGGCCTTTGCGTACAGCGCCATCCAGCCGCGCACGACACGGTAGGCCACCCACAGGCCAACCAGCGCAAATCCGGCGATGGCGAAGAAGATGCCGACTACCACCAGCAGGAGCGGCGCGCTGACCAGCAGCGTCACCGCGATCCACAGCAGCGCATACCAGAAGGTGTGGATCTGCCATTCGAAGTGCGACTCCAGCCAGGTGCCGCGCGCTTCATCGCGGCGCGCGTAGTTGAGGATCACGGCAATGATCGACGGCAGCCCGAACAGGAACCGTCCGGCGATGCTGGAGCTGGTGAGGATGCCGGTGAGTACCGCGCAGGCGTGCAATCCGTAGATCAGGTGCGTGTAGCTCACCAGGCCCGCGGACGGTGCGCGTGCGGTGGCGTTGTCGGCGCTGCTGTTCATGGCGTTTCGCTCATGGCGTCGGGCCTTTCCTGGCGCTGCGCGCGAATCGCGCCGCGATGCGCCGGTAGGCGTCGCGGAATGGCAGGCCTTCGCTGACCACCAGCGCAAAGGCTTCGCCGGCCGCGTGCACCGCCGGATCGATGCGGATGTTGGCTGGGTTGAACTGCAGCGCGTCGATCGCTGGCGCTACGATGCCGAGGCTCTGCTGCGCGAGGTCGATGCCGCGGAACAGCGGCGCCTTCAGCAGTTGCAGATCGCGCTGGTAGCCCGACGGCAGCTTTGCGCACAGCGCCAGCGCTTCGGTCAGGCAGGCGAGCGCGGTGGCGCCGCGGCCGCGCAGCAGCTCGAACACGTCGGGATTGCGCTTCTGCGGCATGATGGATGAGCCGGTCGTGAAGGCCTCGGGCAGGTCGACGAACGCGAATTCCTGCGTGCAGAACAGCAGCAGATCGGAGGCGAGCCGACCCAGGTCCTGCATCAGCAGCGTGACCTCGAACAGCAGCTGCGCCTCGGCCTTGCCGCGCGAGAGTTGTACCGCGGTGACCGGCTCCTGCGTGGAATCGAACCCGAGCGCACGGGTGGTCGCGGCCCGATCGAGCGGCAGGCCCGGCGTACCGAAGCCCGCGGCCGAGCCGAGGGGATTCCGTCCGGGGCGGCGGCGCGCAGCGCGCAGGCCCTCTGCGTCATCGCGCAGTTCCGCGCCGAATCCGTCCGCCCACAGCGCCACCGAGCTCGGCATGGCCTGCTGCATGTGCGTGTAGCCGGGCAGCGCGATCGTGCCCTGGCGAGCCTTGAGGCGATCGAGCGCGGCCGCCGCCGCTTCAGCCCCGGCCGCCAGTTCGTCCAGGGCCTCGCGCATGTACAGACGCAGCGCCGTCAGCACCTGGTCGTTGCGCGAGCGGCCAAGGTGCACGCGGCCACCGGCGGCGCCGATGCGCGCGGTGAGGCGTTTTTCGAGCGCGGTCTGGCCGTCCTCGTCCTCGAGCCCGATGCGCCATTCGCCGCGCGCGTGCTCGGCGCCAAGTGCGACCAGACCGTCACAGATCGCCGTGGCGTCGTTCGCACTGATCAGGCCCTGCGCGCACAGCATCTGCGCGTGGGCGATCGAGGCGCGCACGTCGGCATCCACCAGGCGCTCGTCGAGCGCGTGGTCTTCCCCGGCGGTGAATTGCAGCACCCGCTGATCGAGCGGCGCGCCCTTGTCCCACAGTCTGCTCATGCGGATCCGCGCTGGTTGAGGACGGCCCATGATAGTCCGCAAGGTCCGGCCCCGCTTGCCGGGCGGACACGGCGCAAGTCGCCGGTTCGGTCGCCATATTGATTCATATATGATTCAAAAACGCCCATATCGATTCTATTGTCACAAAACACGCCGCCGCACGGCCGCCATCAATTCCTGCAGTTCCTCGATGCGGAGCAGGACGCCGCTGCCGACGAAAGCCACCATCGCCGTGCCGATCGTCAGCAGCAACAGGCCGAGCCGGGGCGCGAAGGTCAGCTGCTCCCAGCCGGCGAGCAGCCAGTGCTGCGAGGCCCAACAGACCAGCGCCAGCATC
The DNA here is from genome assembly GCA_003162555.1 of Gammaproteobacteria bacterium. Lineage (GTDB taxonomy): Bacteria > Pseudomonadota > Gammaproteobacteria > Steroidobacterales > Steroidobacteraceae > FEN-1191. The sequence goes on along the minus strand of PMNQ01000217.1, from coordinate 4,167 downwards.
GCGCTGGCGAGCGCCACCTTCGCCAGCAGCACCGACATGCGGCGCGTCTCGAGGCGCTTGAGGTGCCGGTGCATCAGCCAGTAAAGCAGCAGGAAATTGCAGGTGGCCACGCAGCCGGTCGAGAAGGCCAGGCCCCGATGGCCCCAGTGCAGATGGCGGGTGAAGATCCAGTTGAGCAGCAGGTTCAGCGCCACGGCGACGAAGCTGGTGTACATCGGCGTGCGCCGCTGGTCGAGCGCATAGAAGGCGTTGACCAGCACCTTGAGGGCGGCATAGCCGGCCAGTCCGATCGCATAGAAACGCAGCGCGCCGGCCGCTTCGCCGGCCTGGAAGGCATCGAAGCGGCCGTGCTCGTACAGCACCGAGACAATCGGCCCGGCCAGCAGCATCAGCCCGATCGTGCACGGGATCGTCAGCAGGAAACCGAGCCGCATGCCGCGCGAGAGCTCACCCCGGAAAGCGCCCATATCGCCGCTCACCGCGAGGCGCGACAGCAGCGGCAGCGTGACGGTGCCGAGCGCCACGCCGAATAGTCCGAGCGGCAGCTGCATCAGACGGAATGCGATCGCCAGCCAGAAAATCGGGCCGTCGCCAAGGCGCGAGGCGAAGATCGAATTGATCAGCACGTTGACCTGCGTGGTACTCGCGGCAATAACCGACGGTCCCATCAGTCCTAGAACGGCTGCTACACCAGGATCGCGCCAGCTGAAATCCGGGCGATAGCGGAAACCGAGCCGATGGAGCTGCGGCAGCTGCACGCCGAGCTGCAGCCCGCCGCCGATCAGTGTGCCGATGGCCAGGCCGACCAGCGCGAGCGGACCGAAGTGCGGATCGAGCCAGAACCCTAAGCCGACGCCGCCGACAATCGAGCCGACATTGAAGAAACTCGAAGCCATCGCCGGCATGCCGAAAATATTCTTGGCATTGAGCATGCCCATGACCAGCGCGGCCAGCGACACCAGCAGGATGAACGGGAACATGATGCGCGTCAGCTGCACGGTCAGCGCCGCCTTGGCCGGCGGGAAACCCGGTGCCAGCGTGGCCACCAGCTGCGGCGAATAGATGATGCCGAGCACGCAAAGCGCGCCGAGCACCACCGCGGCCATCGTCGCCACTTTGTTGGCCAGTCGCCATGCCGCCGCATCGTTGCTGCGCGCGGCGGTCTTGCTGAAGGTCGTGACAAACGCGGTCGAGAGCGCGCCCTCGGCAAACAGGTCGCGCAGCAGGTTTGGAATGCGGAATGCGGCCGTGAACGCGTCCATGACGCCGCCGCCGCCGAACAGCGCGGCGCAAATCTGCTCGCGCAGCAGGCCAAGCACGCGGCTGCACATCACCGCGAGGCCGACGACGCCGGCCGCGCGCGTGTTCAGCCGTTCGGCCTCAGGCCTGGCGCTGGGCGGCTGCGGGCTGCGGCCGGATGTCATGTGCGTGGCTGCATGGCGGAAGGCCACTGGTGCGTGTGTACAGCCCTTAGTCTACAGCCTGGCCGCCGCCGGATTCCTGTTCGGCGCTGCTCAGCGCCTTGATGTCGGCGACGATCAGCGTGCCCGTGCCCTCGTTGGTGAANNATCGCCAGCGCCTTGGGCAGCATGCCGTCGTTGATCTTGCCGGCTTCGCGCAGCCGCTTGAGTCCCGCGATATCCGTGTACGAGATCACCGAGCCCGGGTCGTTGATGTCGTCGAGCACGCCGGGCGCGCCGGTGCACAGGATCAGCTTCTCGGCCTGGAGCGCCGCGCCGATCGCGGCCGCGACTGTGTCGGCATTGATGTTGAGCAGCTGGCCGNNGGTCGATGTCGCCGACGAAGCCGAAATCCACGGTTTCCGCATCGTCCGGGTGCATTCTTACCGGCGGGCGGCGATGCGCCTGCACCAGCGAGGCATCGACACCCGAGAGGCCGACCGCGTCGATCTGCAATTCGCGGCAGATCGCCAGGATGCGCGTGTTGATCAGCCCGTTGAGCACCATCGAGGTCGCGTCGATCGCTTTTTCATCGGTGATGCGCCGGCCCTGCACCATGCGCGTCGGCACGCCCATCGCCTCGGTCACTTCGGTGAGCTGCGGGCCGCCGCCATGCACCATGACGACGCGCACGCCCAGATAATGCAGGATCGCGATCTGCTCAATCAGCGCGCGAGTCATGTCCGCGTCACCGAATACAGCGCCGCCCGCCTTGACGACGAAGATCTTGCCCTTGTACATGCGGATGTACGGCGCGGCGGCGCGCAGCGCGTGAATCGTGGCGACCTGGTCGGTGCGATGCAGTTTCATTGGGACGCAGAGCTCCTTCGGATGGCGGACGCGAAATTCAGTCAGGACTTGAGCAGTCGATACAGCACGGCCATCTGCGCCGGCATGCGGTTGTAGGCCTGGCGCAGCACCAGGCTGCGCGGGCCGTCGAGCACTTCGTCTGCGATCGCGCTGTTGCGCCGCACCGGCAGGCAGTGCATCACGCGGCAATCGTCCGCGGCGTCCGTAAGCCAGTCGTTGCGCAGGCACCAGTGTTTGAGCGATCGGCGCTGCGCCTGATCGGCGGCCTCGTCGCCGTAGTTGCGCGTGCTGCCCCATTCCTTCGCGTACACCACATGCGCGCCGGCGAGCGCCTCAGCGCGGTCGGCGGTTTCCGCCACGCTCCCGCCGCTTGCCACCGCGGCGCTGCGCGCCTTGTCCATGATCGCCTTGGGCAGCGCGTAGCCTTCGGGGCGCAACACCACCACATCCATGCCGCGCATCGCGGCCATGTGCACCGTCGCCGCTGGCACGGCCAGCGGCAGCGCCTTCGGATGCGAGACCCAGCTCAGCACGAATTTTCGCCGCCCGCTGCCCGGCAGTTCGTCGAGCGTCTTCCAGTCAGCGAGCGCCTGGCAGGGGTGATTGATGGCGGACTCGAGGTTGATCAGCGGCCGGTCGACGAGCGCGGCCATCGCATTGAAGCGCCGGTCGGCGAGGTCATCCTCGAGATCCTCGCCCGCGGCGAAGGCGCGGATGCCGAGCGCGTCGCAGTAGGAGCTGAGCACCGGCAGGCCTTCGCGGATGTGCTCGGCTGCCGCGCCGGTCATCACCGCGCCGTCGCGGGTTTCGAACTGCCAGGTGCTCTGTCCCGGCGTGATCACCAGCGAATCCCCGCCGAGCCGCGCCATGCCCGCCTGGAACGAGGCGAGAGTACGGAGCGAGGGATTCATGAACAGGAGACCGAGCACCTTGCCGGCGAGCGCATGCGGATCGGGCTGCGTTTCGAGCCGCCGCGCGAGCGCGACCAGCTCGAGCACCTGCTCGCGCGTGAACTCCGCCAGATCGGTGAAGCGTTTCACTCAGGCCCAATTTCCAGCAGCGCGGCACGGAGCTGCTCGACATGCTCCGGGCGCAGGATGAACGGCGGCAGCAGGCGCAGCACCTTTGGATCGCCACTGGTGCCGGCGAGGATGTCGCGCTCGAGCAGCGCGCTGTGGATGTGCTTCGCGGGCCGGTCGCAGATCAGGCCTGTCAGCAGGCCCGCACCCTGGTGTCCGCGTACGGGTCCAACGATGCAGCGCTCGCGGATCAGCGCGCCGATGTGGCGCACGTTGGCGAGCAGTTGTTCGGATTCGATCGCATCGATGACTGCTTCGATGACGGCGCAGGCCATCGGTCCACCGCCAAAGGTGGTGCCGAGCGCATCGAGCTTCACGGCCGCAGCCACGCGCGGATTCATCAACAGCGCCGCGCAGGGGAAACCGTTGCCGAGCGCCTTCGCCGTCGTGATCATGTCGGGCATCACGCCGTAGAGGTTGGCCGCGAACGGCGCGCCGGTGCGGCCCATGCCGCATTGCACCTCATCGAAGATCAGCACGGCGCCAGTCGCATCGCAGCGCTGGCGCAGCGCGCGCAGGTAATCGGCGCCGAGTTCGAAGGCGCCGCCCACGCCCTGCACCGGCTCGACGATGACGGCCGCGGTTGCAGTCGTGATCGCATCGAGCGCCGCCGCATCGCGCCGCGGCAGGAAGCGCACATCGAAGGGCGCGCGCGGAAATCCGTACCACTTCGCCGCCGCGCCCCAGGTGATGGCGCCGGCCGCGGCCGTGCGGCCGTGGAAACTGTGCTCGAGCGCCACCACCTGCGACCGCTGCGTCAGCGTGAACGCCATCTTCAGCGCGTTCTCGTTGGCCTCGGCGCCCGACAAACAAATGAA
>PMNQ01000122.1 GCA_003162555.1 Gammaproteobacteria bacterium | reverse complement strand
GCCGGTCGTCCAGGTGAACTTTGCATCGTTGTCCACAGACTGCAGGCGGATCTCCTGGGTGAAATTGCGCTGGCCATTGTCGACGGTCGCAGGCGAACGATAACCAATCGCTCCGGGCCCGCCGGGCGGATTGTAGGCCGGGTCATTCAGGTGCACGCCAGTCCCGTCGAGGAACAACTGCGGCAGGTCGAAGGCGAAGAAACCCTGGTAGAAGCCGAGATTGTAGAGCGTGCCGTCGTAGCCGGTCTGGTCGTCGCGATGGTAGTAAGAGGTGTTCGATATCAGGTGCACCTTGTCGAAATCAGCCTCGATCTTGAGCGAGGGCAGGTAGAACTTGTCGGGCGAACGCAGCTGGGTCGGATTGGCGCTCACGAAACGATGGCTGGAGGGATTCGAATACTGCGTCCAGTAGTTATTGACGTCGTTCTTCTTGGAGTTCTGGTAGTAAAAACTCGGCGTCACGGTCCAATTGCCGTTCGGAGCCCAGACTGCGGCCAGCCGGAATAGCGAGGTCTCGTCATGGTTGGCGCGTTTGTCTTCGAGCGCAAGCGTGTCGGGATTGATGCGGTCGATCCAGCCGCCATCCTNNTGGCTTGTTGGTGATGTAGCGCAACACCCCGGCCTGCGCACCGGCGCCGAACAGCGTGCCCTGCGGACCGCGCAGCACCTCGACGCGCTCGATGTCGAATGACTTCGGCAGCGCCTCGTCCGGATTGAAGGCCAGCGCGCGCATCTGGATCGGCGTGTCGTCGATGTAGATGCCGGTGGTGCCCGCGCCGCCGCTTGAGGCGATGCCGCGGATCGAAATATTGTTGGTTCCCGAATTGTCGACCTTGATGCCGGGCGTGAAGCGCGCCACATCCTGGATGTCCTTGATGCCGCGCAGGTCGAGGCCTTCCTGCGTGATGGCGGTGACGCTGACCGCGATCTTGCTCATCGATTCTTCGCGGCGCGTCGCGGTGACGACCACTTCTTCGAGCGGTGAGGAGGAAGCGGAGTTTTCCGCGGCCGCATCGGCGGCGCGGACAGCGATCGGGTCGAGGGTCAGCAGCAGGCCAGCGGCCGCTGAGCTCAGGGCAAGGCTGATGCTGATAGTCCGGGCCGCACGCGGCTCCGGCGACTTGAATTCTTCACGCATGATTTCCCCTTATGGCCGATTGTGCGTGCCCGCCAACGGTGTGACGATCCCCAAGGGCACTGCGAGCCACCATAGCGCTGTGGCGAAATGAACGCAATTTGCGCCCGCAACGGGTCTTCGGGTTGCGTTTCGGCAACAGGAGGTGTAGTCGGGCAAAAGAAATGGGCCGCCCCTTGCGGAGCGGCCCGTGCGCGAGGCCTTACGACCCTAAACGGGTCAGAATCGCCAGGTCACGCCGATCGCGGCCTGATCGACGCTGTAGTCATAGCCGAGGTTGTTGCCGGTTGCGAGCCGCGTCCATTCGAGGTTGAGCCGCGAGCGGCCGGCCAGATCGAAGTCGACGCCGAGTCCGTACGAGAAGCCGCTGTCGTGGGCATTGACCAGGCCGAAATCGCGGTTGTAGTCGACGCTCGCCACGCCAGCCAGCCCATAGAGCGAGACGCTGGGTGCGAGCGGCACCGAACCCTTCAGGTAACCCGCGAACAGCGAGTTCACCTCGATGCCATAGGTGTTGGTGTCGGCCGTGACCAGCCCCCTGCCTATGCGACCTTCGACCGCGAGGTTCGGGCTGAGCGGCGCGCCGATCACGAACATGGCGGTGGTGGGCGTTATCGTATCGAGGCCATCTTCGTTGTAGCGAAGCTGGCCAACGCTCACTCCCATGTACGGACCATAGCTGGAATCGCGGTCGTAACCACGGTCATAGCCGTCGCGCGCCGCAGCCGTGCCGGCCACCGCGCTGGCAGCCAGCACACCCATGATCACCACCGCCATTTTGCTGTTCATGAACACCACTCCTGTTGCGAAACTGGATCAGAGTCTGGGGCGCAGGCGCTGAACGCCGACTGAACTGCTTTGTTCAGGGCCGGTTCAGGCGTACCGCGTGCACACTTTGACGGTCGGCACGTTGCTCCGGTTCGGCCGCAGGCATATAAGAAGTCTTAATCCGGAGGTCTTATGTACAGAAATTGCGTAGCCCTGCTGCTGGCGGTGTTGTTGTCCGCCTGCGGACTGGCCGAGACCGCCGCCACCGGCGCAACCGCGGCCGGTTCGGAAGCCGAAGCGGCCAGGCAGGCACAGCAGACCGAACAGCAGATCCAGCAGAAGGTCGAAGACGCCAAGCGCGTCGACGCCGAAAAGCGGCGCACCGCCGACGAGAACAACGGCGCCAACTGAAACGCTTGCGGCGAGAATCGGGCTAGTCGCGCGCGCGCAGTTCGAAGGCGCGGTGGATGCGCGGACTGCGCTGAAAATCGAAGGGGATCGTCGCTGCTGATATGTCGGTCACGGCCCAGCGCCGCGCCGCCGCCTCGTCCAGCTTGAAGCGNNAGCACGCCCGTCATGCGCTTGGAATTCGAAAACGTCGGCGGATCGAGAAAGATCAGGTCCCAGCTCGCCGCACGCGCTTCCGCCAACCATTCACGGCAATCGGCACGCACCAGTTCGTGCTCCGCGCGCGCCAGCCCGTTGACGCGGAAATTCTCCGCGGCCCAGTCGAGATAGGTCGCCGACAGGTCGACGCCGAGGCTCGCGCGCGCACCACCAGCGGCGGCGTACACCGTGGCGCTCGCGGTGTAGCAGAACAGGTTCAGGAAGCGTCGGCCCGCCGCGGCGGCGCGCAGTCGCGCGCGCGTCAGGCGATGATCGAGGAACAAGCCGGTATCCAGGTAGTCGCTGAAGTTGACCAGGAAATTGAGTCCGCCCTCCTCCACGCGGGTGTAGCGGCCCTGCTGCGCGACGCGCGTGTACTGGTTCGAGCCGCGCTGGCGTTGCCGCACGCGCACGTGGATGTGCGCGGGCTCGACCTGCGCAGCGGCAGGGAGCGCTGCCAGCGCCTCGGCACGCCGCCGGGTCGCGGCCGCGGGATCGATCGAATCGGGCGCCGCGTATTCCTGCACATAGAGATGCGTCGCGCCGCTGTCCGCGTCGACATATTGATCGACGGCGAGCGCGTACTCGGGCATGTCGGCGTCATACAGCCTGAAATTGCCGACGCCCTGCGTACGCGCCTGCTTGCCGAGCAGGCGCAGGTTTTTGCCGATGCGGTTGCCGAACATCTGCGCACCGAGACTCGCCGCCAGTTCCGGATCCGGAGCACGCGGCGCCCCGGGCTCGCGCGCCGGAGCGCCGGGATCGGACAGGTCGATGCGCAGCAGCGTGCATTCCAGGGCGCCGTTCCACAGTTCGTGCTTGCGAAAGCTCCGTAGCCCGAGTTCATGCGCGCCGACGCCAACCGCGCACAGCACTGCCGCCTTCCAGCCGTGAAAATGCTCGCGCAGCACAGCGCCGAGTTCGCGGTAGGCGGCGCGCGCTGCCGTGTCGTCGCCGAGGCGCGCACCGTACGGCGGATTGCTGCACACAAGGCCGGCGACGCCCTCCGGCGGACGCGCCTCGCTCGCGGCGCCAGCGGAAAATCGCAGCAGCGCGGCAACGCCAGCCCGTTCTGCGTTGGCCGCCGCAACGCGCAGCACCGCCGCGTCGTGATCGCGCCCAAAGATGCTGTTGGGCAGCGTGCGCTGCACGCGCTCGCGCGCCTCCTCAAGTAGTTCGAGCCACAGTGGCGAGTCATGGCCGCGCCAACGCATGAAGCCCCAATAGTCGCGGTTCAAGCCTGGCGCGATGCCGGCGGCGAGCAGCGCGGCCTCGATGACCAGCG
>PMNQ01000121.1 GCA_003162555.1 Gammaproteobacteria bacterium | reverse complement strand
TTTGAAGCGCCTGTTCAGCGGCGGCGAATCAAGCGCCGCCGCGAGTCCAGGCAACACTGCCGAGCGTGGCGGCCGCAACGAAGGCCGAAACGAACCACGGCGCGATGGCCGCGACAACCGCGACGGCCGTGACCGCGGCGCGCATCGGCGCGGTGGTGGCCGCGGTCCCTACGGCGATCGCTCAGGCGCGCGCCGTGACGGTAATCGGGACGGTAATCGGGATGGCAACCGTGACGGCAATCGCAATGAGCCGCGCCGCGAAGGCCGCCCGCCGCGTGATGACAGCAGCCGCGGGGAGCCAAGACGCAACGAACCGCCGCGCGGTGAACCGCGTGGCGACGCGCCGCGTGGCGAACCGCCGCGCGATGCAGCGCCGCGGCGCGATGAACCGCGGCGTGATGTCGAGCCGCGCGATACGGCCGCACCTGCGACGGGCGGCGAGCCGCGCAACGAGGGCGAGCGCGGACCGCGCACCGGGCGTTCACGCCGTGGCGGACGTCGTCGTCGCGGCGGCGCAAATCGCGAAGGCGGCGAGCGCATCGGACAAGGTCAGGGTCAGGGCCAGAATCAGGGCCCCGCTCAGGACCAGGGACAAAACCAGTCGTCGGGCAACGGGCCAGACAACGGCGCAGAGCGCGAATCCGGCATGGATGGAAACGCGCCGCGCGAGTCCTCCGGTTCGCAAACGCCAGACAGCGGCGCGGGCAATGGACCGGCGATGAGCTGGACTCAGCCTGCACGGCAAAACACGGGACAGGCACAGCTATTCGAAACACCGGCCGCACCGGCTCCGTCGCCAACGGCTGCGCCAGCGCCCGTGCAGGACGCTGCACCGTCGCATGCGGCGCCACAGCCGGCCGCTGCCCCTCAGGCCGCACCTCCGCCGCCTGCCGCATCTGCGCCAGCCGCCGCACCTGCGCAGGCCGCGCAACCCGAAGGGACGGCGCCGCCCAAGCAGGTCGTCTGGTCCTCAGCTCCGGTTACCGAGACCTGGCACAGCGACGCGCGACGCGACGAGTAAGGCGCTCACGCGCTCGAGATCTGCGCTCGTATTGACATCGGGTCCCGGCGGCACGACGCCGTCGGCGACCCGGAACTCGAAGCCAGCTTCGAGCGCGCGCAGCTGCTCCAGTTTTTCGATGCGCTCAAGCTCCGAAGGCGGGAGCGCGGCCATGCGCTGCAGGGCGCCGACGCGATAGGCATACAGGCCGATGTGACGCCGCGCGCCCTGCCACTGCGTCTGGCCCGTCGCTCCGCCCGTCGCTCCGTCACGATGCCACGGGATCGGTGCGCGGCTGAAATACAGCGCACGCTGCCCGGCGTCGGCCACGAGCTTGACCACGTTGGGATCGAGGAATTCCTCCAGTGACTTGATCGGCGTCGCCAGCGTGGCGATGTCCGCCTGCGGATGGCGCTCCAGCAGCGCCGCGACCTGCCGTATCAATTGCGGCGGCAGCATCGGCTCGTCCCCCTGCACGTTGACGACGATCTGCGCTGCATCCCAGCGGCGCAAACGCGCCACCTCTGCAATGCGGTCGGATCCTGAGGCGTGCGTGGCCGCGGTCATCACCACGTTACCTCCGAGCGCCATGAATTCGCGCGCGGCGGCGGCGATGCGCTCGTCGTCGGTGGCGATCAGCACTTCCTCAGGCGTAGCGGCGCAGGCGCGCTCATAGACCCATTGCAGCATCGGCTTGCCGGCGATCGCGAGCAGCGGTTTGCCCGGAAGTCGTGCCGAGGCGAAGCGCGCCGGGATCACGACCTTGAACACATCAACGCTCCAGCAAAGGGTCGTTGGATTCCAGCGGGCGCGCTTGCTCCTCGAGCATCACCGGTATGCCATCGCGCACCGGAAACGCCAGCCGGTCGGCCTTGCACACCAGCACCTTGCCGGCGTCGGCATCGGCCAGCCGCAGCGGACCCTTGCACAGTGGGCAGGCGAGGATATCGAGCAGGCGTGCGTCCATCAGGATTCTCCGTAACAGGCTGCGCTCATCCGCGGCTGCAAAGCTCGCGCTGACCGGCAGGCACCAGCAATCGGCCGGTGCGAACGAGCGGCATTTTACTGCATCCTTCTCGGTCATGATGACCGGCAGTGCATCGCTGAATTCGAGATCGTGGGCGGCGTAGCGGTGATGATCCGGAAAGCGGTGCGGGATCACGACCAGGCCCGCCGACTCAAGCGTGGCGAAAAAGCGCCGCGGGTTGCCGATGCCGGCCACGGCATGCACGCGCTGGCCGCTGAAACTGCGCAGCGTGCGCTCGAGTGCCGCGCGGTTGATGGGCTGCAACAGCTCGCCCGACAGCGACATGCGCAGTGCCGCGCCCCAGTTGCCCGCCGGCGCGCCGGCGCCCGGTTCCGTGAGCACGACCGCATCAACGCTATCGAGGCGCGAAGCAGCTTCGCGTAAGGGCCCCGCCGGCAACAGCGCACCGTTGCCCAAGCTCCGTTGTCCGTCGACCAGCGCGATCTCCACATCGCGCGCCAGCCGCAGATGCTGCAGTCCGTCGTCCGCGACGATGACGCGCGCGCCGTCAGCAATGGCGGCCTGCGCCGCGGCGACGCGATCGCGGCTCACGTACACCGGAACCCCGGTGCGCAAGCGGATCAGCAAAGCCTCGTCGCCGACGTCAAGCGCCCGGCAATTCTCATCAACGCGCAGGATATCGGTGGTCACGCGCCGATTGCTGCTGCGCCCATATCCCCGCGTAACAACCGCCACCGGGATTCCGAGATTCCGCAACCGCCCGACCAGCCAGATTACCAGCGGCGTCTTGCCAGTTCCGCCGACAGTGATATTGCCGACGACGATCACCGGCGCCGCCACGCGCACGCTCTGCAACCAACCGCGCCGGTACAACCACGCACGCAACCGCACGGCCACCCCGTAAGGCGCTGCGAGCACCCGCAACCACCACGGCGCGCTCGCGCGCACGTACCACACCTTCTGCAGCCAGGCCTCAACGCTCATGTCGCCGCCACGCTTGAGCTTGCGCTCCGAATTCTCTGTTGGTGTGCGTGCAGGCGTGAACGTGCGTCCGGATGTATCGGCGGGCACCGCAGCCCGAGCGTCGGCGTAATGCGGTATTTCATCCAATTCTTGCGCTGTGACAACAAGCCATTACGCCAGCGAGGGCAAGGTTCGCCAGCCAGGCGGAGCCCTGGCGACGCCTGGCTGCAGCGTGCCCGCCGACATCCGGCCGGACGTTCACGCCTGCGCGCACACCGCCAGTGCATTCGAAACGCATTCTTGCGCCTGCCGACGCCATGGGCTCACACGTTGAAGCTCAGCTGGTGTAACCGCGCGTATACCTGCGAACGCGCCACAAGTTCGGCATGCGTTCCGGACTCGATGATCGCGCCGTCCTGCATGACGACGATCAGGTCAGCGTGCTCGATGGTCGACAACCGGTGCGCAACGATGAACGTGGTGCGGTCTTTCACCAGCTGATCGAGCGCCGACTGGATGTGGCGCTCGGAGGCGGTGTCGAGCGAGGATGTGGCTTCATCGAGCACCAGGACCGGCGTGTTGCGCAACAGCGCGCGCGCGATCGCAATGCGCTGGCGTTGCCCCCCCGAGAGCAGCAGGCCACGGTCGCCGACAATAGTGTCGAGACCCTGCGGGAGCTCGGCGACGAACTCACTGACGAAGGCCGCCTGCGCCGCGGCCTCGACTGCATCCGCGTCCATACCGAGGGCGCCGAACACGATGTTGTTGCGGATCGTGTCGTTGAACAGCACGACCTCCTGGCTGACCAGGCTGATCTGCGCCCGCAGATCGCGCAAGCTGTACTCGCGGATATCGACACCGTCGAGCAGCACTGCACCGGAACTCGGGTCGTAGAAGCGCGGCAGGAGCGAGACCAGCGTCGACTTGCCGCTGCCGGAACGCCCCACGATAGCCACGGTGGTGCCAGCGGCCACGCGCAGATTGACGTTGTGCAGCACCCTGCCCTTGTCGGTGTCGTAGGTGAATTCCACGTTGCGGAATTCCACGTCGCCGCGGGCATGCTCGAGGCGGCGCGTGCCGCCCTCGGGCTCACCCGGCGTGTCGATCACCTCGAACAGGCCGGCGCCGGCGGCGATGCTCTGCTGGAGCGGTCCGCTGATGCTCACCAGCCGGCGCAGCGGTTCGGGCACCAGCAGCAACGCGGTGAGGAAACCCAGCAGGTCGCCGACCCGCATCGCGCCGCTGTTGACCTGATGGATCGCCACGTACAGCACGCTCGCGAGGCCAAGCGCGGCAATCATCTGCACCACCGGGTTGCTGGTCGAGCGTGCCGATATCAATCGCATGTTCGAGTGACGGTTCAGCTCGTTGGCGGTGGCGAAGGCCGCCTGCATGTGCTCCTGCGCGTTGAAGACCTTGACGACGCGGTGCGCGTCGATGGCCTCCTTCGCCAGCCGCGTCACATCGCCCATCGAATTCTGTATGCGCGTGCTGTAACGGCGAAAGCGCCGGTTCACGCTGCTCACCAGGCCGGCGATGATCGGCGCCGCCAGCATCGCGAAGATCGCCAGCTGCCAGTTGAGCCAGAACAGGTAACACAGCAGCGAGATGATCGTGATCGAATCTCGGATCACCACCGTGGCCGAATTCGTCACCGCATCGGCCACCAGCTCGATGTTGTAGGTGAGCCGCGAGAGCATGGCCCCTGAGGACTCGCGTTCGTACCAGGCGGTCGGCAGCCGCATGTAGTGCGCGAACAGGTCGGCGCGCATCGTCTTGGTCATCTGGCGGCTGACCCAGCCNNGATGCCCGGCGGCACGTAGCGCAGCACCGTCAGGTTCTTCTCGACAAACGCCGCGTTGAGGAAATTCTTCACGAACCAGGCAGTGATGGTGCTCACCGAGGCATACATGAGCATGCCGAGCACGCCGATCATGAACATGCCCCAGTGCGGGCGCGCGTAGCCCAGTAGCCTGCGATAGACGGCGCCGGCGTCGACGGCGGCAGGCGGCGCGCTCAAGGCGCCGGACCCGCTGCGTCGTGTGTGGTGATGAAATTGAGCTGCGTGAAACCGAGCTGCCCGAGCACGTCCATAGCCGTGACCACGGACTGGTGCGTGGCGCGCCCGTCGGCGCGTAGATTCACCGGCACGTCACGCTTCGCCGGCGCGACCTGCTCGATAGCCCGGCGCAGCGTGTCGGGGCTGGCATTGACCAGCTCGCGGTGATTGACCAGATAAGTGCCGCTGGCAGTGACGGTCACCACCAGCCCCGCATCGGTGCTGCGCTCGATCGGGACCGAGGTGGCCTGCGGCAGGCGGATACGGAGTCGTCCTTCGCCGGTAAAACTCGCCGACAGCATGAAGAAGATCACCAGCATCAGCACCACGTCGATCAGCGAGACCATGTTGATCTCGGGATCTTCGTGACGGCGCGGCTTGAGGTTCACGGTTTGCCGGTCCGCCCAGCGGCCTGCTGCGTTTCCAGCGCGTCAGCCAGCATGATTGCGTCCTTTTCGATCTCGATGACGATGCGATCGACCCGGCCGCGCAGATAGCGGTAGCCGATCAGCGCCGGTATCGCCACGCACAGGCCCGCGGCGGTCGTGACCAGCGCCTGGGCGATGCCGCCCGAGAGCATGCGCGGATCGCCATTGCCGCCGGCGTTGATCGCGTTGAAGGCCTTGATGATGCCGCCCACCGTGCCCAGCAACCCCAGCAGTGGCGCGACGCCGGCTATCGTGCCGAGCGTATTGATGAACCGTTCGAGTTCATGCACCACGTGGCGGCCGGCGTCTTCGAGCCGCTCCATCAGCGCTTCGCGGGTGCGATGGCGGTTGGCAAGTCCGGCGGCCAGCACCTTGCCGAGCGGCGAGTTCTGCGCCAGCGCGGAGATGACCTGCTCGTTGACCTGGTTGGCCTCGATCAGCTGCCACACGCGTTTGGTCAGGTCGGGCGGCAGCACGCGCCGGTCCTGAAGGGTCCACAGCCGCTCGAGGATGATCGCCGCGGCGATAATCGAAAACAGGATGATGGGGCCCATCATCCAGCCGCCGGCGCGCACGATTTCCCACATCTTCTGGTCTGCTCCGCTCTAAATCCGAGCGCGCATGATACCTAATCAGCGGGACCTACCATTAGGGCCTGTTCACACCTACTGCCGGCGCCAGGCCTTGAGCTCGATTCGGCCCGCAGGCCCGATGCGCATTTCGAGCGCGCCATCGAGGCCGGTGACGCGCGTGCGCGCGCCGGCGTCGGCCCATGCGCGCAGCGCGGCCGCTGTATCGGGCCTCGCGGCTTCGCGGGCAGAAGCGCACAGCAGCAGCCACGGCGCTGCGGCGTTGTCATTCGTTTGCGCCATGCGCGGTGCGAGCGCACTGCGCGCGGCGGGCAGCACGATGGCCTGCGCCACACGTCCGGCATCTGGCGCCCCGGTCTCGAGCGCCCCGGCGAGGCCCGCGGCGGATCCGGGCAGCAGCAGGCTCGAGCCGCCGGCGCTTACGCGCAGCGTGCAGGCCGCGGCCTCGAGCACTTCGAAATCCACGCCGTCCCAGCGCCAGTGTGCACCGGACTGACAGGCGCCGAATTCCGGCGGCAACGCGCTGCTGTTCCCGGCCGCAAGGCTCCGCAGCGGCAGCACGGCGCCGAGTGCGAGCACACCCGCGCCGCGATCGCCATCCAGCCGCGGCAGGATGATCGAGTCCAGCGCATGCACGTGGTAGTAGCGCAGCGCATTGACCAGCGAATTGGCGGCGATCGCACCGCCGCTGCCCCACACTTCGCCGTCGTCGAACAGCAGCGCGTGTCTGGCCGTGTGCACCAACACAGCCTCGCCGCGCCCGACATCGAACACCGTCGCGACCAGACTCCCCGGCGCGATTCGGCCCGCGGCCGGCATGGCCGCCGGCAACAGCGCGAGCAGCGCCGTGCAGCGCATCCACGGCCGCCATGGCAGCAGCCCCACGACAAGCGCAGCCGCGGCCAGCAGGTACCACCACGTCGGCGGCGCAATGCGCAGCACTGCGAGCGGTCCGGATGCGATGGCGTGCAGCGCAGGCCAGAAACAGGCGATCAGCAGTGCGGCGAGCTTGAACAGGAGCGTCGCCAGTGCGGGCCACACGGCCAACATCAGCGTCGCGCCCAGGATCAGCGGCACGAGCAGCAGGCTGAACAACGGTATCGCCACCAGGTTCACGCCCAGTCCTGCCAGCGAGACGGATCCGAACACCGCCACGGTCGCGGGCAGGAGCGCTGCCATCACGTACATCTGCGTACTCAGCAGCGCGCGCCAGCCGCTTAACGGCACGCTCGTGAGCGCGCCCTGCACGAGCAGTGCGCCGACGGCCAGGAACGAGAGCCAGAATCCGGCCGCCAGCGGCGCCAACGGATCGAGCAGCAATACGCCGACCAGGCCGACGGCCAGGGTGCGCGCGGCCGGCCGCGGCCGCGCCGCCCAACGCAGGCCGTGCCACGCCGCCAGCATCAGCAGCGTG
>PMNQ01000128.1 GCA_003162555.1 Gammaproteobacteria bacterium | reverse complement strand
CGGCGTGGCGCAGGTGGCACACGGCGTCGGCGCCGGTGACAACGGGAGGCGCGTCTCCGCCGATGATCACGGCCGTCACGGGCGCCCCGGGGATGCTCGCCCGGGCGAACGCGAGGGCTTGGCGCCAGGTCTCGTCGATGGCACCGCGGTCGTGATCGACGAACACCAGGACGGGGCTCGTCACGCCAGCCCCAGCTCGGCCAGCAGATCGGCGACCGCGACNNGAGTCACGAAGCGTTCGCTCACGAGCCCGCCGGCCGCCGGCGCGGCGGTGACCGTGCGCAGCGCGGCTTTCTTGGCCCGCAACCGGCCCGGCAGCGTCGCGTACCTCGGGAGGTTGATGCCTTCCTTCACCCCGACGACGGCAGGGAGGGGAAGGCGGTAGACCTCGAGCCCGGTATCGCACTCGCGGCGCGCGGTGAGCACGTCGTTGTCGACCTCGATTGCCTTGATGCCGTTCACAATCGGCCGGTCGAGCGCGCGCGCGACGCGCACACCTACTTGGAAGCCGCCGGCGTCGGCCGATTCGTTGCCGAACAGCACAATGTCGAATGGTTGGGCTTCGGCCTCCAGCACGCGCACCGTCTCGACGATCGCACGTGCCGTCGCCTGAAGATCCGGGTCCTGGCCCGCGGCGATGTCGGCGTTGGTGACGAGCACCGCGTGCTGGGCGCCGACCGAGACTGCGTACCGCAGTTGCTCGTCGGCTTCGGGTGCCCCGACCGTCAGCACCGTGATCTCACCACCGTGCGTCTCCACCAGCTGGATGGCGGCTTCGACCGCGCACTCCTCGTGCGGGCTCACCGTGAACCCGAGATACCGCGTATCGATGGACTGCCGGTCCGCGGTGAGCACGATCGTCCCGCCGGTCTGCGGGACGCGCTTGACCGCGACGAGGATGTTCACGCGGTCCGCCTCAGCACGTCCGACTCAGCCTCGGATCCGCTCGTTCTGGGGATCGAACAGTGGCGTCGCACCAGCGACCGCGACGGTGACCGGGTACAACTCGCCGAAGTACTCCACGGCGAGCTGCGTGCCGACCACCGCGTACCCCGGCGGCAGGTAACTCATGAGCAGGTGCTTGCCGACGGACGGCCCGGACCCGGCACTCGTCACGTACGAGCGACGACCCTTCGCATCGGTGAGTGGCGCGCCGTCGCGGGTAACGATCGGCTCGCGGCCGAGCGGGTAGCGCGCCACGCCGGACGCCGACCGCGGATCGTCGATGGTCAAGGTGCACAGGATCGCCACCGGCGGCCGCGACCGCTGGTCGAGGTAGGCGGCCTTGCCGAGGAAGTCCTGGGCCTTGACGGTCGGCCGCGCCATGCCCGCCTCGACGAGGTCGAAATCGAGCTCCAGTTCGGCGCCGTGGGCCCGATAGCCCTTCTCGATCCGGCCGGTCGTGGCATACACGCCGATCCCGGCCGCGATGACGCCATGTGCTGCGCCTGCCGCCCAGAGCGTGTCCCACAACCGCAGGCCCTGCTCCATCGGGCAGTAGATCTCCCAGCCGAGCTCGCCGACGTAAGTCACGCGCAGTGCCAGCACTGGTGCGCCCGCGACCTGGAGGCGCCGCGCCCTGCCAAACGGAAAGGCGGCATTGTCGACCTCGTCACGGGTCAGCGTTGCGAGCACCTCGCGCGCACGCGGTCCCATCAGCGCCAGCACCGCGTACGCGGAAGTCACGTCCTTCAGGCCTGCGTCCAGCCCCGCCGGGATGTGGCGCGCAATCCAGTCGAAATCGTGCGTCGCAAAGCCNNTCGTTGGCGCAGATCCAGCTCAGCGCGCGCTCCGCGTCGCGGCCGGTGAGCTGGAATTTCGCGAACGAAGTCTGATCGAATAGCGCCACGCGCTCGCGCGCCGCCTGGTGTTCGCGCGCAACGGCGGCGAACCAGTTAGGGCGCGCGAAGCTGTATTCGTCGCGCGCGCTCTCGCCCGCTGCGGCAAACCAGTTGGGCCGCTCCCAGCCGAGCTTCTCGCCAAACACGGCGCCCTGTGCTTTGAGCTGTTCGTACAGCGGCGAGCGGCGCAGCGGACGGCCGCTTGTGTGTTCCTCACCTGGCCAGGCAATCGTGTAGTGCTTGCCGTACAGCTCCAGCGCGCGCGCACGCACCCAGTCGATATCGGTGTGCGGCGCGCCGAACCGCCGGCTGTCTACCGGCCACACATCGAAGGGCGCCTCGCCGCCGACGATCCATTCCGCCAGCACCTTGCCCGCACCGCCGCCCGAGGCAATGCCGAAAGCATTGAAGCCTGCACCGATGTAGTAACCGCTCAAACCAGGTGCTGGTCCAATGATGAAATTGCCATCCGGAGTGAAGCTCTCCGGCCCGTTGATAAGCTCCTTGACGCCGGCACTGGCCAACGCCGGTACGCGCGGCAACGCCAGATCGAGGATCGGCTGGAAGTGATCCCAGTCCGGCTGCAACAGCTGGAAATTGAAATTGTCGGGAAAGCCATCGACCGCCCAGGGCCGCGGATTGGGCTCGTATCCGCCCATCACCAGGCCACCGACGTCTTCCTTGTAATAGGTCAGCCGATCCGGATCGCGCACCGTCGGCAATCCACGCGTGATGCCTGGAATCGCTTCGGTAATCAGGTATTGATGCTGCACCGAAACCAGCGGCACGTTGACGCCCGCCAGCGCGCCGACCTGCCGCGCCCATTGGCCGGCGCAGTTGACGACCACCTCGCAGGCGACGCGGCCACGGCTGGTGAGCACCGCCGCCACACGCCCCTGCTCGATCTCGATGCCGACTACCGTGGTGTCCTCGAAGATGCGCGCCCCGCGCATGCGCGCGCCCTTCGCGAGCGACTGCGTGATGTCGGAAGGATTGACCTGCCCGTCGGTCGGCAGAAACGCCGCGCCCACCAGGTCGGACACATCCATCAGCGGCCACAGCGCCTGCGCCTCGCGCGGCGACAGCAGCTGCACCTCGAGCCCGAAAGAGCGCGCCGTGGTGGCCTGCCGCTTGAGCTCAATCCAGCGTGCTGGATTGCACGCCAGACGCAGGCCGCCGTTCATCTTCCAGCCACTCGCCAAACCGGTCTCGGCCTCGAGCGTGTTGTAGAGCGTGACGGAATGACCCAACAGCTGCGTGATGTTCGCGCTGCTGCGCAGTTGCCCGACCAGGCCCGCGGCGTGGTGCGTGGACCCGGAGGTCAGTTTGTGCCGCTCGACGACCAGTGTGTCCTTCCAGCCGAGTTTGGCGAGGTGGTATGCGGTCGAGCAACCGACGATGCCGCCGCCGATGACCACCGCGCGCGCCTGGGTCGGAAATTCACTTTTATCTTGCATGCATTGGTTTCCCGGGTCTGCGCGCGGCTGATTATACTAGGGCCTGTTCACACTCAGGACGTCGATGCGTTGCTGCTCAAAATTCTTGCAGACAAGGCGCGCGGCGTGGTTGTTCCACGTCAGCGCCGAGCAACGCCGTATGAAAGCATTTTGAGCGCAACCTTCCAGGGCCGGCTTAAGTTTGCACAGGGCGGCGTTGCTCCTCCCTCATGTACATCCAGTACATATCGGTCGTCGCGCCTTGCCCTGCGCAAAACTGGGCACGGCCGCATCGACGGCCTATGTGTCAACAGGCCCTGGAGCACATGAGTTACGCCCGGCACGGCGATTTTCCGCGCGCACTGGCGCTTGGCCATGCGCTGGCGGATGCCGCGCGTGGCATCGCCCGCGGTTACTTTCGCCAGCCGATCGAAGTGGAGCAGAAAGCCGACCACAGTCCGGTCACGATCGCCGACCGCGCCATCGAGACCGAAATGCGCCGCCTCATCCGCGCCGAATTTCCGACCCACGGCATCCGCGGCGAGGAGTTCGCTGCCGAGGCCGGCGCGGAATTCAGCTGGGTGCTGGATCCGATCGACGGCACCAAGAGCTTTGTCACCGGTTTTCCGCTGTTCGGCACGCTGATCGCGCTCGAGCATCAGTCGCGTGCCGTGCTCGGACTCATCGAAGCGCCCGCGATGGGCGAACGCTGGGTCGGTGCCGAAGGCATGGCGACCACGTTCAATGGCGCGCCCGCGCGCACCAGCGGCTGCGCCGCGATCGGGCAGGCGCGCGTCTACTGCACCTCGACTGACTGCTTTCGCGGCGACGAGCTGAAGCGCTACGAAGCCTGCACACGCCGCGCACAGTTGCGGCGCTACGGCGGCGATTGCTACATCTACGGTCTGCTGGCCTCGGGGCACTGCGATCTGGTGATCGAGTCGGCGCTGAAACCGCATGATTTCCAGGCCCTGGTGCCGGTGGTGCTGGGCGCCGGCGGCCGCATCAGCGACTGGGAGGGCCGGCCGCTGACGAGTCAGTCCGCGGAGCGCGTGGTGGCCGCCGCGACCGAGGCCCTGTGGACGCAGGCGGTCGCTGCGTTGCGCGACGCTTAAGGGTTCCGCACCCATGCGCATCGCTTTCACCAAGCTGCACGGCCTCGGCAATGATTTCCTGCTGCTGGAGGCGGCTGCCGGTGCAACGCTCCCGAGCATCGCCCAGTGGCGCGCGCTCGCCGACCGCCACGCCGGTGTCGGCTTCGACCAGGCCCTGGTGCTTGAGCCTCCGCGCGCAGCGGGCACCGCCGTGCACTACCGCGTATTCAATGCCGACGGCGGCGAGGTCGAGCAGAGCGGCAACGGCGCGCGCTGCGTGGCGCGTTACTTGCAGCTGCATGGCCGCGTGGCGAGCGATGGCTCGGTGCTGATGGGCAGCACCGCCGGCAACGTCGCCGCGCGCGTATACGCCGACGGCCGCGTGTCGGTGGATCTGGGCGTGCCCGACTTCGAGCCGCGCGCCCTGCCATTCCTTGCGGTGGCGGCCGAGGCCAATTACACGCTGCAGGTGGCCGGCGATGTGCTCGAGTTCGGCGCCGTGTCGATCGGCAATCCGCACGCCGTGCTGCGCGTGGCGGCGGTCGAGAGCGCACCGGTCGAGCGCATCGGCCGTGCCCTGCAGGCGCACGCGAGTTTTCCGCGCCAGGTCAACGTGGGCTTCATGGAGATCGTCGACGCCGCGCACATCCGGTTGCGCGTGTACGAGCGTGGCGCGGGCGAGACCCTGGCCTGCGGCACCGGCGCCTGCGCCGCAGTCATCGTCGGCCGCAACCTCGGCGTACTTGGGCCTGAGGTCGAGGTGCATGTTCCCGGCGGCCGGCTCAGCGTACACTGGCATGGTCCGGGCGAGCATGTGTGGCTTACCGGTCCTGCCAGCGTCGCATTTACCGGGCAGGCCGAGATCTGAATCAGTCATCGCAAGGGGATCCAACAGGATGAGCAGCAAATCCGCGCAAGGGATAAGTGCCGAAACCATCGACGAGCAGGCAATCGGCCAGTACCTGCAGCAGCATCCCGACCTGTTCGACCGGCACCCGCAGCTGCTGACGCGCCTGCGGCTGGTGCACCCGCGCACCGGCAGCACGGTCTCGCTGATCGAGCGCCAGGTGGAAGTGCTGCGCGAAAAGCAGGCAGCCAGCGAACAGAAGCTGGCGGAATTCGTGCGCGTGGCACGTGCCAACGATGCGCTCGCCGACAAGATCCATCGCTTCACGCGCCGGCTGGTGCGCACCTCGACACGCGAGCAGGCGCTCGTGCAGGTCGAGGCAAGTCTGCGCGAGGATTTCGACGCTTACCACGCTGTGCTGGTGCTGCCCACCGCGGCCGCCGGCGTGCCGCCCGGCGATGCACCGAGTCATTTCGTGCGTCTGGTGGCGAGCGACGATGCAATCCTGAAGAGCTTTGAATCACTGTTCGGCAGTGGCAAGCCGCGCTGCGGCCAGGTGCGCGACAGCCAGCGCGATTTCCTGTTCGGCAATGACAGCGCGGCCATCAGCTCGGTGGCACTGATTCCGCTGACCGCGCTGTCGCCACCAGGGCTGCTGGCGATCGGCAGCGTCGACCGCGATCATTTTCATCCGGGTATGAGCACCGAGTTCCTGTCGCGCATGGCGGAGTTGATTGCGGATTCGCTCGCGCGCGCTTGAATCGCCTGTGCCCTTAAGTGGGACTGCCACAATCCATGGGCACCGCAGTAAACTGGATCGAGCGCTTCCAGCAGCACCTCGCCAGCGAGCGGCGCCTCTCGCCGCTGACGGTCAGCGCCTACCGGCGCGAACTCGACGCCTTCGCGCAATGGTGCGTGCAGCAGGGCATCAGCGACTACACACGCATTGACGGCCAGCATGTGCGCAGCTTTGCCGCGCGCAGCCACGCCGGCGGACTGCAGGCGCGCAGCGTGCAGCGCCGGCTGTCGGCCTTGCGCACCTTCTTCGGTTACCTGATACGCGAGGGCGCGGTGAGCGCCAACCCGGCCGTCGGCATCAGCGCGCCGAAAGCCGGCAAGCGCCTGCCGCATACGCTCGATGTCGATCAGATGGGACGGCTCCTGTCGATGACGCCGCGCGACGCGCTGCAGTGGCGCGACCTGGCGATGATGGAACTGCTGTATTCCTCCGGGCTCCGGCTCACGGAACTGACCGGTCTCGATCTGGAAAACCTTGATCTGGCCGATCGCACCGTGCGCGTGCTGGGCAAGGGCCGCAAGGTGCGCATCATGCCGGTCGGCAAGCAGGCGGTGGCCGCGCTCCGAAGCTGGCTGCGCGAACGCGCCGCGCTGGCCGCAGCCGGCGAGACGGCCGTATTCATCAATCACCGTGGGCGGCGGCTCGGCGGCCGCGCGGTGCAGTTGCTGGTGGCGCGCCACGCGCGCGCGCAGGGCCTGCCGCAGGGCGTGCATCCGCATCTGTTCCGCCATTCCTTTGCCACGCACCTGCTCGAATCGAGCCGCGACCTGCGCGCCGTGCAGGAACTGCTCGGCCACGCCAGCATCAGCACCACGCAGATCTACACCCACCTTGATTTCCAGCACCTCGCCCGCATTTACGAAAGTTCGCATCCGCGCGCCCGCCGGCGCGGGTAACTCTTTGTAAACACAGGGGCTGCTGATGAGCCAGGTCTTCGACCCGCACTCAACGACCAT
>PMNQ01000221.1 GCA_003162555.1 Gammaproteobacteria bacterium | reverse complement strand
GTGTTCCAGAGCTTCGCGCTGTTCCCGTGGCTCACCGTTTACGAGAATGTCGCGCTCGGTCTTGAGGCGCAGCGCCTGCCGCGCCCGGAGATCCGCAGCCGTACGCTTGCGGCGATCGACCTCATCGGCCTCGACGGATTCGAGTCTGCGTATCCGCGCGAGCTCTCTGGCGGCATGCGCCAGCGCGTCGGCTTCGCGCGCGCGCTGGTGGTGCACCCGAACATCCTGCTGATGGACGAACCGTTCTCGGCGCTCGACGCGCTGATGAACCTGCGCATGCGCAACGAACTGCTGCGCGTGCTGTCCGAAGAGCGGCACACCGTGCTGCTGATCACGCACGATGTCGAGGAAGCGATCCACCTCGCCGACCGCGTGCTGGTGCTGTCATCGACCCCGGCGCGCATCAAGGCGAGTTTCGACGTCCCGCTCCCGCACCCGCGCAAGCTCTCGAGCCGCGAGGTGCAAGACCTGCGCGTCGCCATCCTGCGCGAGTTGGGCGTCTACTCCGACTAGCGAGTAAACGCGCGCCACGACGCCACACCCTCTTGGCGGCTGCGCGCCATGACGCAGCGCCCATCGACGTAGGCACCACAGTGCGCGTCAACATCTCTTCCCGGGACCGTCCGCGCCATGGACGGCGCGGCCGGAGCCTCCATGGACGGATTCACGGCGCTCCCGGGAAGAGATGTTGACGCGCACTGTGGTGCCTATGACAACGCACGCTGCGTCGTAGCGCGCGCTTACTCGCCGGCGATCGTCATGCCTTCCACGACCAGCGAACCGCAGCGGATGGCCCCCTGGATGTCGACGTCGGTGCCAACGGCAACGATGTTGCGCAGCATCTCGCGCAGATTCCCGGCGATGGTGATCTCATGCACCGGATAGGCGATCGCGCCATTCTCCACCCAGAAGCCGCTGGCGCCGCGCGAGTAATCGCCGGTCACGCCGTTGACGCCCTGCCCCATCAGTTCCGTCACGTACAGGCCTGCACCCATGTTCGAGAGCAGTGTGGCGAAATCATGGCTGGCGCCCGTCGCGCTGACTAAAAGGTTGTGCACGCCGCCCGCATTGCCGGTGGTCGCAAGTCCGAGCTTGCGCGCTGAATAGCTGCCGAGCACATAGCCGTCGAGCACGCCGTCATGCACCAGTTCGCGATCGCGCGTGGCGACGCCCTCGGCGTCGAAATTGCCGCTGGCCAGCGCCCGCGGCAGGTGTGGACGTTCCTGCAGCTGCAGGAACGGCGCATACACCTGCTGGCCGGCGGCATCCAGCAGGAATGAAGCGCGGCGATACTGGCTGGCGCCGCGGATCGCGCCGATGAAGTGCGCGTGCAGGCCGCGCGCCATCTCGGGCGAAAACAGCACTGGCGCGCGGCGCGTGCCCAGGCGACGAGCGCCCAACCGTGCCAGAGCACGCCGTCCCGCTTGCCGCCCCACTGCCGCGGCGCCCAGCAGATCGGTCGCGCTGCGCGCCACCGAGTACCAGTGGTCGCGCTGCATGTCGGAGCCCGACTGCGCCAGCAGTGCGCAACTCAGCGAGTGGCTGGTGCTGGGGAATCCCGCCAGGAAGCCGTGCGTGTTGCCGAACACGCGCACGCCGCGATGGGTGCTGAGCGAAGCGCCCTCGGAGTTCGTCAGCCGCGCATCGAGCGCGCGACCGGCCGCTTCGCACTCGCGCGCGATTTCGATTGCCTGTTCCGGCTCGATCCCCCAGGGATGATCAAGATCGAGGTCCGGGAATTCCCGCGCCATGGTGTCCGGATCGGCGAGCCCGGCGCATTCGTCGCTGGCCGTGTGGCGCGCAATCGCGCAGGCTTTGGTGACCGTCTGGCTGACGGCCTCCGGACGCAGGTCCGCCGTGCTGGCCGAGCCCTTGCGGTGACCGAAGTACACGGTGACCGCCATGCCGCGGTCGCGGTGGTACTCGATGGTTTCGACTTCCCCCATCCGCACCGTGACGCTCAAGCCCTTCTGGACGCTGGCATCAGCATCGGCGGCCGAAGCGCCGGCGCTGCGCGCCTCAGCCAGAGCGCTGCTGACGACCTGCTGCAGCTCCGGAATACGCGTCGCATCGACTTCGGAAGACATGTCAGAATTGTAGCAGCGCAAGTGCGCGTCCTGCCGGATCGATCGGAACATGCCGCCTACAGAACCCATGGATGACGGCGACGAGCTGGCGGAGCGCCCGAGTCGCTCGGCGCGCAAGCGCGCCGCCGAGCACATGCAGAAGCTCGGCGTGCGGCTGCTGGCCTTGCGCGAATCGCAGCTCGAGGCGCTCGCCCTGCCCGAGGAGCTGCGCACGGCGCTGCGCGAGGCGCGCCGCCTGCGCGGCCAATCGGCACTGGCACGCCAGTACCAGTACATCGGCCGCCTGATGCGCGCGCTCGATGCCACCCCGATCGAGGCAGCGCTGGATAAGGCCGCCGGCGGCGGTAGTCCACGTGGTAAAATGCCCCGATGAAGCCCCTGGTCGGCATCATCATGGGGTCCGCCTCCGACTGGGAAGGCATGCGCCCCGCCGCGGAAATGCTCGAAAAACTCGGCATTGCCCATGAGGTGCGCGTGGTGTCGGCGCACCGCACTCCCGACCTGCTGTTCGAATACGCGAGTGCGGCCGCTGGCCGCGGCCTCGAAGTGCTGATCGCGGGCGCCGGAGGCGCCGCGCACCTGCCCGGCATGACGGCCGCCAAGACCACGCTGCCGGTGCTCGGTGTGCCAGTGCAGTCGCGCGCACTCAACGGCCTTGATTCGCTCCTGTCGATCGTGCAGATGCCCGCCGGCATTCCGGTCGCCACCTTCGCCATCGGCGCCGCCGGCGCCACCAACGCGGCGCTGTTTGCGGCCGCGATTCTCGCCGGCCGCCACGCCGGGATCGCCACCGCACTGGCGCAGTACCGGCAAAAACAGACCGACGCCGTTCTGGCCCATCCGGACCCGCGGACCCCGGCCGCATGACCATTGGCGTCGTGGGTGCGGGCCAGCTTGGCCGCATGCTCGCGCTCGCCGGTTATCCGCTGGGTCTCGATTTCCTGTTCCTCGACCGCAGCGCGGACGTTCCGGCTGCCGCGCTGGCCCCGCTTCTGGTCGGCGAGTTCACGGACCGCGCGCTGCTGCGGCGACTGGCGCGACGCTGCGAGGTGCTGAGTTTCGACTGGGAAAATATTTCGGTTCCCACACTTCGTGCCGCCACGCGCGGCCTGCGTACACGCATCAGTCCGCCGCTCCGTGCGCTCGCCACCGGCCAGGACCGGCTGGCGGAGAAGCGCTTGTTCGAGCGCCTGCGCATACCGACGACGCGCTACGCCGCGGTCGCCAGCCGTGCGGCGCTGGAGCGCGCCTGCGAACGCATCGGCCTGCCCGGCGTGCTCAAGACCCGCCGGCTGGGCTACGACGGCAAGGGCCAGGCCGTGATCCGCAAGCGCGCCGATATCGATGCCGCCTGGGAGGCGCTCGGCGGCGCACCGCTCCTGTACGAGGAGTTCGTCGATTTCGAGCTGGAGGTCTCAGCACTCGGCGTGCGTGCGCGCGACGGGAGCGAAGCGCAGTATCCGCTCACGCGCAACTGGCACGCCGGCGGCATCCTGCGCCTGAGCGTCGCGCCCTGGAAATCAGCCGCGCTCTCCGCCCAAGCGCGCTCGCACCTGCGCGCAGTGCTGCGCGATTTCCGCTATGTCGGTACGCTGGCGATCGAATTCTTCGTGCGCGACGGCCGCCTGATCGCCAATGAACTGGCGCCGCGGGTACACAACTCCGGGCACTGGACCATCGAAGGCGCGGTCACCAGCCAGTTCGAAAACCATCTTCGCGCCATCGCCGGGCTGCCGCTCGGCAGCACCGCACCGCTCGGTCATGCGGCCATGGTCAACCTGATCGGCCGTATGCCCAGCGCCGCCAGCGTGCTCTCGCAGCCGGGCGTGCACCTGCACGATTATGGCAAGCAACCGCGCCCTGGACGCAAGCTTGGCCACTGCACGCTGGTGGCAGCCACCGCCAAAGAGCGCAACCAGCGCGCGCGCGCGCTGCTGCGCCACCTGGCGCTTTCGCTGGCCGGTGCGCCTTGAAATTCGGCCGGAACTGAGCGACGCTGATGGCGGTGACGGAATGAATCTCGAACTCTTCAAACTCAAGGATTTGCCGTTCCGGCTCAACCCGGATCCGCAGTTCCTCTATCTGAGCAAGGCCCATGCGCGCGCCAAGGCGTACATGGAGTCGACCATCTGGTTCACGGATGGCTTCGTGGTCATCACCGGCGAGATCGGCTCCGGCAAGACCACGCTGATCGAAACCATAGTCAGTGAATTGGGCTCCGACGTGGCGCTCGCGCAGATCAACCAGACGCAGGTGTCGGCGGTCGAATTCCTGCAGTCGGTGCTGGCGCAGTTTGGCATCAAGCCCTTCCACATGAAAAAGGCCGAGCTGCTCGACACGCTCAATCGGTTTCTGGCCGAGCAGTACGAGGCGGGCCGCAAGGTGCTGCTGATCATCGACGAAGCGCAGAACCTGACGCCGCACGAGGTNNCGCATGCTCTCCGGCATCGACAACAGCAAGGAGAGAGTGCTGCGCATCATTCTCGCCGGTCAGCCGGAACTGAATGCCAAGCTCGACGCCCCGGCGCTGGTGCAGCTGGTGCAGCGCGTGCGGTTGCGCTTCCATCTCACGGCCCTGTCCAGCGAAGACACCAGGGCCTATATCCTGCATCGCCTCGAAGTGGCNNCGAGATTTTCCAGAACGACTGTTACGACGCGATTTTCCGCTACTCCGGCGGCGTCCCACGCCTGATCAACACGCTGTGCGACACGGCGTTGCTGGTTGCCACCAATGCCGACTCCGACCACGTGACCGAGGCGGATATCCACGCCGCCGTGCGCGAACTGCAATGGGTCGAATTCGCATTGCGTCCCAATGCCGACCGAGGCGCTCTGCCAACCCTGGTCGCGGCGATGCGCCGTGACGAGCGTACGCCCGAAGGCTTTCCCGACGCCGCGCACAAGGCTGCGCGCGATGCGACAGCGGGCGCGCCGCTGGCGCGGCTGCTGGTCGTGAGCCGCGGCAAGACGGTCGGCGAGCGCGCCTTGCCGGTCGGACGCCTTATCATCGGCCGGGCGACCGACGCGGACCTGCGCGTCGAAAGTCCGGTCATCAGCCGCCATCATTGCCAGGTCATCACCAGCGAGCGGCTGTGCGTGCTCGAAGACCTCAACAGCAGCAACGGCGTGTACATCAAGAACCAGCGCGTGCGCCGCCACAATCTCAATGACGGCGATGTGGTCACGCTCGGTGCGCACCAGCTCCTGTATGTCGATGAGCGCCCTGGCACCCGTCTGACTCCGGACGAACTCTCCACCACCAGCTCGCACCCACGCCCGGCCCCGGCCGACGGCGTCGTGCAGACCTGAATGGCCGGGCCGCTGGGGCGGTTTGGTCAGCGCTGATCGTCCACCGCATCGATGACCGGCCGGCCGCGCCGCCGATAATCGTCGGCGGTCGCACGGAAGTCGCGCCTGTGCATCCATAGCACGAGCCCGAGCACCACACCCACGAAGCCCAATGCGGCGCTAAGCGTGCTCCACCAGGCATTGCGCCAGTGATAGCTCGCCCACAGCAGCGCGGCGCCCAGCGCGACGTACGCGCCCGGAAGGCTCTCGTAGACAGGTTTGCTGAGGCGCGGCACATGCCGATGCTAGCGCGTCAAGCCCGTGCGTGCGACTTGGGGGGTTATCCACTGCTGGCGGGCGCGCTACAGGCTGGGCGGCGGAAGACCGCCGTCCAGCCTGGCGAACCTTGCCTTCGCTGCGGCAACGGCTTGTTGTGTAGGCTGAAACAGAAGGCTCGCACCGCGTTGCCGCCACGCAAAGGCTGCGGCGCCCGCCAATGCAGTCGATAACCCCCTCAGTCGCGCGCACGGACTTCACACACGCGCGCTGGGATCAGGACTCCCGCATCGCATCACGGCGCGCAGCCGGCTTGCTTGTGGTTGATGGTGCTGCGTGGCGTTTGAGCACAGCGGATGCGAGCGCTAATGCCGGTCGCACACGAGCACGGACAGGATGCGCAATTGCGGCGCGCCGAGCGCGGCCGCAGGCGCCGTCCAGTGCTGTTTTTCAGTCTGGTGCTGTCACAATTGGGCCAAGGCGCCCGGCCGCGCGAGGGTACGCCGTGAACGAGTTCGCGCTCGGGCGAACTCGTTCGCGAAGCGCGCGCCGCATGAGCGACTCGAATACGAGCATGATCGCGCGGCGCCGTTAGACATGCCGCTT
>PMNQ01000043.1 GCA_003162555.1 Gammaproteobacteria bacterium | reverse complement strand
AAGAAATTCGAGAGCGGCGTGATCGCCGATCCAATCACGGTGTCCCCGGATGCCACGATACGCCAGGTCATTGAGCTCACCCGTGCACGCGGCATTTCCGGTGTGCCGGTGGTGAGCGGCGCGAAGGTGGTCGGCATCGTCACGCANNGAATTCCCGCGCGCCAGCAAGGACAGCACCGGGCGGCTTCGGGTTGGCGCCGCGGTCGGCACTTCTCCCGATACCGTCGATCGCGTCGCCGCGTTGCGCGATGCCGGGGTCGACGTCATCGTCGTTGACACCTCGCACGGCCATTCGCGCGGNNGGCTCGATCTGCACCACGCGCGTCGTTGCCGGAGTCGGTGTGCCGCAGATCAGCGCGGTCTCGAATGTTGCCGAGGCGCTGGCCGCGAAGGGCGTGCCGCTGATCGCCGATGGCGGCATCCGCTATTCGGGCGACCTGGCCAAGGCAATCGCCGCGGGCGCGCATGCGGTGATGATCGGCGGGTTGTTCGCCGGCACCGAGGAATCACCGGGCGAAGTCGAGCTCTATCAGGGCGCTTCATACAAGTCGTATCGCGGCATGGGATCGCTCGGCGCCATGGGCGAGAAACACGGCTCCGCTGATCGCTATTTCCAGGACACCAGCAGCGAACTCGAAAAGCTCGTGCCCGAGGGTGTCGAGGGCCGCGTGCCGTACAAGGGCAGCCTGGTGTCGATTCTCTACCAGCTCGCCGGTGGTCTGCGCGCCGCCATGGGCTACACGGGGAGCAATGACATCGAGCAGATGCGGACCCGTCCGGTATTCGTGCGCATCACCAACGCCGGCGTGCGCGAGAGCCATGTGCACGACGTGTCCATCACCAAGGAGGCGCCCAATTACCGCGTCTCCTGACCACGGCGCTCAGCGCGATATCCATTCCGACCGCGTTCTGATCGTCGACTTCGGCTCGCAATACACGCAGCTCATCGCCCGGCGCGTCCGCGAACTGGGCGTCTACTGCGAAATCCATCCCTGGGACATGTCCGATGCCGCCGTGCGCGCCTTCAGGGCGCGCGGCGTCATACTCTCCGGCGGTCCGGAATCCGTCATTGTTGCGGGCGCGCCGGCCGCGCCGCGCGCCGTGTTCGAGCTGGGCGTGCCAGTGCTCGGCATCTGCTACGGCATGCACACCATGGCGGCGCAGCTTGGCGGCAAGGTCGTGCCCGGCGAGGTGCGCGAATTCGGCTACGCCGAGATCCGGGCCCGCGGCCACTCGGCGCTGCTGCGCGACATCGAGGATCGCGTCAATGCCGAGGGTCACGGACTGCTCGATGTATGGATGAGCCACGGCGACCGCGTTGAATCGCTGCCGCCGGGTTTCAAGCTCATTGCCGCAACCGCCGACGTTCCGGTTGCGGGCATGGCAGACGAGTCGCGCCATTTTTACGCGCTGCAATTCCATCCCGAAGTGACACATACGCCGCAGGGCACGCGCATCTACGCGCGCTTCCTGCACGAGATCTGTGGTTGCGCCAACTCCTGGACGGCCGGCAACATCATCGAGGACGCGATTGCGCGTGTGCGTGCGCAAGTGGGCGAGGGCGGCGTGCTGCTGGGGCTGTCCGGCGGCGTGGATTCCTCGGTGGTGGCTGCGCTCCTGCACAAGGCGATCGGCCCGCAGCTCACCTGTGTGTTCGTCGATCATGGCCTGCTGCGCCACCACGAGGGCGATGCCGTGATGGACGTGTTCGCGAAGAACCTCGGTGTTCGCGTCATCCGTGTCAATTCAGGCGGACGTTGCTTCGCCGCGCTCCGCGGTGTCACCGACCCGGAGGCGAAGCGCAAGATCATCGGCCGTTTGTTCGTCGAGATCTTCGATGAGGAGGCCGCGAAGCTCAGCGGCGTCGAGTTCCTCGCGCAGGGCACAATCTATCCGGACGTGATCGAGTCGGCCGGCGTCGGCGGCAAGGCGCATGTCATCAAGAGCCACCACAACGTCGGCGGGCTGCCGGCGCAAATGAAGTTGAAACTCGTCGAGCCGCTGCGCGAGCTGTTCAAGGACGAAGTACGGCGCATCGGCATGGAACTCGGGCTGCCAGCGGCGATGGTGCAGCGTCATCCGTTTCCCGGACCAGGCCTGGGCGTGCGCATCCTCGGTGAAGTCACGGCCGCTGCGGCCGAAACCCTGCGCCTCGCTGATCACATCTTCATGGAAGAACTGCGCCGTGCCGGCTGGTACGACCGCACCAGCCAGGCTTTCGCGGTGTTCCTGCCCGTGCGCAGCGTCGGCGTGGCCGGCGACGGCCGCCGCTACGATCCGGTGATTGCGTTGCGCGCGGTCGAGACGGTTGATTTCATGACCGCACGCTGGGCGCAGCTGCCCTACGAGCTGCTTGATGTCTGCGCGCGCCGCATTGTCAACGAAGTGCCAGGCATCTCGCGCGTGGTCTACGACATCTCCGGCAAACCGCCGGCGACGATCGAGTGGGAGTGACCGGACCAAGGCACTTCCCTAGTTTGACACGCTCGGCAGAGCGGGGGAACCCTGAGTTTCTGGGCAATAGTGGCAATTACTCTGCGTCGTCATGGAACGTTGTCCGGATTGCCAAAGTCCCCGCCGTCGCGGATCAATAAATCGCAGTGCCGCTGGCGGTCAAACCACGCAACGGTGGTTGGCAAGCTCGGCTCTGGTCTGCGCCAAGACCCGACAGGTAGCCGGGCGCCGCGACCATCCACGCGGATCGTTGGATAGTTTTGATTGGAGTCGGAGGGGACGTTCTCCAGATCCGTGGCGATGGCGATACGCGATCCAACAATCCGAGGAATGAATCGCGGTATCGAAAAGCCCAGTTCCCTACTATACTTAGGCTTCAGGAGATGGCATTCCTCCTCGAACCGCCCTCATGGGCTGATGATGCCTACCATGCCCGGGAATCCAGGGCGGTAGGCTTGATTTATTCACCACCGCGCTGCTTCCCAAGCTGATTCAGTTCACTTGGGGTTAAAGAGCGATGGTTGATTCAAGGGTACTCCCCTCGACTTGCGATGTGCTGAAACCTCCCAGTTCCATGGGCGACGCACTCCGAGCCTGATCTCATGAAGGCCTCGGATCCTCAAAACGGCGAGTTAGGTCCGGGCGACGACAGTCCGGGCGTCGTTGTTCCTGCGGGCTCGTCACTCGGCCCAATCAAAGCCAAGGGAAACCAATCCATGATGATTTCCATCGTTGCCATTGCCATTGGCGCCTCACTCGGCGCGCTCCTACGCTGGTACCTGGCGAATCGCCTGAACTCAGCCTTTCCGCAGCTCCCGCCCGGCACGCTGGTGGCGAACATTTTGGGCGCATACTTGATTGGTATCGCGATCGCGGTGTTCCTGACCTTTCCCGCACTGTCTCCTCAATGGCGCTTGCTGACGGTCACTGGGTTCTTGGGCGGCCTTACGACCTTTTCGACCTTCTCCGCCGAAGTAGTGACGGCCATCCTGGAGGGGCGTGGAGTATGGGCAATATCAACGATCGCGGCGCACGTGCTCGG
>PMNQ01000119.1:170-5018 GCA_003162555.1 Gammaproteobacteria bacterium | reverse complement strand
TTGGCAATGCGAAGCGGCACGCGATCCTGCGGTCGGCTCGGGCCGGCGATACTCGGTTCCACCGTCGCCAGGTCGAGTTCGATGACCGCGGTGTAGTCGGCGGCCTTCGCCCCAGTGACGCGCCACAGGCCGGTGGTCTTCGCATACTGTTCGACCAGTGCGATATGCTCGGCCGACCGGCCCGAAAGCTTCAGGTAGCGGATGGTTTCATCGTCGATCGGAAACAGCGCACAGGTGCTGCCGAACTCGGGCGACATGTTGCCGATNNNGCCTCGATGCCGCCCACGCCCCATCCGAGTACACCCAGACCATTGATCATGGTTGTGTGCGAGTCGGTTCCAACGACGGTGTCCGGATAGGCCTGGCGCACACCTGCGGTGGCATCGCTGCCAAACACCACGCGTGCGAGGAACTCGAGGTTCACCTGGTGCACGATGCCGGTGTTCGGTGGCACGACCTTGAAGTTGCGAAACGCGCTCTGTCCCCAGCGCAGGAAGGCATAGCGTTCGCCATTGCGTTCGAATTCGATGCGATTGTTGTCGGCCAGCGACTCTGCGGTGCCGTATTCGTCGACCTGCACGGAATGGTCGATGACCAGTTCGGCTGGCGCCAGCGGGTTCACCTTGTCGGCATCGCCGCCGAGCCGCGTGATCGCCTCGCGCATGGCCGCCAGATCGACGATGCAAGGCACGCCGGTGAAATCCTGCATGATGACGCGCGCCGGCGTAAACGAGATTTCGTGCGCGGGCTGTGCCTGCGGATCCCAGTTGATGATCGCCTCAATGTCGGCGCGCGTGACGTTGACGCCGTCTTCAAAGCGCAGCAGATTCTCCAGCAGTATCTTCAGCGCGTACGGGAGCCGCGCCATGCGCTCTGCGCCGAGGGTCGCGAGATTGAAGATCTGGTAGCTCTGGCCCGACACGGTCAGTGTCGAGCGCGCCTTGAAGCTGTCGGTCATAGGGCCTCCGTAACGCCGCCGAACAAGGTTATCGGCCGAAGCTCCACATTATAGAGTCTCTTCGATGACGCCGCCGCCGAGACAGCGTTCGCCGGCGTACAGCGCCGCGGTCTGGCCTGGCGTTGCCGCCCACTGTGGCGTGTCAAAACGGATGTGCACGCTGCCGTCGGCCTGTGGCGTGACCAGCGCCGGCTGGTCCGGCTGCCGGTAGCGGATTTTCACGCCTGCCATGAACGGTGCGCCGGGCGGACCGGCCAGCCAGTTGATCGCACCGGTGCGCAGCGCCGCCGTCGTGACGGTATCGCGCTCGCGTGCTGCGACCACGATCAGCGCGTTGCGCTCCGTGTGCTTGTGCGCGACGTACCAGGGGTCGCCGCTCCCGCCGCGTACGCCGCCGATTTCGAGGCCACCGCGCTGACCGAGCGTGTAGAAGTGCAATCCGCGGTGCGTACCGAGCCGGCGGCCGTCGGCGGTCTCGATCGGACCGGGCTGTTCCGGCAGGTAAGCGGCNNGTCGGGCTTGTTGAACACCGGCAGGCCGGCACGCTGCGCGCGCGCGCGCACCTCGGACTTGTCGAGTTCGCCAATTGGAAACAGCACCTGAGCGTAGCGATCACGCTCCACGCCGCACAGGAAATAGGACTGATCCTTGCCGACATCGGCGCCGCGCAACAGCGTCGGCCCGTCCGCGTCGCGCCCGAGCCGCGCATAGTGGCCCGTGGCGAACCAGCGGGCGCCGAGGCGCTGCGCGTAGTGCAGGCAGACGCCGAACTTGATCTCGCGGTTNNTCGAAGACGCGGATGAACTCGTTGCCGATGATGTGGCGCTTCTGCTCCGGGTCCACGACGCCTTCGAGCTTGCGCAGGAACCGCTCTCGGGCGTTGACCACGATGACGCGGACGCCCAGCTGCTCAAAGGCCGTCTGCAGGAGCTCGGTCTCGTTCTTGCGCATCATGCCGTGGTCGACGTGGACGCAGATGAGCCGATCGCCGACGGCCCGATGGACGAGCGTCGCCGCTACGGCCGAGTCGACGCCGCCCGACATGCCAACAACGATGCGCTCTCCGTTTGCCGCCGCCATACTTAGTAGGACGAAGGATCGCTTATAGCCGCCAGCGGCAGCCGGCGGCCCGCCAGATAGTCATCGATACAGCGCAGCACCAGCGGCGTGCGCAACACGCGCGAGGGTTCCTGCAGCTGCTCGCGCCGCAGCCAGTGTGCGGCAATGACCGGCGGATCGAGCTTGCGGGCGGAATCATGCGCGCTGACGCGGCCGGTGAACGCGAAACGCAGTGAACTGCGTGCACGTGTGGGTGAGTGCCAGGTATAGATGCCCAGAAGCCACTCCGGCTCGAACTGCCAGGCTGTTTCTTCCAGGGTCTCGCGCACCACGGCGGCCAGCAGCGACTCGCCATCCTCAACCCGGCCGGCGGGCTGGTTGAACACCCGCTGGCCGCGGATCTGCTCCTCGACGATCAGAAAGCGATCGGCGTCCGCAATGATTGCGGCGACCGTAATGTCCGGCTTCCAGGTCATGAGCTTGAGTATACGGGCGCGCGCAGGGATGCGCGGCCCAACCGCTATTGCATGCGCGCGGCGCGGCGGTGGTGCTGATCGTGGCTGGCAAGCCAGGCGGCGTCGAATTCCTGCAGGTACTGGCGCGCCACCGGCGGACTGTTCACGGCGGCGATACCGTCCCAACGGTCGGCCCGCATGCGGTAGACGATGCCGCGATCGTCCGAGATGCAGTACGAAGCGGTCAGGTGGTGAAACTGCGGCACGAGTATGCGCAATTCGAGGTAACTGGTGAGGCGCCGCGCCATCGACATGAAGCGGCTCCCGGAGCCGGTGTGCCGCGTGTGATCGCGCAGCAGCACGCGCACTTTCGCAAAACTGTGGCTGAGCACGAAGCGCTTGATGACTTCGATGACCTTCGGATCATCGTAGAGTTGTGGCTCGAGGTCCGGCGTGAAGATCGAGATCAACCGTTGCCCCGTGGCGATCACCGCCGCGGTCGTCTGGCGCACGTCGGCAACATCGGTGAGCACCTGCAGTTCGTCGGCCGCCGGCATCGGCATCGCCAGGATCACCGGTTGGGCCGGACGCTCTGCGGCGGCAAGGCTCTCGAGCCACGCCTCGGTAGTCGAGCGCTGCTTATCGGACTTGGGCACGCCTTTTGCCTTAATTCACTGCGATTGGCTTGAGGCATGGTATGGAGCGGCCGCTCCGGCGCGATNNGGCAATGTGACGGAGGCCACAGTTCGGTCGGGCAGGGGCCCTATTCGGGCAGGGCGAGCGCCAGTTCGGCGGCCAGGCCGACGTAGTCGGTGGGTCGGAGCGCAGCCAGTCGCGTGCGTGCTTCCGGCGGCAACGGGAGCGTGGCGACGAATGCGCGCAGCGCGGACTCATCGATCATTGCGCCGCGCGTGAAATTTTTCAGCAGTTCGTAGCCGTCAGGTACGCCGTGCGCGCGCAACACGGTCTGGATGGCTTCGCCGAGCACTTCCCAGGCCTGGCCGAGATCGCGGCCGCAGCGTTCGGCGTCAGCGCTGAGTTTGCCAAGGCCCGCCTGCAGCGCACGCCAGGCGATCAGCGTATGAGCATGCGCGACGCCGACATTACGGAGCACGGTGGAGTCGCTGAGGTCGCGCTGCCAGCGCGACACCGGGAGCTTGTCGGCGAAGTGCCGCCACAGTGCATTGGCGACGCCAAGATTGCCCTCGGCATTCTCGAAATCGATCGGGTTGATCTTGTGGGGCATCGTCGAGGAGCCGACTTCGCCGGCGACGGCGCGCTGCCGCAAATAGCCAAGCGAGATATATCCCCAGGTATCGCGGCACAGGTCAAGGACAATGATATTGATCGCCGCGCAGGCATCGGCGTATTCGCCGATCCAGTCATGCGGTTCGATCTGCGTCGTATAAGCGGTCCAGGTGAGATGCTGGCCGCTGACAAAGTGGGCGCTGATCGCGCGCCAGTCGGCGGTGGGAACTGCCGCGACCTGCGCGTTGTAGTTGCCGACGGCGCCATTCCACTTGCCCAGTATGGCTACCGCGCCAAGACGCGCCTGTGCGCGCTGCAGCCGCGCGGCGAAGTTGGCGTATTCCTTGCCGAGCGTAGTCGGGCTCGCACTCTGCCCGTGCGTGCGCGACAACATCGGGACGCGGGCATGCTCGCGCGCAAAGCTGCGCAGTACGCCGATGATCCGCGTCAGCTCGGGCAGCAGCACCTGCGCGCGCGCCTGGTTGAGCAGCCGCGCATAGGCGAGGTTGTTGATGTCTTCAGAGGTGCAGCCAAAGTGCACCAGTTCGAGCGTGGCTGGCGCGGCGCCGGCAACGTCCAGCTCCTGGCGCACGAAATACTCAATCGCTTTGACGTCGTGCTTGATGCGTGCTTCGATGTCCTTGACCGTGGCCGCGGCCGCAGGGCCCGGATCCTGCGCCAGCGACGCCGCGCGCGCCGCGACGGCTGGCGGCAAGGCCGCGCCCGCCAGTTGCGGCACAGCCGCGGCGAGTTCCAGCAGCCACAGCGCTTCGACGCGGATCCGTTCGCGGATCAGGCCGGCTTCGCTGAACAGCGCCCGGAGCGGTTCCGCGGCGGCAGCGTAACGCCCGTCAACAGGTGAAATGGCCAGCAGGCGGGTTTGGTCCATGCAGCAGTCAACGCGCGAGGTTAGAATCTGCATTGTAGCGCGTTTTGCCGGATCACCGGAGCTTCGGGGGTGTCATGAGTTCGAAGGATTTCAGGCTGGANNCGCGACAGCATGGGCGAACTCAAGGTGCCCTCCGATGCGCTGTGGGGCGCCCAGACGCAGCGCGCGGTCAACAATTTTCCGGTTAGCGGCCGCACGCTCCCGCGCGCTTTCATTCGCGCACTGGCGCTGATCAAGCA
>PMNQ01000119.1:0-157 GCA_003162555.1 Gammaproteobacteria bacterium | reverse complement strand
GTCAACATGGGGCAGAGCAGCAACGACGCGATCCCGACCGCGATTCATGTCAGCGCTGTATTGCTGACGCGCGAAGCACTGCTGCCGGCGCTCGAGCATCTGGCGAAAGTAATCGCGAGCCGCGAAA
Organism: Gammaproteobacteria bacterium; assembly: GCA_003162555.1. Lineage (GTDB taxonomy): Bacteria > Pseudomonadota > Gammaproteobacteria > Steroidobacterales > Steroidobacteraceae > FEN-1191. The sequence continues at coordinate 30 of PMNQ01000119.1, read as the reverse complement.
CGGACACCGCCGGCATCGTCAAGACCGGCC
>PMNQ01000153.1:8195-13080 GCA_003162555.1 Gammaproteobacteria bacterium | reverse complement strand
GATCCGGCGGTGGTCGAGGTCGTCAAGGCCAACGAGCCGGCGATCCGCAATGACCTGGTGCTGCTGTTCTCAAGTCAGCAATACGACGTACTGATGACACCCGACGGCAAGGACAAGCTGCGGCAGGCGACGCTGGAGTCGATCCGCAAGACCATTGCCACCGAAGGCGCCAAGCCGGAAGCGCTGGAAGGCGTGTACTTCACCAGCTTCGTGATCCAGTAAATGGGCGCCGAAGTACTCAATCAGGATGAAATCGACGCGCTGCTCCAGGGCGTGAAAGAGGGCGCGGTTGAAACCAATGCCGAGCCTGCGATGCCGGGCGAAGTGCGACCCTTCAATCTGGCCAACCAGAGCAGCCTGACCCNNCCAGGAGCGCATCGTCCGCGGCCGCATGCCGACGCTGGACCTGATCAACGAGCGCCATGTGCGGCTGCTGCGTGCCGGCCTGTTCAACCTGATCCGGCGCAAGCTGGAAGTGACGGTGAAGCCGGTACGGACGCTGGCCTACAGTGAATATCTGCAGAGCCTGCAGCTGCCAACCAGCCTGAACCTGATCAAGCTCAGCCCGCTGCGGGGAACCTCGCTGTTCGTGATCGACCCCAAGCTGGTGTTTGCGATGGTCGACAATTTTTTTGGCGGTAGCGGCCGGCAGGCGTCCATCGAGGGACGTGAATTCACGCGCACCGAAAACCGCATCGTGCAGATGATATTGAAGCAGACCTTCAAGGACATGCAGGAGGCCTGGACCTCCATCGCCAAGCTCCAGGTAGAGCTCGTGGGCACTGAAACCAATCCGAATTTCGTCAATATCATCGGTCCCACCGATATCCTGGTGGTCATCGCCTTCCAGGTGGACATTGATGGCACCGGGGGTGATCTGCAGATTGCGATTCCCTATGCCTCGCTCGAGCCACTGCGCGAGCTGCTGGATTCCGGGCTGCCGAAAGAGCGCACCGAGCGCAACGATGCCTGGGCGCAGACGCTGCGCGAAGAGCTGGAAGATGCCGAGGTTGAAATCGTGCCGCTGCTGGGGCACGCCAGGATGACGGTTGGCAAGCTGGTGGACCTGCGTCCCGGCGACATCATTCCCTGTGACTTCGACGGTGAAGTGACTCTTTTTGCCGAGGGCGTGCCGGTGCTGCGGGGTTCGTACGGAACCTCACGTGGCGTGCAGGCCGTCAAGATCAGTGGTCGCGTCGGCAAGCGGCCGCGCAGCAATCCCATTTCCCATTAGCGAGTACATCATGAGTGCAGAAGCCAAAGCCACCGAAGCGCCGCGCGCGCAGTTCGACAACCTGCAGTCCGAGGGCGCCGCTGCGGCCAACGAACGCGACATCAATCTCGATGTGGTGCTGGATATCCCGGTCACCATGTCGCTGGAAGTGGGACGCAGCCACATCAGCATCCGCAACCTGCTGCAGCTCAACCAGGGTTCGGTGGTGGAACTGGAACGCACCACCGGCGAACCACTCGACGTCTACGTCAACGGCACGCTGGTCGCACACGGCGAAGTCGTGGTCATCAACGAGAAATTCGGCATCCGGTTGACGGATGTGATCAGTCCGGCGGAGCGCATCCGCAAGCTCAAGTAAGCGCGGGCGGGACCAGGCAGCGCCGGGATCCCGTCGCTGCCGCTGGCACAGCGATTGCACCGTACCCGGTATGCAACCGCAAACAACGATACGACGATTTACCAGCCGCATTTTCTCACTGCTGCTGACGTTCCTGCTGACCGGCGCCGCGCAGACTGCCGGCGCCGCCGCCTTCGCAGCTCCGGCGCAATTGACTGCTCCGAGTAGCGGTTTCGGCGTGATCCGCATGGTGCTCGCTCTGGCGCTGGTGCTCGCGGCAGTCTATGCCGCGGCTGCGGCCCTGCGCCGGCTGCGGACACTCGGCCCGGCCGGTAGCGCAGAACTCCAGGTGATTTCGCAGGTCGTGCTCGGCGCACGTGAACGCGCCGTGCTGCTGCGCGCTGGCAGCCAGCAACTGCTGATCGGCGTGGCGCCCGGCAACGTGCGCCTGCTGTGCGCGCTGGCCGATTCCGTCACGCCGGCAGTCGAAACTTCCACCGCGACAGCCAAACCGAACTTCCGCGATCTGCTGCGCCGGAGCCTCGGGCGATGAACAAGCGTTGCGCGTGGCTGTTGCTGGCCTTGCTGCCGCTGGCGCTGCTCTCCGGAGTGGCTGATGCTGCCGCCACGACGGCGCTTGCGGCTCCCGGAATCCCGGCTTTCGCCGTGCACAACAGCAACGGCGGCCAGACTTATACGCTGACAATCCAGCTACTGGCGCTGATGACGGCGATCACGCTGTTGCCGGCGGCATTGCTGCTCATGACCGCCTTCACGCGCATCATCATCGTGCTGGCAATCCTGCGGCAGGCGATCGGCGCCGGGCAGGCGCCGCCGAACCAGGTGCTGGTCGGGCTGGCGCTGTTCCTGACGCTGTTCGTGATGTCGCCGGTGATCGACAAGATCCATGTCGATGCCGTGAATCCCTACATGGCGGGGACCATCGACACGACCACCGCGCTCGAGCGCGGAATCGGTCCACTCAAGACTTTCATGCTGGAACAGACGCGCGAGAGCGACATTGCCGCGTTCGTGCGCATTTCCGGCGGCAAGGGGTATGACAGCCCGAAGGACGTGCCGCTGACGGTGCTGGTGCCGGCGTTCATGACCAGCGAACTCAAGACCGCGTTCCAGATTGGCTTCCTGCTGTTCATTCCCTTCGTCATCATCGATCTGGTGGTGGCGAGCGTGTTGATGTCGATGGGCATGATGATGCTCTCGCCAGTGCTGATCTCGCTGCCGTTCAAGATCATGCTGTTCGTGCTGGTCGACGGCTGGACGCTGGTCATGGGCTCGCTCGCCGCAAGTTTCTACCGCTAGGGCAGAGGAAAACATGACACCGGAAACCGTGATGACGATCGGCCAGCATGCGCTGGAGATGACCATGATGCTCGCGGCGCCATTGCTGCTGGTGGCGCTCGCGGTGGGTCTGCTGGTCGGCATTTTCCAGGCAGCCACGCAGATCAACGAGATGACGCTGTCCTTCATTCCCAAGCTCATCGCCATCGCCGTGGCGCTGATGGTCGCGGGGCCGTGGATGTTGCGCGAACTGATCGGCTACACCCGCGGGCTGATCGAAAGCATTCCTTCCCTGGTCGGCTAGGCTCGCCGGCTGCTCAAGGGCTGCGCGGATTCACCATGATCAGCGTCGATGTCAACCAGCTGCAGCACTGGATCGGCGCGCTGTTCTGGCCATTCGTGCGCATCGGCGCCTGCCTGATGGTGGCGCCGGTATTCGGCGCCAGCTATGTGCCGAAGCGCCTGCGTATCGTGCTCGCCGGGGCAATCACCATCGCAATCATGCCGCTCCTGCCCGCAGTGCCGGATGTCGCGCTGCTGTCGGCCGACGGCGTGATCATCACCATCCAGCAGCTGCTGATCGGCGTGGCGCTCGGATTCGCGCTGCAGCTGGTGTTCGATGCGTTGACGCTTGGCGGTCAGTTGCTGGCCAACGGCATGGGACTCGGCTTCGCATTCAACCTCGATCCGCTGCGCGGCGTGACCACGCCGGCGCTAGGGCAGCTCTACTCGGTGCTCGGCACGCTGGTATTCCTGGCGCTCAATGGACACGTTGCGCTCATTAATACTCTGGTGGACAGCTTTCGCGGCCTGCCGGTAGGCACTGACGGTTTCGATGCCGTGCGCGCCCGCGCGGTGGCTGATTGGGGCGGCATGTTGTTTCTCGGCGGCCTGCGCGTGGCGCTGCCCGGCATGACCGCGCTGCTGGTCATCAATCTGGCCTTTGGCGTCATGAGCCGCGCCGCGCCCGCCCTCAACCTGTTTGCGGTGGGCCTGCCGGTCACGCTGATATTCGGACTCGCGATCGTCACCTTTGCCATGCCGACCATTGGCACCGCGTTTACGGCCCTGCTCGGCGAGGCCTTCGATTTCATGCGTGCGATGAGCGCGCCACAGTAGGGCCCAAGGGCCTGTTCACACTTAGGATATCGATGCGTTGCTGCTCAAAATGCTTTCAGACTAGGCGCGAGGCGCGCAGCGTGGTCATTCCACGTAAGCGCCGAGCAACGCCGTATGAAAGCATTTTGAGCGCAACCCTCCGGGGCCGGCCCAGTTTTACACAGGGCTGCGTTGCTCCTTCCTCATGTACATCAAGTACATATCGGTCGTCGCGCCTTGCCCTGTACAAAACTGGGCACGGCCGCATCGACATCCTAAGTGTGAACAGGCCCTAGGCCGTGAGCGATACCGACAACCGCGACCGTACCGAAAGCCCGACACAGAAGCGGATCGACGACGCGCGCCGGCGCGGCCAGGTGCCGCGCTCACGCGATCTGGGAGCGGCGGCGGTCACGCTGGCCGGCGGCCTCGGGCTCTACAGCCTCGGCGGACTGATCGGCGGCCGCTTGTCGTCACTCATGCGCAATGGCCTGCAGCTCAGCGCGGCGCAATCGATGGGGCCGGACAGCATGCTGCACTCGCTCGGCAGCAGTGCGGTGGCCGGCGCGCAGGCGCTGGCGCCACTGCTGGGCCTGATCCTGGCGGCGGCGGTATTGGCGCCGCTGTCGATCGGCGGCTGGAATTTCAGCGCCACGGCGCTGGTGCCGCAGTGGAGCAGGCTCGATCCATTCAACGGTCTCAAGCGCGTGTTCTCGCTGCAGGGAACTTTGGAATTGCTGAAGTCTCTGGCGCGCTTCATGGTTGTAGCGTTGATCGCCGTACTCGTGCTGCGGCATCAGTTTCGCGTCTTTGCCGCGTTGAGCATGGAACCGACGCATGCGGCTATCGGCCACGCCATGAAACTGGCAGGTACGGCCTTGATCGCATTCGGTGGCGCGCTGGTGTTCATTGCCGCG
>PMNQ01000153.1:0-8189 GCA_003162555.1 Gammaproteobacteria bacterium | reverse complement strand
TACGACGAGGCGCGCATGCGCGCGCCGATAGTCGTTGCCAAGGGCGCCGACCTGATCGCGCAACGCATCCGCGAACTGGCCGGCGAGCACTCCGTGCCGTTGGTGGAGGCGCCGCCGCTGGCGCGCGCGCTGCACGCAACTTGCGAGCTTGGCGACGAGATTCCGGCGCGCCTGTACGCGGTGGTCGCGCAGGTCCTCACTTACGTCTACCAACTGCGGACTGCCCGTCGCGTTGGCGCCGCGCCGCCCGCGCCGCCGGTCATTGACGCGCCGGAATCGCCAGAAGTGTGAACCACGTCGCCATTGCCGGCCGCACGGCGCGCCGGTAAGCCGACGTTTCCCGCCCGGCACGGCTCTTGCTCCACAGCAGAGGTAGAAGCGACGCCAAGACGGCGGCGCAAGTGTCCAATGCATGACTGAACTGGCTCTCAATCCCGGCACACCCATCCTGAATCTGCTGCATTCGCTGCGGCGCGGCGCCGGCGCGCCGTTCATGCTGTTGTCAGTGCTGGCGATGATCGTGCTGCCGCTGCCGCCGATCGCGCTGGATGTGCTGTTCACCTTCAACATCGCGTTGTCGGTGCTGGTGGCGATGGCCGTGGTGAACGTTTCGCGGCCCCTCGATTTCGCCATCTTCCCGACCGTGCTGCTGCTCGCGACCCTGCTGCGCCTGGCGCTGAATGTCGCCTCGACGCGCGTGGTGCTGATGCACGGCCACGAGGGCACGGCCGCCGCCGGCCGCGTCATTGAGGCCTTCGGCGAATTTGTCGTCGGCGGCAACTACGCGGTCGGCATCGTCGTGTTTGCGATCCTGACCATCATCAATTTCGTCGTCGTGACCAAGGGCGCGGGCCGCATCTCCGAGGTCAGTGCGCGCTTCACCCTCGATTCGATGCCCGGCAAGCAGATGGCGATCGACGCCGACCTGAATGCCGGCCTGATCAACCAGGAAGAGGCGCGTGCGCGGCGGGTCGAAGTGCGGTCCGAAGCGGACTTCTACGGTTCGATGGACGGCGCCAGCAAATTCGTTCGTGGCGACGCCACCGCCGGCATCATGATCCTGGTCATCAACATTGTCGGCGGCCTCGCCATCGGCACGATGAGCCACGGCATGAATTTCGGCGATGCCGCGCGCGTCTACACCCTGCTCACTATCGGCGACGGCCTGGTCGCGCAGATTCCCGCGCTGCTGCTGTCGACCGCGGTCGCGATCATCGTGACGCGCATGTCACGCGCGCAGGATCTCGGCAGCGAACTGGCCACGCAGGTGTTCCGCCAGCCGCGGAGCCTCGCGGTCGCCGCGGCGATCCTGGGCGTCATGGGACTCATTCCGGGCATGCCGAACCTGGCTTTCCTGACATTTGCAGGGCTGCTGGGGTCGGGCGCGTGGCTGTTGAAGAAACGCGCGCAGGCCGCTAGCGAAGCCGCCGCTGCACCGCCAGCGCCGGTTGCCACCAGCAGCGAACCGCGCGACTTGTCATGGGACGATGTGCAGAGTGTAGACCTGATCGGTCTCGAAGTCGGTTTCCGGCTGGTGACGCTGGTCGACAAGAACAACGGCGGCGAGCTGCTGGCCCGCATCCGCGGCGTGCGCCGCAAACTGTCGCAGGAGCTGGGCTTCCTGGTGCAGGCGGTGCACATTCGCGACAACCTTGAGCTTTCGCCCAACGGCTATCGCGTCAGTCTGGCCGGGGTCGCGGTGGGCGACGGCTCCGTCTATCCCGATCGCGAACTGGCGATCAATCCGGGGCGCGTATTCGGCAAGCCCGCGGGCATCGAGACGCGCGATCCGGCCTTCGGCATGGAAGCGATCTGGATCGAGCCCTCGGCGCGCGAGCAGGCGCAGATGCTCGGCTACACCGTGGTCGATGCCAGCACTGTCATCGCCACGCACCTGAGTCACGTCATCCAGATCCACGCGCACGAATTGCTCGGGCACGACGAGGCGCAGCAACTGCTCAATGGACTGGCCAAGACTTCGCCGCGCCTGGTCGATGACCTGGTGCCCAAGCTCCTGCCGCTCAGCGTCGTGGTGCGCGTGTTGCAAGGACTCCTGGCCGAACGCGTTCCGATCCGCAATATCCGCACGATCATCGAGACACTGGCCGAGCATGCGCCGCGCACCCAGGATCCGGCGGTGCTGCAGGCGCAGGCGCGCATCGCGCTGTCGCGCCAGATCGTCCAGGACATCGCCGGCACAGGCAGTGAGCTGCCGGTCGTTACGCTCGAGCCCGATCTCGAGCAGCTGCTGCAGAACTCCATGGCCTCAGGCGGCGCAGCCAACTCTGCGCTCGAGCCGGGGCTGGCCGAGCGGCTGGCAACGCGGCTGGCCGAATCGGCGCAGCGCCAGGAAGCCGCCGGCGAGCCGGCCGTGCTGATGGTGGCGCCAGCGCTGCGCGCGACGCTCGCGCGCTTCACCCGCGCCAGCGTGCCTGCCATGCATGTGCTGGCCTGGAATGAGATTCCCGACAACCGGCGCGTGCGGCTCGTAGCCGCGGTCGGCCGCTGAACAACCACTGCAAATCACACCCTGGCATACAGCCTATGAAGATCAAACAATTCCTCGGGACGGACATGCGCGATGCGCTCCGCCAGATCCGCGCGGACCTCGGCGCCGACGCGGTCATACTTTCTACCCGCGCTCTCGGACAGGGTGTGGAAGTCAATGCGGCTTGCGACGCCGAACCGCCGGCGCCGCTGGGCGGTGGCACAACGGCCACAGCCGCTGCTGCGTCGGCCGCCGCGGTGGCTGCGACTGCAGCCGGCGCACTGCCACCGGCGGTCAGCGCATCCGAACAGTTGTCGATGAGCGAGGAGCTGCGCACGCTCAGGCAGCTGCTCGAGCGGCAGCTTGCGGCGCTCGCCTGGAACGATTACACGCGCCGCGAGCCGCTGCGGGCGCGGGCGCTGTCCGAATTGACTGCGCTCGGTGTGGCGCGCGATGTCGCCATGCAGGTGACCGATGCCTTGCCCGCCGACCTCAGCGCCGAGACCGCGCAGCAGGCGCACCTCGAGCTGCTCGCGCAGCGCATCAGCGTGTGCGAGCCACCGGCCGCCAGGCGCGGCGCGCTGGCGCTGATCGGCGCCGCCGGAGCCGGCAAGACCACCATGCTCGCCAAGCTGGCGCTGCGCTGGCTGCTGGAACACGGCAATGATGGACTGACGATCGTCACCATCGACGATGAACATATCGGTGCCGCCGAACAGGCGCGCTCGCTCGGACGGCTCCTGGGCGTGCCGAGTTTCCGCTACGCCAGCGGCGCGGAGTTCGCCGCCGCGGCAGCACGCTTTGCCAGCCAGGAACTGGTGCTGATCGATACGCCGGCGTTGACCGCCGAGGCCGCTCCGGCTGCGGAGCTGTGCGCGGCGCTCGAGGGCGCACCGCTCCCGGTGCAGCGCATGCTGCTGTTGCCGGCCAGCGTACAGAGCGGCGTGCTCGATGAAATGCTGCGGCGCGCAGCGCCGCTGGCCGCCAGTTGCTGCGCGATCACGCGCTGCGACGAGGCCGCTTCCTTCGGCGGAGTGCTCTCGACGCTGGTACGCGGCGGCCTGCCGGTCGCCTACCTGAGCGACGGACCGCGCATAACGGAAGACCTGCGCCCAGCACGCGCGCAGCTGCTGGTGGCGCGCGCCGTTGAACTGGCGCGCGCTGGCGCCGCCGGCATCGATCCGGAACTGCTGGCACAGCACTTCGGGGGACAGCTCCATGCCGCATAGCCACCTGGAGGAGCGGACCGCCACGGGTGCGGTACAGGCGATCGCCGTCACCGGCGGCAAGGGCGGCACCGGCAAGACCACCATCGCGGTCAATCTCGCCACGGCGCTGGCGCAGGCCGGCCGGCGCGTGCTGCTGCTCGATGGCGACCTGGGTCTGGCCAGCGTGGATGTGCTGCTGGGGCTTACTCCGACCCATACGCTCGAACAGGTCGTGAGCGGCGAAGCTCGCCTGGAAGAAATCGTGCTGCGCACGGCCGACGGCGTCAGCGTGATCCCGGCTGCGTCCGGCATCGCGCGCATGGCGCAGCTCGGCACGGCCGGCAACGCGGCCATCATTCGCGGCCTGGCCGCGCTCCCGGGAAATTTCGAGATCCTCATAGTCGATACCGCGCCGGGCCTGCATGCATCCGTGCTGGACTTCTGTCAGGCCGCGCAGCAGCAATTGATCGTGCTGCGCAACGAGCCGGCCTCGCTGACCGATGCCTACGCGCTGATCAAGGTGCTGAGCCGCGAGCGTCAGGTGAATTCATTCCGCGTGCTGGTCAACATGGCACGCAACGGCGCCGAGGCGCAGAACCTGTTCCTGCGCCTGCAGCGCGTGACCGACCGCTACCTCGAGGTCGCGCTCGACTACGCCGGCGAGATTCCCGACGACGCCGATGTGCCGCAGGCGGTGCGTGCGCAACGCACGGTGCTTTCAGCGTATCCGGCCGGTCCCGCCGCGCGCGCCTATCGGCGCCTCGCGCAGGACGTGCAGCGCTGGTCGTTGCCGCAGCAGCCCAGCGGCCGCATTGAATTCTTCTTCGAGAGACTACTGACGCGCCCGGCGGCGCGATTGCGGGTGATCAAATGAACGGCGTACAAGCTTATGCCAGCGCGGCTCCACAGCCGAACTTCGACGCGCTCGTGCGCCAGCATGCCGACCTCGTCAAGCGCATCGCCTATCACCTCGCCGGACGGCTCCCGCCGCAGGTCGAGGTGGATGACCTGGTGCAGTCGGGCATGATCGGCCTGCTCGAGGCCGCGCAGCACTTCATGGCCGGCCGCGGCGCCAGTTTCGAGACCTACGCCGGCATCCGCATCCGCGGCGCGATGCTCGACGCGTTGCGCAAGCTCGACTGGGCGCCGCGCTCCGTGCACCGCAAGGCGCGCGCCGCCGCCGCGGCCATGCGCGATGTCGAGGCACGCACCGGCCGCGAGGCCAGCGACGCCGACGTGGCCGCGCAACTGGGCGTGCCACTCCAGCAGTACCACGGCATCCTGCAGGACGCGCTCGGCTGCCAGCTGCTGCGTCTCAATGACGCCGACGACGGCGAGGATTCGACGCTCGACCGCCTGCCGCATGACGGACCCGATCCGCAGGGCGAAGCGCTCGAGGACGCGCGCCGCCAGGCCGTGACCACAGCCATCAAGGCGCTGCCGGAACGCGAACGGCTGGTGCTCTCGCTGTACTACGAGCAGGAACTGAATCTCAAGGAAATCGGCGCGGTGCTCAAGGTCACGGAATCGCGCGCCTGCCAGTTGCATGGCCAGGCGCTGGTGCGCCTCAAGGCGCTGCTCACCGAGTGGCGCGGTTGACAGGAGCGCTCAAGGCATCGTGGACATACTCAGCATAATTGGAGTCCTGCTCGCCGGCACGGCGATCATTGCTGGCGCCGTGCTGAAGGGCGCGGGCCTGCATGCGTTGCTGTCATGGGCGGCGTTCATGATCGTCATGGTCGGCACGCTCGCGGCGATCTGCGTGCAGACGCCGCTCGAAGTGATGCGCCGCGCGCTGGTGATGCTGCCGTGGGTGTTCCGCCCGCCGACGCGCGAGCCCGAGGCGCAGATCCGCAAACTGGTCGAGTGGAGCGGCATCTCGCGCAAGCAGGGCCTGCTCGGGCTGGAGCCGGTGCTGGGGCGCGAGACTGATCCGTTCCTGCGCCGCGGGTTGCAGCTGGTGGTCGATGGCAATTCTCCCGACGCGATCCGCGCCACGCTCGAAGTCGACATGCAGGTACGCGAGTCGGCCGACCTGCGCGCGGCGCGGGTATTCGAAGGCATGGGCGTGTACTCACCGACACTCGGCATCATCGGCGCCGTGCTCGGCCTGATGGCGGTCATGCAGCACCTCGCCGATCCGAGCCAGCTCGGACACGGCATCGCCGCGGCGTTCACCGCCACGGTGTACGGCATCGGCATGGCCAACCTGCTGTTCCTGCCGATGGCCAACAAACTTCAGGTGGCGGTGCATGCGCACGCGCACGTGCACGCCATGCTGATCGAAGGCCTGATCGGCATTGCCCAGGGCGACAATCCGCGCGGCATCGACAACCGCCTGCGCAGTTATCTGGAATAACCATGGCGCGCCGGCGCACACATCTGGAGCACGAGAACCACGAGGCGTGGGCCATTCCCTACGGCGACCTGATGACGTTGCTGCTCGCGTTCTTCGTGGTGATGTACTCGATCTCGTCGGTAAATTCCGGCAAGTACCGCGTGCTGTCGGATGCGCTGAGCGCCGAATTCCGCGGCACGCCGCGTACGCCGCAGCCGATTCCGATCGGCGACATGCCGCAGAACATCAGCGAACAGCTGCCGATCACCGAAGTGAATCGCATGTTCACCGCTGGCATGCCGGCGCACATGCTCATGCCGCTGCCGCAGGCGCGCGGCACGGTGCGCGACGGCCAGCGCATGGCCGGTTCGGCCGATCCACGCGATGCGGCCAATGCCGCGCTGATCGAGGCGGAAGCCGCGCGGCAGAAGGAACTGGCTGGCGTCGAAGCCGACGTCAGCGGTGTGCTCGCCAACCTGATCAGGAGCAACCTGGTGCACGTGTCGAAGCAGGGCGATTCGGTGCAGGTGCAGATCAGCGCCGACATTCTTTTTGCCAGCGGCGTGGCCGAGCCGGCGCCGGCGGCGCTGCCGGTGCTGCAGCGGCTGGCTGATTCGCTCAAGCCCTGGCCCAATGCCGTGCGCGTCGAAGGTCACACCGACAACGTGCCGATACGTTCGGGTGTTTTTCACTCGAACTGGGAGCTGTCGGCCGCGCGCGCCGGCAGCGTGGTGCGCCTGTTCAGCGAGCGCGGCGTGGATCCGCAGCGGCTCGCCGTGGTGGGCTACGGCCAGTATCGCCCGCTGCAGGCCAACACCAGTCCGACCGGCCGCAATGCCAACCGCCGCGTGGTCGTCATCATCATGGGGCGTGGTCGCAACGGCGGCTACGCCAGCCCCTGAAAAAATGGCACGAATGCTGCTTCATCCTGACTCAGAGAATACCCGGAGACTGTCATGCTGAAATTTCACGCCCTGAACCTGCATCTGCATCCAGACTGGACGCTGGTCCTGAGCGCGGCGCTCCCCGCCAGCCTGCTGGCGCTCGCGCTGGCGCTGTGCGTACTGAGCTACACGCTGCGGCGCGGCCATCGCGCGCACCGCGCCGAGCTGGCGCGCATCTTTGAACAACTCGACCTGTTGCGCTTCGATACGCAGCAGGCCGCGGCCACGTCCGCTCCGCCGCATGACACCGCCGCTGGCTTCGCGGGCGGCACGGACGCCGACACCGCCTTGCTGGCCGCCGTCATGGCGCGCGAGCCGCAGCTGGTGAGCGGCGCCGGCGACTATTACGCCGCAGCGCAGCTCGCAGCGCGGGGGAGCAGCGCGGCGGAAATTGCCAATCGCTGCGGCATCGTCAACGGTGAAGCGCGGGTGCTGGTCGCGCTGCAACAGGCGCGCGCGCGGCGCAGCTCGCACTGATCAACGCCGGCGGCAAGCCTCAGTCGTTGCAGACCAGGAACTGGATGCGTACGTTCAGGCTGCCCTCGCCTGGCGGCGCGACCGCCAGCCACAGCTGCACCGTGCCGTCGTCGGCGGGCGCCACGTTTCGCACTGCGATCGAGGCAGCGCCGATGAACGGGAAATCGGCCGGACCACGCTGTGGAGCGCCCAATTCACTGACCGTGACAAATACACCGCTGTGCCGGTCGACGCCACCGGCCGGATCGATGTCGCGGGTCGGAAACTGAAAACTCATGATGTCGTTGGCCGAGCGGGTGGCGATCTCGGCGAACCAGCGCGTTGTAGTGCTCATGGCGGGCGCGGGGGACTGGCGCCGCTAGTCGTTCGGTTCGCTGTAACGGCGCAGCTCGTACAGCCCGGCGGAGTCATCCTGCTCGGTCGGGTCTTTCTGCACGGTCGGGTCATTCTGCACTGACACAGTGTCGGGCGCGGCTCCGGAATCAATCGCATCGGGATCAGTACCGCGCCGTACGCGCACCGTTTCGCTGACGCGCAGCGGCGGCTGCACCGCGCTGTGGACCGTGCCAGCGGCCTCGCGGCCACCCGAGAGCGTCAGGCCGCGCACCGTGCGATAGACCACCGGATGGCGGTACGCGGGCTGGTCAGCTGGGTCAGTCATCCATCAGGAAGCTGCGCAGCTGTTCGCTGCGGCTCGGGTGCCGGAGCTTGCGCAGCGCCTTCGCCTCGATCTG
>PMNQ01000252.1:10976-11151 GCA_003162555.1 Gammaproteobacteria bacterium | reverse complement strand
GGCTGCGCCGCTCGTCCCTCGCTCTCGCTCGGGATCGTCGGCGCGCCAGGGCGCGACTCCGACCAGCACCGCGGACGCGGTGCTGTCGAACCCGATTGCCTATGGCACGTGGGCTCGAATCCCACCCTATAGAGAGCCGTATGAGCTTTAGTAATTGGCGGAGAGGGTGGGATTC
>PMNQ01000252.1:0-10932 GCA_003162555.1 Gammaproteobacteria bacterium | reverse complement strand
TATGACCACTTCGGTACCTCTCCTGAACTGGCCTTTTTGCGAGCTGCTATTCTAGCTGAACCGACCGGTCCGTGAGGATGTCCTGTGGCGCGAGGATTGACCAGACTGGGCGTTTTCGCGTCGCTCGCGTGCATGGCACTGGCCGCATGCGACGGCGAGCCCAACGGGCTGGCGCGCATCTACTCACACGGCGAGCTGCGCGTCGCGACCATCAACGAACCCACCAGTTACTACCTGGGCGCGCACGGCCCGCAGGGTTTTGAATACCGGCTCGCGCACGCTTTCGCCGACAGTCTGGGCGTGCAGCTGGTCATCGTTCCGGCGCGAGATCGCGCCAGTTTGCGCGACATGCTGGCCGAGGGGCGCGTCGACATCGTCGCCGCCGAATTGACCGTGGATGACAGCTGGAAGCGCGCGGGACTCGCCACCGCGAATTACCGTGAAATCCAGCAGCTGGTCGTGCAGCGCCGCGGGCTGGCGTCGATACACAATATTTCCGGGCTCGGCGGCACACGCGTCGTTGCGCGCGAAGGCAGTCCGCAGCTCGAACTGCTGCGCGGTTTGCGCGGGAGCGGCGCGCCGTACCTGACCTGGACCGAGCTGCCGCGCGAGCAGGCCGACCCGCTCGACTGGGTCAACACCGGCGATGCCGATTACGCGATCATCGACCGGAGCGAATTCTCGTACGCGCGCCACCTGTATCCGGATGTATCTGTGGCCTTCACATTGCCCGATCCACGCGCAGTGCAGTGGCTGGTGCGCCGCTCGGCGCTCGACCTGCGCGACGCCGCGAACCGCTTTTTCGCCAACGCGCGCGACACCGGACTGCTGCTGCACCTGACGCACGATGCCGAAGCCGAGGCGGGCGATTTCGAATATCAGGAAGCACGCCGCTTTCAGGACGACATCACCAAGCGCCTGCCGGAGTTGCGCGACGAATTCACGCAGGCGGCCAGCAGCCAGGCCGTCGACTGGCGGTTGTTGGCTGCGGTCGGTTACCAGGAATCGCATTGGGACGATCACGCCGTTTCCGGCGACGGCGCGGCTGGCATCATGATGCTGACGCCCTCCACCGCCAGGGCAATGGGCGTCGTCGACCGGACCGACGCGGCGCAGAACATTGCCGGCGGCGCGGCCTATCTGGCGCAGATGCTGCAGACGATTCCCGCGCGCATCGCCGAGCCGGACCGCACCTGGCTGGCCCTCGCGGCGTACAACGTCGGCTTCGGCCATCTCGAGGACGCGCGCATCCTCGCGCAGACACAGGGCAAGAACCCGGATTCGTGGACCGATGTCAGCCAGGTGCTGCCCTGGCTCGCGCAGGAGCGCTGGTACAACCTCGCGCGGCGCGGCTATGCGCGCGGCTGGGAGCCGGTGCGCTTCGTCGAACAGGTGCGCGGCTATCTCGCGGTGCTCGAATGGTACGGCGATGGGCGTCCCACGGGACTGGCGCCGGCGCCGGTGTTGATGTCCGCGCCAGCACTCACACCTGTGCCCGCGCCATCGCGGCTAGCGCCGACGTGGTTCGAAAAATTCCGTTAGCAGCGCTGCGCACTCTTCCTGCAGCACGCCGCCGAACACGTCGACGCGGTGATTGAGGGCGGGTAGCGCGAAAGCATCGATCAGGCTGCCGGCCGCGCCGGCGCGCGGATCCCAGGCCCCGAATACCACGCGCCGCACGCGCGCATGCACGATCGCGGCGGCGCACATCAGGCAGGGTTCGAGCGTCACGTACAGCTCCGTGGCGTTCAGTCGATAGCTCCCCAGCGCGATGGCGCCGGCGCGCAGCGCCTCGATCTCTGCGTGCGCGGTCGGATCGCAGCCGCCGATGGGCCGGTTGGCGCCGGTAGCGATGACCTGCCCGGCGCGCACCAGTACGGCGCCCACGGGCACTTCGCGCGCGTCGCGGGCGCGCCGCGCCTGCTCGAGCGCCAGTTCCATGAAAGCCTTGTCTGTGCCCATCGCGTGCATAGCCCCTTGGGACTCTATGGTCGCACAGGCGCAAACATGTATTGCGCATGGGATCGGAAAATGGCTTATCTTGCCGTCCGCGACAGCCTGGTATACGGGAGCGCAGCAGATGTTCAGGGCATTGGTGGCGGACAATCGCAGCGGCGCAGTGATTGCGGCGGTTCAGGAGCTTGATGAGGCCCAGCTGCCCGCGGGCGATGTGCGCGTCGCCGTCGAGCGCTCGTCGCTCAACTACAAGGACGGGCTGATCATCAACGGCCTCGGCGGGCTGGTGCGCAACTACCCGCACGTGCCCGGTATCGATTTCGCCGGTACGGTACTCGAGAGCCGCAATCCCGCCTGGAAGCCCGGCGACAAGGTGGTGCTGACCGGATGGCGAGTCGGCGAAGTGCAGTGGGGCGGATTCGCGCAGCTGGCGCAGGTGAATGGCGAATGGCTGGTGCCGCTCCCCGCCGGTCTCAGTGCGCGCCAGGCCATGGTCATCGGCACGGCTGGGCTCACCGCAATGCTCGCAGTGCTGGCGCTGGAAGCGCAAGGCATTGGCCCGCACTCGGGTGAACTGCTGGTCACCGGGGCCGCCGGCGGCGTCGGCTCGGTCGCGACCGCCATTCTCGCGCAGCGTGGTTACCAGGTGACCGCTTCCACCGGCCGCGCCGATGCGCACGATTTCCTGCGTAGCCTCGGTGCAAGCCAGATCATCGATCGCTCGGCGTTTGCCGATCCCGCCAAGCGGCCGCTGGAATCGGAGCGTTGGGCGGCCTGCATCGATTCGGTCGGCGGCAATACGCTGGCGCGCGTGCTCGCGCAGACGCGCTATGCGGGCTCTGTCGCCGCCGTCGGTCTTGCTGGCGGCAGCAAGCTCGAGCACACGGTCATACCCTTCATCCTGCGCGGCGTGAATCTGCTGGGCATCGACTCGGTCATGTGCCCCACTGCCCGGCGGCTGGCCGCCTGGACGCGGCTGCAGACTGACCTGCCAGTCGCCAAGCTCGAGGCAATCAGCATCGATGCGCGGCTCGAGGATCTGCCGCGCCTCGCGCAGGCCATTGTCGCGGGCCAGGTGCGCGGCCGCGTGGTCGTCGACGTCAACGGCTAGGGCTAACGATGCACGCCGCGCCCCGCATCTCGCGCCTCGAGACCTTCGCCAACGAGTTCGTCTGCTTTGTGCGGCTCACGACCGACAGCGGTGCGGTCGGCTGGGGCCAGACCTCGACTTACAACGCCGACATCACGGCCAGCGTTTTCCATCGCCAGGTTGCGCCGTGGGCGCTGGGCGCCGACGCTTTCGACATCCCCGCGCTCATCGACCTGATCGAAAGGCGCGAACACAAATTCCCGGGCAGTTACCGCTGCCGCGCGCTGGCGGGGCTCGACACCGCGCTGTGGGATCTGCGTGGCAAGCTCGAGAGCAGGCCGGTGGTCGAACTGCTCGGCGGCAAAGCGCGGCCGCTCCGTGCCTACGCCTCCTCGATGAAACGCGACATCACGCCGCAAGCCGAAGCGGCGCGCTTCCTGCGGCTGCGCGACGACAAGGGCTTTGATGCCTTCAAGTGGCGCGTGGCCGCCGAATGCGGGCGCGATGTCGACGAGTGGCCGGGCCGCACCGAAGAGATCGTGCCCACGGTCGCGCGCGCGCTCGGCGACGGCATCGGCAAGCTGGTCGATGCGAACAGCGGCTACTCGCCAAAACGGGCCATCGAAATCGGGAAATTGCTGGAATCCGAGGGTATTGGCCACTACGAAGAGCCCTGCCCGTACTGGAAACTCGAGGAAACGCGCATCGTCGCCGACGCGCTGAACATCGACGTCACCGGCGGCGAACAGGACTGGGACCTCGCCACCTGGGCGCGCATGATCGAAACCCGTGCCGTCGACATCGTGCAACCGGACGTGATGTACATGGGTGGCCTGTGGCGCACGCTCGAGGTCGCACGCATGGCTGCCGCGGCCGGCATTCCCTGCACCCCGCACAGCGCCAACCTGTCGCTGGTGACGATCTGCACGATGCATCTGCTCGGCGCGATTCCCAATGCCGGCAAATACCTTGAGTTCTCGATCGAGGGCGCGGACTACTACCCCTGGCAGCAGGGCTTGTTCCTGGGCGATCCGTTTACAATCCGCGACGGCAAGGTGAACATACCGGCCGCGCCGGGCTGGGGCGTGGAGATCAATCCCGAGTGGTTGTCCGCCGCCACTTACCGCGTCAGCGCGCGCGACTAGCGCACCCAATTGGCGGCCGCGATCAGCGCGGTGTGCGCGACAGGCGCTCGATCAGCAACGCGGTGCGCTTGAGCTGACGATCGAAGCTGCTGAGGTCCACAGTCTCGCCCGGTGCGTGGCTGCCCTGCCCCACGGCTCCAAAGCCGACCAGGCAGTCCACTTTGTCGGCCACGAATGAGATGTCGCCGGCGCCCCGCTGCAGCGGGTCGAGCGCGGCCATTGGCTCGAGGCCCAGCGCTGCGTTGATCTCGTTGAGGCGCGCCAGCAGCGCGCGATTGCCGTTCGTCGGCGCCATCGCGGGATACCCGGGTTCGAATTCGATCGTCGCGCCCGTTCCAGGCAGATGATCGGCGACGATGGCTCGCATGCGCGCCATCAGCCGTTCGGTCTGCGCGTTGCTGAGTGTGCGCAAGTCGCCTTTCGCGACGCCCTGTGCCGCAATCACGTTGCTCTTGCCGCTGGCCGCGCCGCTGACGCCGTCGGCGTTGATTGCTGCGCCCGCGCCGCCCAGCAGCAGGCCGACGTTGTAGGTGGCATTCGGCTCGCGCAGCTCGCGCCGGAAAGTGTCGAGGATGCGCGTCAGCTCGTAGTTCGCGCCAAATCCGGATTCTGCCGAGAAAATGCCGGAGGAATGGCCCGACTGCGCCGTGGTGCGCAGCGTCCAGTCGATGGCGCTGCGGCGCGCGATGGTGCCCATGTCATGACCGTTCTCGGTGGCGAGCGCCTCGAACTCCAGCGCTGCGTCGGCGTGGCCGGCCGCCTCGATCAGGTCGGCGCGGGCCCGCGAGAGCGGGCTGCCGGCATCTTCCTCATCGCCGCTCAGCACGATCGTCACGTCCGCACCCGAAAGTGCGCCGGCCGTGTGCAGTGCGCGCAGCGCGCCGAGCATGATCACCAGGCCGTCCTTCATGTCATTGGTACCCGGACCTTCGGCAATGTTGCCGCGCCGCTCGAATCGCTGGAACGGACTGTCCTGCTCGAACACCGTGTCGAGATGCCCGATCAACAGCAGGCGCCTGCCCGGGCCTGCGGCGTGGTGCGTGGCGATCACGACGCCCGCGCGCCCGACGGCGGACATCGGCCGCCACTCCACCTTGAAGCCGAGCGGCTCCAGCTCCGCCATCATGCGGCGGCCCACGCGTTCGACGCCGGCGAAATTCATGGTGCCGCTGTTGATGTTGACCAGCGTCTCGAGCAGCGCAATCGATCGGTCATTCTCCGCGGCCGCGGCGCTGACGATGCGTTGCTCTTCGCGCGACAGGCTCACGCTGGCTGGCGCGGCAGGAAGCATAGCGGCGAGCGCCAGCGCGCACAGGGTGAAAATCCCTGTGCGATAATTCAGTAGAGCTTTTCTATTTATCATTTTGTTTTTGTTAGCTTTACGCAGGTCTGGCGCCGGATATCAGCGTGCCGAGCGCGGTATCGAGCGCCGCGGCCTGGCCGGAACTCAAGTGCGCGCCAATCACGCTCTGGATAGCAGGACCATACACGCCCCACATGCGACGGCGGATAGCGCGGCCGGCCGCGGTGATGGCGATGACCTGGCCGCGCCCGTCGTCCTGGCAGGCCTGCCGCTCCACGTAGTCTTCCTTTTCCAGCCGGTCGATCAGGCGAGAGAGATTGCACTGCGACAGCAGCAGTTCGCGCTCCAGCTCAAACGGCCTTAAGCCTGCGGGCCCCGCGCGCTCCAGTTCGAGCAGCGCGTCGTACCAGGCGAGTGGCGGCAGGTCCGCCGCCTTGAGCCGCTGCTCGATGGCGTCGGCGGCGAGCTGCTGCACCTTGGCAAGCCGCGACCACGCCCGGATTACCGTGCTGCTGGGACTGGTGCTGGTGGGATTGCTGGTCATGGCGGCGTATGAGCTGATGCATGCAATTACATCAAAATCCGTGTTTAAATGCAATTGCATTCATATTGATGCATTTGCAACCATCAGGAGCCAACCGTGAATCAGGCCCGCATTACCGAATTGACCGCCACGCTGCTGCGCCTCAGCCTCGGTCTCATGTACCTGTCGCACGGACTGCTGCTCAAGATACTGACTTTCGGCCTGGCCGGCACGGCTGGCTATTTCGTGTCGATCGGCCTGCCCGGCTGGCTGGGCTACGCCACCGCGATCGGCGAGGCCGTCGGCGGCGCACTGCTGCTGCTGGGCGTGCAGACGCGGCTGGTCGCGCTGGCGCTCACCCCTACCCTGCTGGGCGCGATCATCTGGGTGCACGCCGCCAACGGCTGGGTGTTCAGCGCCAAGGGCGGTGGCTGGGAATATCCCGCGTTCCTGCTCGTGGTGAGCATCGCGGTCGCCGCACTGGGCAGTGGCGCGTACGCCTTGCAACGCTCGTCGCGCGCCACGGCCTGACCGGCCAGGCATCGACGTTCCGCCCCGCGCCGGCCCAGATCAGTAAATCCCCAGTTCACTGAGCGGCCGGCCGGCGGCGATGCGCTCGAAGCAGAGCTCCGATAGATCCAGCGTACGGTAATTGCCGTACGCGATCAGCTCGGCGACAGCGCGTCCGACTGCGGGCGATTGCTGTAGCCCGTGGCCGCTGAAGCCGTTCGCGAGCACGAAGTTGCGCACTTCAGGGTGCAGTCCCACGATGCCATTTTGATCAAAAGTGTTGGTCTCGTAGTGTCCCGCCCAGGCGCCGGTCACGCGCAACGCCGCAAACGCCGGCACCCGCGCCGCGAGCGCGGGCCACACCGACTGCTCGAAGAATGCGTGGTCAGGCTCCAGGTCGAAATTCTCTCGATCGTTGCTTCGGTCCGGCGCGCAGCCGCAGATGAAGTGCGCGCCCTCGGGACGGAACCAGGCGCCTGAGTCATCGCAGACCAGCGGGCAGCCCGGTATTGCTTCGGCACAGGAGACGACGAACACATTGCGCTTGCGCGCTTCGACCGGCAGCACCACGCCAGCCATGGCCGCGACCTGGCGGGCGTGCGGGCCAGCCGCGTTGATGACCATGCCGGCGCCGATGCGCTCGCCACTGGCCAGACGCAGTGCGTCTATGCGGCCGGCGCCCCGATCCATGCCGACGACTTCGTCGTGCAGCAGCTCCGCGCCATTCGCGCGCGCCTTGTTACGAAAGGCCTGCAACAGCAGGTAGCCGTCCAGCCAGCCCTCGCCTTCCAGCCCCAGGCAGCCGCCGCCCAGATCGTCCGTTGCCAGCCACGGAAACCGCAGCTGCAGTTCCTGCGGCGACAGCAGCGCGATGCGGGCCCCGAGACTGTTCTGCAGCGCATGATTGCGCCGCAGCGTTTCCAGGCCCTCGGGCGGCGCAAGCACCAGATATCCGGCCTCGTTGACGTTGATCGGCGGCCGGTCATCTCCGCAGGCAAGCAGTTCGCCCGCATGGCGGAGGAATTCGATGCCGTAGCGGGAAATACGAATGTTGACCGGCGCCGAGAATTGCTGGCGGATGCCGCTGGCGGACAACGCTGAAGAGGCGCGCTGGTAGGTCGGGTCGCGTTCGATGACGAGCACCGTGCCGCGAAACCCGGCCTCGGTCGTCAGCGCGTAGGCGATCGAGCAACCGATCGCGCCGCCACCGACGATCACGACGTCGTAATGCCTGCCCATGCCCCGCGCCGCTCCCTCTGCCACCGCCCGTTGCACCTATGATAGGGGGATGAAGACGCTGGGTCTGCTGGGCGGAATGAGCTGGGAATCGACGCTGCCGTACTACCGGCTGCTCAACGAGGCGGTTCGCGACCGATGCGGCGGGCTGCACTCGGCCAGACTCCTGTTGTCGAGCGTCGATTTCGCCGACCTGGAAATCATGATGCGCACCAACCGCTGGGACGATGCGGGCGCGTTTCTCGGGCGGGAGGCGGCGCTGCTCGAGCGGGCCGGCGCCGAGGCGATCTTGCTGTGCACGAATACGCTGCACAAGGTGGCGCCGGCGATCGAAGCGGCACTGTCGATCCCGTTGCTGCACATCGTCGACCCGACGGCCGCGGCCATCAGGGGCGCCGGCCTCGGCCGCGTCGGCCTGCTCGCCACGCGCTTCACGATGGAAGGGGATTTCTACCTCGCGCGGCTGCGGCAGCAGGGCGTGGATGTGATCGTGCCCGGAGAGGCCGATCGACTCGAAGCACACCGCATCATCTTCGAGGAGCTGTGCCTGGGAAAGACGCCCGATGCATCGCGCCGCACAGTCCAGCAGATCATCGGCAGGCTGGCGGATGCAGGCGCAGCAGGCGTCATCTTCGGCTGCACCGAAATCAGCCTGCTGCTCGAGCCAAAGGATTCGGCGCTGCCGGTGTTCGACACCACGGCCCTGCACGCGGCCTATGCGGTCGACTGGGCGCTAGCCAACTAACGACTGCAGCAGCTCCAGCTTAATCGGATAGGTCTGGTTCGACGCCCACTGCACGACGTAGAGCGCGCCCGCCTTGTCCACGTACACGTCATGCGGGTGAATAAAGGTGTAGTTGTACACGGACAGCGGCTGCAGTTTTCCGTCACGGTATTCCGGCGGCTCTCCGCCGACGCAGGAAATCACGCGATCGCTCCCGTCCATGATCAGGACCATGCCATTGAGACCGCAGACCGCCAGGTGATCGCTATATCTGCCGCTGAATGCCGCCACATTGCTGGGCTGCAAGCCCGGCACCGCGACCATCCTGAGAAATTCACCCGCCAGGGAAAACCACTTCAGCATGTCGTGCGAGCGATCGCACACCAGTAGTAGCGGCTTGCCCGAGCGCGTGTCGATCCACACGGCGTGCGGTGTGCGCAACTGCTCCGGCGCGTCGCCCTCGCCGCCAAAGCTCGAAATGTAGCGGCCGTCCGGATCGAAGTGATGCACGTAGCTGGAGCCGTAGCCATCGCTCACGTAGCACTGCCCGTCCGGGAGCGTGGCGCTGTTGGTTGGGTGATAGCGCCCGATGTCCGCGTATTTCTGTTTGACCGCATCGGCGCCAATGACGCGCAGTTCGCGCCCATCCGGTGTGCATATGGATACCAGCTGCCGGTCGTGATCGGTGATCCAGTACCGCTCTTCATCCCCGTGTTCGACAATGTCGAGGCCATGCGCTGCCGGAAAGCGCTTCTCCCAGGCGGCGCGGAATTGCCCCGCGTGCGTATAGGCGATCAGGTTGTTGTGCGTGTCGTTGGTCAGCATCACGATGCGGCCGTCACGATCCTCGCAAATGCCGTGGCAGTCGGCGACCGGGTAGCGCTTGCGGTCCAGCAGTCCCCAGAAGCGGTTGGCGTGATACTGGAAGGCGCCCTGCCCCAGCAGCTCGGGCGCAACGCAGCCAGCGGCCACGGACTTGTCTGCAGTTGCAGCGGCGGCCGCGGAGGCGGCCGCGCGTGGCCCCAGCGTCGCGGCCGCGCCGGCCATTGCCAGCGGCGCCGACCACAACAGCGATCTGCGCGATAACAGCTGTTTGCCGGGCTGGTTCATAGTTGATTCCTCTGCAATCGTCACGATTCCGCGATCCACCACACGATGCCCGCCGCCAGCACCAGGCACAGCAGAGCCCAGCGCAGTGGCACGAACTTCAGTGCAGCCTGGGCACTGATCTCGTCGCGCGGTTTCCTGCCGCTGATCATCGCAGCGATCAGATTTTCACCGCGGACGAAGCGGTAGTACAGCACAGCCACGACGTGCATCCACACCAACAGCAGGATGAAGTTGAACATTGTGCCGTGCAGGCTGCTCAGGCGATCAGACAGGCGCGAGCTGATCAGTGCCGCCAGCGGCCCGTTGAACCGGACGCCATCGTTGCTGAACAGGCCGGTGGCCGCCTGCAGCAGCAGCACGGCCAGCAGCAGCAAGACCATCCAGCCACCGGCCGGGTTGTGACCGGCGTGCGGCTGATGCTCGCCGCGCGCCATGGCGCGGAGATAAGCCAGTGCGCTCGCAGGTCGCTGGGCGAAGTCTGCAAAGCGCGCGGTGGTCGAACCGACAAAACCCCATGCGATGCGAAACAGCAGCAGCGTGAGTAGCGTGAGACCGGACCAGAGGTGCAGTTTCATGTAGCCGTTCTCGACGGACGCCCACGACAGCGTGACCAGAACGACGATGCTCCAGTGAAACACGCGCACCGGGACATCCCAGACGCGCACCTGATCCTGCGCTGGCGCGCTGGCGCCCTGCGGTTCAGTGCCGGTCATCGACGCCGCCCTGCTCCACGTAGACCCGCGCGCCGTGTTGGCGCAAGGCCTGCACTCGCGCACCGAGTGCCGGACCCGGATGGACATCCATCATGCGCAGCACGCGCAGATTCTTCATCGCGCCGATAGCGTCAGCAGAAGGTTCGCCGATCGCGGTGCCCGACACGTCCGCCCGCACGATGAAGTCACGGAGCGGTGCGAATGCCGCCAGCTCCTGATCGCCAAAGCTGTGGCCGAGGAGCGATGCATCCAGTTCCAGCCATGCGGAACCGCGCGACTCGTAGGCGATGACACCCGGGAAGCGCTCCTGCAAGGCTTGCAACGCGCTGGCGACAGGCGCGCGCACCGCGGCGAGTGCGCGCGGGTCGACATCGACAATGGTCACGTGCGCGACGGGTCGCGGCGCAGTGCGGAAATCGGCCACCGGCTGGATGCCGGAGGCGCCAGCCGCGATCCAGAGTTTGATGACCGTGGCGTCGTCGACCGGAAGCGGGGGCTGGCTGCTCGGCGGCATGACCCGCTCGTCGCGGAGCGGCAACGCGATGCGCTGCACCAGCATGCTGTCGCTGATTTTTCCGGGCGTGACGACCCGTCCGTGTTTGCCACCGCGGAGAACCGAAGC
>PMNQ01000197.1 GCA_003162555.1 Gammaproteobacteria bacterium | reverse complement strand
GGCGTCTGCATGTGCGGGTTGGGCACCAGCACGATGTTGACCCGGGTCTTGTCCTCGGTGTCGCGCAGCCAGTCGCGCTTCTCGTTCATCAGGTAGGTGGCGACGTCCACCGGCACCTGCACGATGATGCGCGAGGTGCGCTCCTTGCGCGCGTCCTCGCCGATCAGCCGCAGGATCGACAGCGCCNNCCATGTCGATGAAGTCGATGACGATCAGGCCACCGATGTCGCGGATACGCAGCTGCCGCGCGATTTCGTCGGCCGCTTCCAGGTTGGTATTGGTCGCGGTCGTCTCGATGTCCGAGCCGCGCGTGGCACGTGCCGAGTTGATGTCGATCGAGACCAGCGCCTCGGTGTAGTCGATTACCAGCGAGCCGCCCGAGGGCAGCTGCACCTTGTGCGCGTAAGCCGATTCGATCTGGTTCTCGATCTGGTAACGCGTGAACAACGGGATGTCGTCAGTGTAGGTCTTGAGCTTGCGCTGCGCGTCCGCCGGCATGAAGCGCTGCATGTACTCCTGCGCCTTGATATGGGCGTAAGCGTCATCGACCAGCACTTCGCCGATGTCATCACCGAGGTAATCACGGAGCGAACGCGTGACCGCATCGCCTTCCTGGTAGACGAGGAACGGCGACTGACGGGTGTTGGCCGCCTGCGCAATCGCATCCCACTGGGTCTTCAGGTTATCGAGGTCCCACTGCAGCTCTTCGACCGCGCGGCCCACACCGGCGGTGCGGATGATCGCGCCCATGCCTTCCGGCACGTTGAGCTGGTTCATGACCTCGCGCATCTGGTCGCGNNAGGCTGATGAAGGTGGTGAGCGCTGCACCCTTGGTGCCGCGTTCTTCCTTCTCGACCTGCACCAGCAGTTCCTGGCCTTCGCTGACCAGCTCGCGGATGTTCATCCGCCCGCCCGCAGACTGGCCCTTGAAGTATTCCTTGGAGATTTCCTTCAGCGGCAGGAAACCGTGGCGTGCGGCGCCGTAATCGACGAAGCAGGCCTCGAGCGACTGCTCGACGCGCGAGATGCGCGCCTTGTAGATATTGGCTTTCTTCTGTTCCTTGGACGGTATCTCGATCGATAGGTCGTATAACTTCTGGCCGTCAACCAGTGCGACGCGCAACTCTTCCTGCTGAGTTGCATTGATAAGCATTCTCTTCATTTGTCCCTGCTACATTTGCGTGAGGGACCGACCGCGCAGCGCATTGCCTGGTGACAGGCGGCGCCGCGGCGTCAGGCGGACAGCTTGGGAACCCGAAGATTGATTGGCGGCGCGTGCGGTGGGGCATCGATTTTATTTTAGCCGCCGGTATCGGCAGCGCCGGAAAACCTTGAGGTTCGCTGACCCATCTTGCGCTTGCTTTCAGGCTCTACCGTGTTCACGGGAGCAGCTTTGAAGTACAAGGGCGAAGACCCAAAGGTCGGTCGAACTCTTGCGATGGCCTCGTCCTCGAGGACCAACTACTATGCGGGCCGCTCTTAACGAGCTCATGGACCGCGAACTTGCCGCCGCGCGCTGCCTTTGAGGCTCTGTTACGGCCAGGCCGCGCTGCGGGACCTGGCAAGTATAGCGGCAGCAGGCTTTAGAAACAACGATTTAGGACCAGGTGCGTGGAGACCGGCAAATTCATGTCAGAAGCGCGCCCGGTGGGCCACGGCCCGCGTTCTGCCGTCCAGCAGCTTAAGGTCGCCGCGGAAGACGCGGGCGTCAGGCTCGACAAGGCGCTGGCACGGCTCCTGCCGGCTGTGCCGCGCACGCGCATTTTCCGCCTTATCCGCAAGGGCGAGGTGCGCGTCAACGGCAAGCGCTGCAGCCCCGAACAGCGCCTGGCGGCGGGCGACACGATCCGCGTTCCGCCGGTGCGCGAACAATCCGAGACCGCGCATGTGGTGGCCAGCGGCGGTGCGCCGCGCGTGCCGCCGGCGTTGATGGCGCGCGTCAACGCGGCCATCGTCCACGAGGACGAGCGGCTGCTGGTGCTCGACAAGCCTGCAGGACTTGCCGTGCACGGCGGCAGCGGGCTGACCTACGGCATCATCGAAGCGCTGCGCGCCGCGCGGCCGCACGAGACGCTCGAGCTCGCGCACCGTCTGGATCGAGACACCAGCGGCATCCTGATGATCACGCGCAAACCTGCAGCGCTCCGTGTGCTGCATGAGCTGCTGCGCGAGGGCCGCGTCGAGAAGAGTTACCTCGCGCTGGTCGTGGGCCGCTGGGAGCTGGGCCGCAAGCTCATCGACGTGCCGCTGCAGACCGAAGCGCGTGTCGGTGGCGAGCGCACAGTGCGCGTCGGCGAGGGCGGCAAGAGCGCGCGCACGCGCTTTCGACTCGTGCAGCAATTCGGCGCGCGCGCTTCGCTGGTCGAGGCGACGCTCGAAACCGGGCGCACCCATCAGATCCGCGTGCACGCGGCGTATTGCCGGCATCCGGTCGCGGGCGATGTGAAATATGGCGATGCAGCCGCGAACACAGCGATGCGCGAACTCGGGCTGCAGCGCATGTTCCTGCACGCGCACAGCGTTGCCTTCGATTGGCCGCAGGGCGGGCAGGTGAGCATCAGTGCGCCACTCCCCGCCGAGCTCAAGGCCGTGCTCGACGCGCTGGGCACCGCTGGCCCTTCACTCGGTCGTGCGGCCGGACGTGCGGGCGGGGCAAGCTCTAGGGCAGTGCGTAGCCGCAAGCGCGCAGGCTCGAAGCGAGCCTGATCAGCGGCAACCCGATCAGGCCGGTCGGGTCCTGGCTCTCGATGCGCTCACACAGGCTGATTCCCAGCCCCTCGCTGCGCAATGATCCGGCGCAGTCGAAAGGCCTGTCGGCCGCAACGTACGCGTCGATTTCAGCATCGCTGAGCGTGCGCATGACGACGGTCGTCAGGTCGGTAAAGCAATCGTTCGCACCGCGGCCGGCGTGCACGACTGCGACGGCGCTGTAAAACTGCGCGCTGCGGCCGGACTGTGCGCGCAGCTGCGCACGTGCGGCCTCCGCGTTGCCGGGCTTGTCGAAAATCAGCTCTCCACAGGATGCGACCTGGTCGGCCCCGATGATGACCGCCTGCGGATGGAGCACCGCAACGGCGGTGGCCTTGGCGAGCGCCAGCCGCTCGGCCCGCGCTTGCGGCCGCTCGCCGGCCACGGGCCGCTCATCGACGTCGGGACGCTGTACCGTAAAGGGCAGGCCCAGCCGCCCAAGCAGCTCGCGTCGGTACGGCGAGGTGGAGGCCAGGATGAGCGCGGGGGGCGGCAAAGTCACGGCAGCATTCAAATCAGCGGAATAGAAACAAGGGCTTAACAGATATGCGGGCTTTTGACTTGCCGCTCATGCCTACCTATCATACGCGCCCCATGCCCAACGGCTGGTCCAAGCCGCGTGATCTGGCCAAATTGGCCGAAATGCGCGCGCGGTTCGAGTTTGAGATTCCCCTGGGCGACCTGCCGGGTATTCCAGCCGAATTCAGTGTCGCCGAAGGGCCGGTCGGGGTGTGGTTGCAGTTTGGCCGCGAGCGGGGTGTGCCGGTCGCGGATGTGAAAGTGCAGGCGGTGCTGAAGCCGCAGTGCCAGCGGTGCATGCGCGAGATGCGCCTTGCGATCGCCAGCGAATCGCACGTCGCAGTGGTCGACAGCGAAGAGCAGGCGGCGAACGTGGCGGAGGAGATGGAAACCTTCCTCGCCGCGGACGGCCACGGCACGCTGGCGGCACTGGCCGCGGAGGAGTTGCTGCTGTCGCTCCCGATCGTGCCGCGGCACGCGGCGGGCGAGCACTGCCTCGAGGCGGTCGCGGGCGCCGTGATTGGCGAGGCGTTGCCTGGAGCGGCGCCGGTGACAGAGGAGACGCAGCGGCCGTTCGCGGATCTGCGCGCGCTGCTCGAGAAGAGCCGGAATTAGTTTGCGATTGGATATTCAGCCAGGAGTGTTTACGACATGGCCGTACAGAAAAGCCGCAAGACGCCTTCCAAGCGCGGCATGCACCGTTCGCATTCCGGGTTGAAGCGCCCCGCGCTGTCGATCGATTCGCAGAGCGGCGAGACGCATCTGCGCCACTGCATCACGCCCGACGGTTTCTACCGCGGCAAGCGCGTCATCGAACGAGCCGAGCTGGACGAGAAGGGCTAGGGCGCTCGTTCACTGGGACCCGTAGCTGATGCGTTCCCGGATTGTCGGTACCGGCAGTTATCTGCCCGCAGGGCTGCTGACGAATGCCGATCTTGAAAAGCTCATGGATACCAGCGACGCCTGGATCCGCGAGCGCACCGGCATCGAGCGGCGCCACATCGTCGCGCCGGGCGAGACCACCGTCGACATGGCCGAGCACGCCGCGCGCGCCGCGCTTGCCTCTGCCGGGCGCGAGCCGCGCGAAGTCGACCTGATCATCGTTGGCACCTGCACGCCGGACCTTATTTTTCCGAATGCCGGTGTGATGCTGCAGGGGCGGCTGGGCAACCTCGGCGGTCCCGCGCTCAGCGTCGAGGCTGCCTGCAGCGGCTTCATCTACGCGCTGTCGGTGGCCGACAAATTCATCCGTTCAGGCGAGTCGAAGCTGGCGCTGGTGGTTGGCTCGGAGTCGCTTTCAAAGCTCACGAACATGAAAGATCGCGGCACCGCGATCCTGTTTGGCGACGGTGCGGGGGCGGTGCTGCTGGCGCCTGATAGCGAGCCCGGGATCCTCTCCACGCACCTGCATGCTGATGGATCGCATCTCGAGCTGCTGCGCTGCACGGGCGGCGTGTCGACCGGATTTCACCCGGAGGGCGATTACATCAAGATGGCGGGCAGCGAGGTGTTCAAGATCGCCGTGAGCATGCTTGGCCGCGCGGTCGATGAGGCGCTCGCCGCCAACAATCTCAGCCGCGATGAGCTCACCTGGCTGGTGCCGCACCAGGCCAACATCCGCATCATCGAGGCGGTGGCCAAGGGCCTGGGGCTCCCGATGGAGAAGATGTTCGTCAACCTCGATCGCTACGGGAACACGTCCGCGGCGTCCGTCCCGCTGGCCCTCGCAGAAGCGGTCGACGCCGGACGGGTCCGGCAGGGTGACAACGTGGTCATCGTCGCGTTCGGCGCCGGCTTCACGTCCGGCGCGGTCGCCTTCGAGTGGACCGCCGATCCTGCCGCCGGTGCCCGCGCCGCCGCGATCCGGCCCGACGAGATCCGGGTCCGCCTCCCCGTCGACTGGGACTCGGTGGACCCCATCCCGCCCCAGCTCGCCGCCGTGCTCGCCGCTCCCGGCCCGGTGGTCGTCCCGCTCGACGACGTCGTTCCGGGCGATCCGCCGGCGCGCGCGGCGCAGAATTCGGCGACCGGGCAGACCGGGCACTTGGGGTTTTGGCGCAGGCAGACGGTCGCGCCGAGTTCCATCATCGCCTGGTTGTGCTCGCCCGGGTTGCTGCCGACGACCAGGGCGCCGGCGAGCGCGGTGAAATGCTTCACGGCCTCCGTGCCGTCGCGGAAGAGCCGGCTCTCGCCGGTCAGCCGGGCGAGGATGCGGACGACATTGCCGTCCACCACCGCGGCGGGTTCGCCGAACGCGATGCTCGTGATCGCCGCGGCGGTGTAGGGGCCGATGCCGGGGAGCTCGCGCCATTCGGCCGGGGTGCGCGGCGGAACGGGGCGGCTGGCGATGACCTGGGCGAGTCGGTGCAGATTGCGGGCCCGCGAGTAGTAGCCGAGGCCTTCCCAGAGCTTGAGCACGCGATCTTCCGGGGCGGCGGCGAGCGCGGCGAAGTTCGGCAACGCCTCCAGCCAGCGCGCGAAGTAGGGGAGCACCGTCTTCACCTGCGTCTGCTGGAGCATGATTTCCGAGACCCAGACGGCGTAAGGATCGCGCGTGCGCCGCCACGGCAGGTCGCGGGCGTTCGCGGCGAACCAGTCCAGCAAAAGCGGGACGAGCCGCTTCAAGTGCGGAGTGCGGAGTGCGGAGTGCGGATTTTGAAAACGAAGCGGTTCTTAAATCGAAACTGCCTGCTGAACTCCGAACTCCGAACTCCGA
>PMNQ01000040.1:12850-12972 GCA_003162555.1 Gammaproteobacteria bacterium | reverse complement strand
ACCGCGGTCGAGGCGACGCGCCTTGGCGCTTTCGACTTCATCGAGAAGCCGCTCTCTTTGGCGAAGCTCCTTCCCACCGTCAAGCGCGCGCTCGATGCGCGCCGCACGCGCCAGGCCGGCGG
>PMNQ01000040.1:12426-12803 GCA_003162555.1 Gammaproteobacteria bacterium | reverse complement strand
CCGGGTCTGCTCGCGCAGGCCGCCGGTGGCACGCTTTACCTCGGCGACATCGAGGAACTGCCCGATAGCGCACGGCGGCTGCTGGCCGGCGTGCTCGAAGGCGGTAGCTTCGTGCGCGCCGGCGACGGCACCAGCGCAAAATTCGATGCGCGCGTCATCGGCACCGCGCTCCCCGGCATCGAGAGCCGCGCCGGCGGCACCGGCCTGAGCCGCGACCTGTACGCGCAGCTCGCGGTGCTGCCGTTGCGTATCCCACCGCTGCGTGAATACGCGGAAGACGTGCCCGACCTGCTGCGCCAATGTGTCGATCAGCTCACCGAGGGCGAACAACTGCAGTTCCGCCGTTGCAGCGTCGCGGCGCAGAACCGGCTGCGCAA
>PMNQ01000040.1:0-12368 GCA_003162555.1 Gammaproteobacteria bacterium | reverse complement strand
CGCACGCACCTGTACCGCAAGCTGCGCTCACTCGGCATCGAGATCAGTCACGTGGCCGAGGACTAAAGCGCGCGGGACTGAGCGCTCGCGGCCTTAAGATTCAGGCCGCCCCAGGATGTTCGAAGTAGGGGATGCGCCGCAACCGCAGGCGCAATGCCTGCCAGTAGATTCGCGCCAGTATGCCGAGCCCGGAAGCGGGCACATTCAGCAGCAGTGCCGCCAATCGCGGGCCGGTGATCGGCTGGCGCGTCAGCTGCAGTGAGGCCGTGAATACGGTCCGCTCGTTTCGCCGGTTGACCATCACGATGCCCAGTTCATCCTGCGGCTCCGTGAATGCCCACTCGTACTGCTGATCCATCGGCATGAATGGCGAGACATGGAACGCCTTGCTGAAGCGTGAGCGCAACGTGTCCTGTGGCTGCTGGTCGGGTTCGGCGACGACCACATAGCGATGGCGCTGCTTCCAGGGCGTGTTGGTGATCTCGGCGACGATCGCTTCGACATGCTGATCGTGCACGTCATAGCAATAATAGAATGACACCGGATTGAAGCTCAGGCCATAGAGGCGCAGCTGGGTCAACAGCCGAATCGGACCTGCCGGCCGCCAGCCCACGGTTGCCGCCACGCACTCGCGCACCGCAGTGTCGAGCGGCACTTGCGGATCTCCCAGGTAATCCTCGCGTCGGTAGCAGGCGAGGTTGGCCCGCTTCGTGGACCACAGCCAACGATTCCTGAATACCGTGGGCAGTTCCGCCAGGTCCAGCCACAGCATTGCCGAGGCGTAGCTGAACTCGTGCCGCCGCGGTTCGCGACGGCAGTGGCTAACTCGCCCGATGTACAGCGCGCTGTTCATGATCCTGCTCGAAGTGCGCCACCGCTTGCAGCGCGCTGGCCACGCCGTCTTCATGGAAGCCGTTGCGCCACCAGGCGCCGCAATAATAGATGCCGTGCTCGCCGTTGAGGTTTCGGTGCAGCGCCTGTGCCCGCGTAGAGGCCGGTGAGAACAAAGGATGTTCGTAGCGGACCTCCGCGAGCACGCAACGCGGATCGATCACATCGGATCTGTTCAACGTGACCAGGAATCGGGTTGGCGCGCTCAAGGCCTGCAGCACGTTCATGTCGTAGGTCAGGCACACCGGACCTTCCGGGTCGCTCATCACATGGTAATTCCAGGCCGCCCAGGCGCGGCGGCACGTGGGCAGCAGCGAGGTGTCGGTGTGCAGCACCGCGTAGTTGACCTGGTATGGAATCGCTTCCAGCACGCGCTGCTCGAGCTGGCTTGGATCCGCATACAGTGCCAGCGCCTGATCGCTGTGACAGGCCATGAAAACCCGATCGAAGCGCTCAGGCTCCGATCCTTTTGCATGCACGAACAGGCCCGCGGGTGTCCGGCGCACGCGTTCCACTGGCGTGCGCAGCCGGATCCGATGGCGGAACGGCGCGATCAGGCGCTCCACGTAACGCTGCGAGCCACCGACTATCGAGCGCCACGCCAGCGGCTTGCCCATGCTCAGCATGCCGTGGTTCTGCAGGAAGCGGATGAAGAACTGCGCCGGGAATTTGAGCATGAGCCCCGGACGCGTCGACCAGATGGCCGCTCCCATCGGCACGATGTAGTGGTCGATGAACGCGGCACTGTAGCCTTCGGCGCGCAGGTAATCGCCCAACGGAATCTGCGGCGCGCCTGCGAGCAGCATCGTCGGCGCGCGCGCGTTGAAACGCCTGATCTCCAGCAGCGTGCGCCAGAATTGCGCGCTCACGAGGTTGCGTCGCTGCGCGAAGATGGTGTTCGCGCTGGTGCCGCAATACTCGAGGCCGATGCGTTCATTGCGCACCGAGAAGCTCATCTGGCTCGGTTGCGTCTCCACCTTCAGCGCAGCCAGCAGCCGCGTGAACTCGGGATAGTTGTTTTCGTTGTAGACGATGAAGCCGGAGTCGATGTCGTAGCGCTGGCCCTGGCAATCCACGCGATGGGTATTGGCATGGCCACCGGCCCGATCGCCCGCCTCGAATACGACGATCTCATGTTGCCGATGCAGTTGATGAGCCACGACGTTGCCGGCGATGCCGCTGCCCACGATCGCGATCTTCACGACTGCGCCTCGTTGTGATGGCGGGCTGCGGTCGACGCGCCAGGTTTCCAGGGGAAAAAGACCGGCGTACGCGCGACATAGTCCCGGTAGTCGGGCCGGCGATGCGCAATGTCCTTCTCCAGCAGGCTGACGCCGGAGACGCGCAACAGCAGCAAGCTCATCAGCAAGGGCGAGACCAGGATCCAGATGGAGTCGGCGCGTATGGCCATCGCGAACAGTCCCCACCAAAAACAGAACTCGCCGAAGTAGTTGGGATGGCGGCTGTAGCGCCACAGCCCCGTATCGAGCACCCCGCGATGCTGCGGGTCACGCGTCTTGAACGCACGCAGTTGCTGATCGGCGAAGGATTCGATCGCCAGCCCGCACATGGCCAGCAGCAGGCCGAATATCCACACCGGGCCCGGCGATTGCCGCCCGGCCAAGCCAACGGCGAGTGGCGCGGAGACGATCCAGGCCAGCACGGCCTGGAGTCCGAACACCAGCACCAGGCTCTTCCAGGCAAAGCCCGGCTGGTGGCGCGCGCGCATTTCGGCATAGCGCCGATCCTCCGGAGCGTGCCAGTTGCGGATTGCCAGGTGGATCGACAGGCGCAGCGCCCACACGATGAGCAGTGCCGCCATCACCAGGCTCGCTCCCGACCAGTGCCGGTAGCGCCATGCGTCGTAACCGGCGGCAGCCAGGAAAAGCCCTGGCCAGAAAATATCCACCAGCCCGGCGTTCCGGCGCACTGTGCACAATACCCAGGCAACGCCCGCCAGCGCGATGATTGGGACCAGGCTGTGCAGCCAGACTTCAATCACGCCACTCATCGCGCGTCTTCCCGAGGCCCGAATTCCCGAGTGCACGCGAGCTGAATCAAAAGCGGCAACGCCAATCCCCACACCGCCGCGATGACCCAGAGCGAGTAGCCGCGCGGCAAGCTGAGTGCGCCGAGTCGTGCCCCGCCAGCGTATGACATCGCGCCCGCTGCGGCGCCGAGCGTGATGCCCAGCAACCATCGTCCCCGCAGCCAACGCAGTGATACGTCCAGGGTCGTCGAGAGCAGGGCCCAGAGTCCGGCCATCCACACGGGCGCCAAGCCCAGCATGAGATCTGCGCTCTGGTATGCGGTGACGTGCGCTGCAGCGAAGATCGATTCGATCGCCGCACCGAGACTTAAGCAGACGAGCGCCAGCAGCAGCGCGCGAACCGGGGAAACATGGATCAGGATCTGGATCGCGACTATTGCCGCAAGCGCCAGCGCGGCCTGCACGGCGTAGTTATTCGCGGCAGAAAGAACGCACGCCCACCAGCCGATCTGGAACAGGACGACATTCAGCAGGATCGAGGTTCGGGCCTTCAAGCGCTTTTTCCGAACAGATAATGGGCGACCCACCACTCCTGGCCCGATCTGTATCCGAACAGTTCCTCGCAGGCCATGAAGAACATGCGCCAACGCTGGAACCAGAGCCGCGCATTCGCGGCGCCGTACACTTCCGACAAAATCGACAGTGCGCTATGGCGCTCCCGATCAAGGTTGTCGAGCCACGCGCGTGCGGTGCGTTGGTAGTGCGTGCCGTCCCAGCGCCATTGCTGCTGCAATGACATGTGATCCTGGAATTCAGCGGCCAGGGCGTCGCTCGGCATCATCCCGCCTGAAAAGAAATACCGGCTCATCCAGTCGCTTTGGCCCTCGTCCTCGTAGAGATAGGGCACTGCACGGTGGCAGAACACATGCATGAAAAATTTGCCGCCTAACCTGAGGGCCTGCGCGACGCGCTGCACCAGCTCGGGCCAGTTGCGCATGTGCTCGAACATTTCCACGGAGACGACGCGGTCGAGTCCCTGCGGGAATTCGAAGCTGTTCATGTCGGCCACGCGCACCTCGATGTTGCGCAGTGAGCGACGTGCAGCTTGAGCCAGGATGTAGGCGCGCTGGGAATGCGAGTTGGAGACGGCGATGATCGTGCTGCGCGGCAGGCGTTCTGCCATCCACAGCGTCAATGATCCCCAGCCACAACCCAGCTCGAGAATGCGTTGACCGTCTGCCAGCCCGGCGTGCTCGCAGGTGGCCTCGAGCGCCGCGCGCTCAGCCTCATCCAGCGTGAGTATTCCTTCGGGCCACCAGCCGCAGCTGTATTTGCGCTGCGGCCCAAGTACCAGGCCGAAGAATTCCGCGGGCAGTTCGTAATGCTGCGCGTTGGCTGCCGCGGTCAGGATGGCAATTGGCTCGGCGCGCAACCGTCGGCCAAACGCGGAGGTCGCGTTTCCGGCAGCGTAATGCTGGGCCTTGATGAGCGAGCGCCGGCGTGCACGCACGACTTGGCGGATACCGGTTCGCACCCAGGCATCCGGCAGTTGACCCTGCTCAGCCCATCGAATTGCCAGCGCGTCCAGTCCCATGGAAATTGGCTCCGTTTTGCTGCTTGTACGTAAGAGCGGCGGGGTTGGATCACTTAAGGATCCGCAGGCATGATCCAAAGGACGGGTGCCTACGTACAATGCGCATGCATGTTGCACAACGGACCCCGGCCAGCGCGATCCACGCCCGAGCACCGCACATCGGCCGGGCAACAATGGCGTTGGCGGTCGACGTGCTGAACGCCGCACCCCCAGGCGCAGACGAACTGGTGGCGTTGGTGACCGCCGTTGCCAGGCATGGTGATCGCGCCGCCTTTGCCGCGCTGTTTCGTGCACTCGCGCCCCGCGTGAAGGGTTTTCTGGTGCGCTCAGGGGCCGATGCGGGCGTGGCCGAAGACCTGACGCAGGAAACGCTGGTACTGGTGTGGCGGAAAGCGTCCGCGTTCGACGCCAGTCGGGCGGGCGTCTCCACCTGGGTGTTTACCATTGCGCGAAATCTCTGGATCGATCAATGTCGACGCTCGCTGCATCCGGCCGCACTGCCGCAGCAGTCTGCCTGGCTGGCCGATCTCGCTGACTGCGCGCCAGCAAACGATGACGATGAGCCCCTGCTCGGCGAACAACGACGGCAACACCTGCGGGCCGTGCTGGCGAGCCTGCCGCCCGAGCAGGCCGAGGCTGTGCAGCTGGCATACTTCAACGACGTGACCCACGAACACATTGCCACGACACTGGGAATTCCGCTGGGTACCGTCAAATCGCGCATCCGCCTTGCGATCGCGGCGCTGCGGCAACGCCTGGATGGGATCGAGCTGTGATTCATCACCACCCGGCCGACCATCATTTGCTGGCACTGGCATCGGGCCAGATGGACAGCGGCCGTGGATTCGTCGTGTCGGCGCACGTCGAGACCTGCCGCGTGTGTCAGCGCCGTCTCCAGGAATTCCTGGCGGTGGGCGGTGAGGTCCTCCAGGCCAGCGAACCGGTCAACGTATCTGCGGATGCGTTTGCGCAAACCCTGCGGCGCATTGATGCGGGTTTGCCGGCAGCTGCAGCCATCACGGCCACGCCAACGCCGGTCGGCTTTCCCCGTGAGTGCGTGACGCTACTGCCGTCCCGTTTGCTGCAAGGATGCACAGGCCAGCCATGGCGCTGGATCGGCCCCGGCATGCGTTACAGCGCGATCGAGATTCCGCATGCTGCGCAATCGAACGTGTTCCTGCTGAAGATCGCGCCGGGCCGGACCATGCCCCGGCATTCGCATGGCGGTTGCGAATTTACGCAGATTTTGTCCGGATCCTTCAACGATGGGCGGGCCAGATTCGATGCTGGCGATTTTGACGAGACCGATCCGCACGTGACCCACCAGCCCGTGGTCACCGACGAAGGGGAATGCATCTGCCTGGCGTATCTCGATGCGCCGTTGCGCTTCGAGAGCTGGGTCGCCCGCGCCGCGGCTCGCTGGACGGGCTTCCAGAACTGATTTCGGGGCCGATTCGCGTTCTATTCTTCGACGCGGATCACCAGCGATACGATCTCGGCGGACTGCAGCTGCTGGCGCAGGCGATTGAGCTGGTCGAGATCCTTGATCGGCCCGATGCGGATGCGGTACCACACGTCGGCGTCGAGCGCGACGCGTTGCACGTTGGCGCTGATGTTCTGCCGCGCGAGCTGCGCCTGGATGCGATTCGCGTCCTCGACGTTACGATACGATCCCGCCTGCAGGAAATACGTACCGGGCCGCTCGACGCGCGCCGCGGCATCGACGCGCGTGCCGTGTTCCTTCTCCGGCACCACCATCTCGAACTTCGGCAGGCCGTCGTAGAAATCGTACTTGTCGGCTGCAGCATCGGCCGCGTCGCCAGCGGCCGCGGCGCCTGCTGCGGTGAGCGCGTGGCCCGTGGCACGATGCGGCGTGGGCGCAGCTGTCACGGCGCCGTCAGCCGCGGCCTGCTGATCGCGGTGATCGCTGACGTAGATGACCAGCGCCACCAGCAATCCCGCACTAAATCCGATGCCCAGGTCGCGCCAGCGTGCAAGGTCGAGGCCGCCGCGGCGCACGCTCTTGTAGTCGCGTGCGGTCAGGCGGCGGTTGCTCACATGGACTCCGGCGCGCTGGCGCCCAGCAGCGCGAGTCCGTTGCGCAGCACCTGCTGCACCGCTTGCGCCAGAGCCAGCCGTGCGTTGCGCGTCGCGCTGTCATCGACGATGAACGGCGCGGCGTTGTACCAGGTGTGAAAGGACTGCGCGAGCTCGCGCAGGTGATGCACCAGCGTGTGCGGCGTGCGGTTCGCGGCCGCCATGGCGATGACGTCGGGGTAGGCGCGCAGTGCGGTCAGTACAGCCGCTTCATGCACACCGTCGAGCCGGCTCAAGTTTCCGAGCGCCTCGGCTGCGTCGTAACGCAGGTTGCGCGCAGCCAGCTGTTTCATGACGCTCGCGACGCGCGCGTGCGCGTACTGCAGGTAGTACACCGGGTTGTCATTGCTGCGCGACTTGGCCAGCTCGAGATCGAAATCCAGGTGCTGGTCGTGGCTGCGCATCAAATAGAACAGCCGGCACACGTCGTTGCCGACCTCCTCGCGCAGCTGCCGCAGCGTGACGAACTGTCCGTCGCGCTTGCCCATCGGAATCTTCTGTTCGCCGCGGTACAGGCTGACGAACTGCATCAGGCAGACTTCGAAGCTGTCGCCGGGTTCGCCGAGCGCCACCAGCCCGGCGCGCATGCGATCCACGTAGCCGTGATGGTCGGCGCCCCACACATCGATCATCAGTACAAACCCGCGCGCGCGCTTGTCGATGTGATAGGCGAGATCGGGCGCAAAATACGTCTGCGAGCCGTTGGCGCGCACCAGCACGCGATCTTCGTTGTCGCCGTGCGTCGTGGTGCGCAGCCACAGCGCGCCATCTTTCTCGTAGGTCTGGCCGAGCGCGGCGAGACGCGCAAGCGTGCGATCGACGGCGCCTGAACGCGCCAGAGCGCGCTCGGAAGTCCACTGTTCGAACTCGACGCCGAATGCGGCCAGATCCTCGCGGATGTCGGCGATCATCGCCGCGAGCGCCAGCTCGAGCACGGATTCATAGGCCGCGGCGCCGAGCAGTGCGCGCATGCGCGCGATCAGCGCGTCGATGTACAGCTCCTTGTCGCCGGCCGGCGCGTCCGGCGGGAGCCCCGCGAGCACGGTCGCGGACGGGTGCAGCAGTGCGCTGCCCTGCGCAGCTTGCACTCCGGCGCCGATCGCATTCACATAGTCGGCGCGATAACCATTCTCCGGAAACGGCACGGCTTCACCCTGAGCCTGCAGGTAACGCACCCACACGCTCGCGGTGAGAATGTCGACCTGGCGGCCCGCGTCATTGATGTAGTACTCGCGATGCACGCGATGGCCGGCGGCGCGCAGCAGGTTCGAGAGCGTCGCGCCGTAG
This sequence comes from Gammaproteobacteria bacterium, assembly GCA_003162555.1. Classification (GTDB taxonomy): domain Bacteria; phylum Pseudomonadota; class Gammaproteobacteria; order Steroidobacterales; family Steroidobacteraceae; genus FEN-1191. The sequence continues at coordinate 4,509 of PMNQ01000040.1, read as the reverse complement.
GCCGCCTGCCGGCCGTGGCCGACATGCAGCGGCCCGGTGGGATTCGCCGAGACGAATTCGACGATGATGCGCTGACCGCGTCCCGCCTCGCTCGTGCCGTAACGTTCGCCTTCCTCGAGCACGCGCCGCAGCGTGTCGTATTGCGCAGCGCTGGCCAGGTAGAAGTTGATGAAGCCGGCGCCGGCCACTTCCGCGCGCGTCAGCAGCGCGCTCGGCGGGAGCGCAGCGACGATCGCCTCGGCCAGCTCGCGTGGGTGTAGCCCCGCGGCCTTGGCGAGGCGCATGGCGACATTGCTGGCATAGTCGCCATGCTGCGCGTCGCGGGCCCGTTCAACGGTGACGAGCGAGCGCTCGACCGGCGCGTGCAGCACGGATCCCTGCAATTTGGCCAGCGCCTGCGCCAGCAGCTCTTCGAGCTCGGTTTTCATAGGGCGCGCAGTTTAAGGATATCCCTCACTGTATTGCCAGCTCCATCAGCTCGTTTACCTCACTGCAAATCCAGCGGATCGACATCCAGCGCCCAGCGCACGCGGCGCGCGGCCGGCAAGCGTTCGATGAGCGGCAGCCACTGTTCGAGAAAACGATGCAGCTCGCCGCGGCCGGAGGTTTCGATCAGGAGTTGGGCATGGTGGCGGCCAGCGCGGCGCGCCATGCTGGCTGGCACCGGACCGAGCAGGCGTGCAGGCGGTGCAGCCGTCGCGCACTCGCGCGCTTCACGCAGGAAATCCAGCGCCGTCGTCGCGCTGCGGCCGGAGGCGCGCAGCAACGCCAGCCGTGCAAACGGCGGCCAGCGCGCCGCTTCGCGCTCGGCCAGCGCGCCGGCCGCGAAGCCTTCGTAGCCGTTGTTGATCAGGTTCTGCAGCAGCGGATGTTCCGGATACTCGGTCTGGATCAGCACCTCGCCAGCGCGCGTGCCGCGGCCGGCGCGGCCGGCCACCTGCACGATCGTCTGCGCGAGCCGCTCGGCTGCGCGGAAATCGGCGCTGAACAATCCCTGGTCGGCATTGATCACCGCGACCAGCGATACGCCCGGGAAATGATGGCCCTTGGTGACCATCTGCGTGCCCACCAGGATGCGCGCCGATCCATCGAGAAGTGAATGCATGACCGCTTCCATGTCGGCCGCGCTGTGCACCGTGTCGCGATCGAGCCGTGCCAGCGGCGCGGTCGGGAACATGGCCGCAAGCGTCTCGGCAATCCGCTCGGTGCCCTGGCCCACTGGCCGCACTTCGAAGCCGCAGCGGCCGCAGCGTGTTGGCAGCGGCTGCGCCGCGCCACAGTAATGACAACGCAGCTGCGCCGCGCCGCGGTGCACGGTGAGCCGCGCATCGCACTCGGTGCAGGGGGCGATCCAGCCGCAGCTCGTGCACAGCAGCGTGGGCGCGTAGCCGCGCCGGTTCAGGTACACCAGCACCTGGCCGTCGGAGCCGAGGTGGCGCGCAATCGCCTGCGTCACTGGTGTAGCCAGCCCCGCGTGCACGGCGTGCGCGCGCAGGTCGATCAGCGCGATGCGCGGCGCGGCCGCCTGGTCGGCGCGCCGCGGCAGCAGCAACTGCCGGTAGCGGCCGAGCTGCACGTTGTGGAGCGATTCGAGCGCCGGCGTCGCGGAGCCGAGCAACACCGGCAGGCCGGATTGCTGCGCGCGCAGCACCGCCAGGTCGCGCGCCGAGTAGCGGCAGCCGCCCTCCTGCTGCTTGTACGAGCTGTCATGCTCCTCGTCGACGACGATGAGCCCGAGCCGCTGCACCGGCGCGAAGATCGCCGAGCGCGTGCCGATCACCACGCGCGCCGCTCCGGCCCGCACCGCGCGCCAGGCCTGCAGCCGCTCGCCGTCGCTCAACGCGGAATGCAGCACGGCGATCGGCACCCGCAGGCGCGAACGAAAGCGCTCGAGCAGCTGCGGCGTAAGGCCGATTTCCGGCACCAGCACCAGCGCGCCCGCACCGCGCTCGAGCGTGCGCAACACCAGCCGCAGGTACACCTCGGTCTTGCCGCTGCCGGTCGCGCCCTGCAGCAGGAAGGAGCCAAAGCGCCCGGCGCAGGCGTCGACGGCCGCCACCGCTGCGGTTTGTGCGGCGCTTAAGTCCGGAATCACGTCGATGGCCGCAGCGGCCGCGCCGATTGCGCTCGCGCCGCCAGCAGTTGTATCCGCGGCCGACATTGCGGCGACGGGTGGCGCATCGCGCAGCTGCAGTTCGGTCCAGCCGCGCTTGGCAAGCGCACGCGCGCTGCTGCGCCAATCGGGCTGTGCCGCATAGAGCTGCGCGGCCGCCAACCCTTCGCTGTGGGCCGCCAGGAGCGCCGCGAGTGCGCGTTGGCGCGGCGCGCGCTTCGGTTCGCCGGCGGCGTGAGCTGCGCGCCCGGCGTCGGTCAGCACCAGCCAGGATTCCTGCGCCGTGGCCGCTTGTCCCGCCCGCAGTGCCGTGGGGAGGGCTGCCGCGTAGACCTCGCCGGGCGGGTGCTGGTAGTAGCTGGCGGTCCAGCGCAGCAGTTCGAGCAGTGCGGCGTCGAACAGCGGCTCAGGGTCGAGCAGCGCTCCGATCCGCCGCAGCCGCTGCGGCGCGAGCAGCGATCCGTCCGCATGGGCCACGATGACGCCCACGGCGCTTCTCCCGCCCATGGGAACACGCACGCGGGCTCCGGCGGGCAAGTCCAACGCCCGCACGCCTGCCGGCGGCAGGTAATCCAGCAGCGATCGCAGCGGGCAGTCGACGGCCACCCGCAATACGCCGGCGGCCGTGGCCGCCGGAGGGCTTAGGTCAGCCGCGGGCATGAGAAGGCAGCGTGTGGATAAGTCTGTGGACGGTCCGCCCCCGCTGGCCCTCCGCCGCGCGGCGCAGCCGCCCGGGGAGTCCCGAAGTTAAGGGCAATCCGCAAAATAAAATCATTGTTAATCATTGAGTTACGGAGAATCTGGCCTTGCCGTCAATAAATGCGGGCGGTAATTGCCGTGTGACCTGCAGGGAGGTGCGTAAGTGGATGATTCTGGCCCAAACTCCGGTCCCGTCGGCTCAAGGTCAACCCCCTGCTGGCTGGCCCGTTCTGCTGATTAGCCATGAACGCGTTTGCTACATTGCTGCCCGGCGCCACGAGCTTCCTCCCGCTCAGGAATACCGCATTGCAGGAATCGACGCAGCAGGAAACCCGCTCGATGGAGAGCTTTCTGGCCGGTGTCGAACGCAAGGCGTTCAGGATCGCACAGATCGCTTTGCGTCATGAAGACGACGCGCTCGACGCGGTGCAGGAGGCGATGTTGCGCCTGGTGCGCAATTATGCGCGGCGCCCGGCGGCGGAATGGCCTCCACTTTTTTACCGCATTCTCGAGAATTGCGTGCGCGACGCGCAGCGGCGGCGCGCGGTGCGTGCGCGCGTGATGTCGTGGATTCCGTGGAAGGGCGCCGACGACGAGGAGATGGCAGATCCGCTGGAGCAGGCGCCCGATCCGGCGCCGCTCCCGCCGGCGCAGGCGCAGGCCGACGAAACGCTGCAGGCGCTCGAGGCGGCGCTCGCCGCGCTCCCGGCGCGTCAGCGGCAGGCATTCCTGCTGCGCAATTTCGAAGGCTTCGACGTTGCGGCGACCGCGCAGGCAATGGGTTGTTCCGAGGGCAGCGTCAAGACGCATTATTTCCGGGCTCTGCAGACGCTGCGCGCCCAGTTGGTGGAGTATTGGACATGAGCGAAGAAGCAGATCCGCGCGAGGCGGAATTTGCGCGCCGCGCGCGCGCGCTCCTCGAGGACAGCGCCGGCTCGCTGTCGGCGCGCACGCGCTCGCGCCTGACGCAGGCCCGCTACGCTGCGCTCGAGCAGTACACGGCCGCGAGCACCGCCAGCGCGCGCGCTGCGTGGCAGCGCTGGCTTCCCGCCGGTGCGGTTTCAGCCGCAGTGCTGGCCGCGTTGCTGATGCAGGGCGGACCAATGTCGTTGCCGGTGCAGATGCAGGCCAACGTCCCGGCAGCCACCAGCGGCGATGACCTGGAACTGCTCGCGGATCGCGACGCGCTCGAGCTCGCACAGGATGCACTTGCGCCGGATCAGAGTGCGCCGGGCGCATCCGCCGGCACCGGCGCCGATGTCGACTACGAGTTTTACGCCTGGGCCGTCGGCGCGGCGCAGGACGACGCGGACAACGGAGTCGGCACGTGAAATATGCCTGGCGCATGCTGGGACTGGTTTGCGGCGGCGCGCTCGCCGCCGCGCCGCTCCGCGCCGCCGAAGCGTCCGCCGATGCCGAGTTCCTCGAGTATCTGGGTTCCGTGGATTCAAACGAAGCGGGCTGGCACGAATATCTCGCCAACACCGATGTCGGCAAGCTGGCGAAACCGGCTGCGGCGCCGCCCGCTGCCTCGCCGCCAGCGCAATCGACTGCACCCGTCAGTACGCCGACCGCGCCGAATACGCCCCGCAAGGTGAAGCAATCATGAAGCGTCAATCACTGTGGTTACTGCTGGCATTGCTGGCGCTGCCGCTTGGCATGCCGGCGGCCGCGTCGGAATCCGAAATCACGCCGCC
>PMNQ01000196.1 GCA_003162555.1 Gammaproteobacteria bacterium | reverse complement strand
CACGGCGCGCGCGCCCTCGTCCACCTCGCGTTCCGGATTCAGGTAGCTATGATAGTGGCGCCCGCTGGCGCGGCGGTTCACCAGTTCGACGCAACCGATCTCGATGATGCGGTGGCCGCGCGCGGCCTCCAGGCCGGTGGTTTCAGTGTCCAGAACAATTTGACGCATGGGCGCTAGTATAATCCAAGCAGCGCATCGATCGCCGCGTTCGCGAGCTGATCGCACCGCTCGTTGCCGGGCACACCCGAGTGACCCTTCACCCAGTGCCACTCGATTTCGTGGCGGGCAGCCTGCTCGTCAAGCTGCTCCCACAGATCCTGATTCTTGACTGATTTGCGATCGGCGGTGCGCCAGCCGCGCGCTTTCCAGCCCGCGAGCCATTCGGTCATGCCGAGGCGCACGTATTGCGAATCCGTATACACGCGCACGCGCACGCGGCGCTTCAGTGCAGCGAGCGCGTTGATGACGGCGAGCATTTCCATCCGGTTGTTGGTGGTCGCCGNNCAGTCCGCCCAGCACGCGCGTGCGTTCGCGCCGGCGCAGACGCAGAGGCGTGGGTGCGTACACGCGCTTGCGGGCTTTGAGCAGATAGCCACCGGCCGGCAGCGGATTGAAGAGTCCGCGGCGCAGCATGCCGAGCGCCGATTGGCCTGGATCCAGGTTCGGCTCGCTCGGCTCGCTCGGCGTCACGTACAGGTAGTGCCGCGCCAGCGTCACTTCGTAACCGAGCAGTGCCAGCCAGTCGCGCAGCCGCCGCTCGGGCAGCAAGCGGCTGAAACCGGGCGGATATCCCCTGCGGCTCGCTGCAGCGCGCAGTCCCCACAAACTCCAGGGACGGAACCCAAGCGCGATGAGCTGGCCTTCTCCGAGCAACACCCGATCGGCTTCGCGCAGGATCGCGCCCGGATCGGGTTCGATTTCCAGGCAGTGTGGCAGCAATACCGCATCGATAGACCCGCTCTGGATCGGGAGCCCCGCCGGGTTGGCGCAGATGTCCGGGCTCGAGGCCTCGCTCGCGGCCGCCGCGATCAGGGTCTGGCGGCGTATTCGGCTGGACTGCAGCAGCTCGCGCCCCGCTCCCCACACGCCGAGCTGCAGCACTTCGAGACCGAAAACATCGTCGCAAACTTCGGCGAGCAGCTGTGTCTCGGCGGCCACGACCGCACGTCCGAGAGCGCCCGACTGCCAGGCCAGCAACGCGGGTGAATTTCTCGCCATGAACTCCCAAGACTGTGATTGGCCGCCCAAAAAGGGTAGCAATTATGTGAACTTACAGGTTAAATAGCGTTGCCGGATCACACAAGGATCTGGCACCCATACCGTAACATGTTATCGGCCCGGCACTGGGATGGAGCAAATTTGGCAAAGCCGATTCGACCCTTGAGCGCATACCTGACCGGGCTGCTGGCGCTGTCGGCGCTGGCCGGATGCGCAAGCCACCCGACTGCTCCTTCCAAGGCATCACCCGTGGCGATTGCCGTGCCGGCCGTGCCGGCGACGCCTGACGGCGCGACGCAGACTGCCGCCTCATCCGCCGCGTCTCCCGCGAACGATCCGGCCGTGCAGGACATCGGCCCGGTCCAGTTCCCCGATCACTCGTTCGTGTCGCCGATCGCGCCCGATCTGTTCGTGCGCCTGCGCTCGGGCTTCCAGCTCGAAGACACAGACGGAGCGCAGGTCGATCGCGAACTCAACTGGTACGCGAACCATCCGGATTACCTCGAGCGCGTCTGGGGACGGGCCGAGCACTACATGCACTTCATCGTCGGGCAGCTCAATGCGCGCTCGATGCCGCTCGAAATCGCACTGCTCCCCGTGGTCGAGAGCGCCTTCGAGCCCTATGCGTATTCGCGCGCCCGCGCCGCGGGCCTGTGGCAGTTCATTCCCGGCACGGGCTCGAACTACGGATTGAAGCAGGACTGGTGGTACGACGGCCGGCGCGATGTGGTCGCCTCGACGCGCGCCGCACTCGACTACCTGCAATCGCTCCACGATGAATTCAACGGCGACTGGCTGCTGGCCATCGCGGCCTACAACTGCGGCGAAGGCAATGTCGAACGCGCGGTGCGCCGCAACGAGCGTCTCGGCAAGCCGATCGATTTCTGGCACCTCAAGCTCCCGACTGAAACCCGTGCCTACGTGCCCAAGCTTCTTGCGATGCGCCGCATCGTGGCCGATCCGGCCGCCTATGGCCTGGAATTCAGCCAGATCGACGACACGCCCTACTTCGTGCAGGTGAACACCGGCGGCCAGATCGACCTGCAGGTCGTGTCCGAGATTTCCGGCGTCGGCAAGGACGACCTGTACGAACTGAACCCCGCCTTCCATCGCTGGGCCACGGATCCGACCGGCCCATACAGCCTGCTGGTGCCGATCGAAGCCGCCGAAGGCCTTGAGCAGACACTGCTCAGCCTGACGCCCGAGCAGCGCATGCGCGTGGCGAGTTACGAAGTGCACAAGCAGGACACGATCGCGGGCATCGCCAAGCAATACGCCACGACGCCCGAGCTGCTGCGCCACCTGAATAACCTGGCCGCCAACGACAAGCCCGTGGTCGGCAGCACGCTGATGGTGCCCTCGGCGACGATCCAGCTGCCTGAGAAGGCCATGCGCGCCGCCGCACTGTTCGATCGGCCTGGACGCATGAGCGGCCGGCGCTACGCGCACCGTGGCCTGCACGTGGTACGGCGCGGCGACACGCTGTTTGCCATCGCCCATCGGCTCGGCACCGACGTGCACACGCTCGCGCGCCTGAACAACATGGACGTCAACGACCCGATCCGCGCCGGTCAGCGCCTCGTGGTCTCGAGCCGCGCGCCAGCGGCCAGCCCCGCCGGCGGACGCGCCACGGCCAGCGCCGGCAGCGGCCGCCAGATCACCTACACCGTGCGCCGTGGCGACACGCTCTACGGCATCGCGCGCCTCCTGCAGGTGACGGTGCGCGAACTGCTCGGCTGGAACGGCATGGAATCGGGCAGCTCGATCCGCCCCGGACAAAAACTGGTGGCGTTCGTCAGCTCACGCGGTTGAGCCTAAGGGCCTAAGAGGGGATTGCAGCATGGGGATGCTCGCGGGCAAGCGCGCGCTGATCGTTGGCGTCGCGACCGATCGTTCAATCGCCTGGGGCATCGCCCAGGCCATGCACGCGCAGGGCGCGGAACTCGCCTTCAGCTACGCCAATGACCGCTTCCGCGAACGCGTGGAGCCACTGGCCGCCTCGATCGGCTCGAAGCTGCTGATGCCGCTCGACGTCACCGTCGATGCCGAGATCGATGCCGCTGCCGCACTCGTAAAGAGCGCGTGGGGACATCTGGATATCCTGGTGCACGCCGTGGCCTTCGCGCCGCGCGAGGCGATCGAAGGCAGCTTCACCGCCAACACCTCGCGCGAGGCGTTTCGCATTGCGCACGATGTTTCCAGCTACAGCTTCACCGCGCTGGCCCGCGCGACCGCGCCGCTGATGGCCGGACGGAACGGCGCGATGCTGACGCTCTCGTATCTGGGCGCGGTGCGCTCGATCCCCAACTACAACGTCATGGGACCGGCCAAAGCCTCGCTCGAGGCCAGCGTGCGCTACCTGGCGGCCGATCTCGGCCCGAAGAACATCCGCGTCAACGCGATCAGCGCCGGGCCCGTGAGGACACTCTCTGCCCACGGCATCGCCGGCTTCCGGACGATGTACGGCGGCTTCAAGGAAGTGGCCCCGCTACGCGCCAACATCACCATCGAGGACGTGGCCGGGACGGCCGTCTACCTGGCCAGCGACCTGTCTCGCCAGACCACGGGCGAAACGATCTACGTCGACGGCGGTTTCAACATCCTGGGTCTCCCCGTCGCGGAGGAGTAGGCGCCACTTTCGCCTGGGCGAAACGATCTAGGTCGACGGCGGGTTCAACATCCTGGGGCTCCCCGTCGGGGAGGAGTAGCCGGCGTCGCGGGGCTATTCCGCGCTGCGATGCGTCCACCATCGCAGCCACAAGGCCAGGACGGAGAGCGCGATCAGCGCCCCCGCGGCGTCGATTGCGACGTCCACCGGGGACTCGTGCCTGCCGGCCGTGAACGACTGGTGGAACTCGTCGCTGGCGGCGTAGGCGACCGTCAGAACCAGGCTCGAGACCATCGCGCGGCGGACCGCCGCAAGGGTCAACGCCCGCCACAGCAACACCGCGAGGATCCCGAAGGCGGCCATGTGGCCCGCTTTGCGGAGCACGAAGTCCAGGTCGTCGGCTTGAGCGACGCGAAGGTTCGGCGTAGCGGAGAGCGCGAAGATGACGCCCGCCCAGGCGGCGACCATCAACCACGCCAGCAGAAGCGCAGACCGGCCGGTTCGGAGGCGCGTCAACCAAGCGCTCCGTTCGATGTCGCGGGTCGGCAACCTAGTCGGATCCACCGGGTAGCTCGAAGCGCATCAGCCGCCAGATGGCCAGCGACAGCGCCGCCAAAACCAGCACCGCGGTCAGCAGGAAGGCCGTTTCGGCCGAGAGTCGTGCTTCCTGCAACGGCAGCTGGTAGATCGCTTTGGCCGCCCCGAGGGCGTACTGCCGGATCGAGAGATTGGCGATGCCGGGCAGCATGAATGAGAGTGCGCCCTCCCAGACGAGCATGTAGCCGATGCCGATGACCAGCGCCCTGCGCGTGAACAGGCTCAATGCCAGGAACAGCGACACGTAGCAAGCCGAGCCGACGACCATTGCCAAGACCTGAGCCTCGGTGGCGAGGACGCCGTCGTTGCCGGCCGGGAAGAGGTCGATCATGCCCGCCAGCGCGGTCGAAACGCCCGTCAGGAGAATGGCAACTGCCATGGCGCTCAGGGCCTTGGACAGGACCAGAATCCACCGTGGCACAGGCTTCGCCAGCAAGTAGACG
>PMNQ01000184.1 GCA_003162555.1 Gammaproteobacteria bacterium | reverse complement strand
GAGCCTGGAGCAGGCGGCGGGCCTGTGCGAAAACTGGTTTACGGTGTGGGCGAACCTCGTTGATATCGGCGGACTACACACCGGACAGCGCGTGCTGGTGCACGGCGGTTCGAGCGGCATCGGGCTGGCGGCGATCGAGCTGGTGAAACTGCGTGGTGCGCAGTGCATCGTCACGGTGGGCGATGAAGAGAAAGCGCGCTTCTGCCGCGAGTTCGGCGCGATCGCGGCGATCAACTACAAGAGCGAGGATTTCGTGGCGCGCGTACGCGAGCTCACCGGAGGCGAGGGCGTCGATCTGGTGCTCGACATGGTCGGTGGCGACTATGTGCCGCGAAATATCAGCCTGCTGCGGCGGGACGGGCGGCTGGTGCTGATCGCGTTGCAACGGGGTTCAACGGCCGAAGTGGATCTGAACGCGGTGATGCGCAACCGTCTCGTGATCACGGGTTCAACGATGCGGCCGCGCACGATCGCAGAGAAAACCGCAATCCGCGACGCGCTACTGCGCGAGGTGTGGCCCGCTTGCGAGGCCGGGCGCGTGCGGGTCCACGTGCACGCGACTTTCCCGCTGGCGCAGGCCGCCGAGGCGCACCGCCTCATGGAAAGCGGCCGCCACATCGGCAAGATCCTGCTGCGCGTGCGGGACTGAATTCCCGCTCGGATAAGCGCTAGTTCGCGTCCAGCCAGTCCATGGTCGCGCTGCGGTTCAGCGCGCCGGTGCGGAACAGCACGACCCGGTTCGGATTTACCACGTACATCACGAACAGCGACTGGCCGCTGCCGGTGATGGTTGCGGTGCCGATTGAGCGCCCGGTGGCCGTGTCGAGCGCGAAATAGCCGGTGCCGGCGCTCGCAGAGATCACGCCGTTGGCGATGCTGACCGAGGGCATCAGCACCATTGGCGCCACGTCCTCGGGGTATTGCGTGCCGCTGACGAAGAAACCGGGCACGGTCGAGGTGAACGGTCCGGCCGCTTGCGGTTCGAGGATGCCGCTGTTGCCCACGGCGCTGCCCTGCTCGAGCACATAGCCGTTGGCCGCGCTGTCCAGATAAACGACGAAGTGCCGGGCGCTCGTGCCGGCGCCGAAACCGAAAGTCGCGCGACCGTCGGCACCCACGGCGTAGGTGCCGTTGGTGGCGCCCGTGTTCTCATCGAAGGAGGCCGTTAATTCACTGGCTACATCGAGGTGCAGCACTACCGCGCCCGTGGTCGCATTCGCAGCCGACAGTCGTGCAAGAGTCATGACCGACTTCGGCGCCGCGACTTTCGCAGCGCCCCACAGGCTGAGAATCGCAGGGTTCGCAAGCGAAGTGTTGTCGAACGTTCCCGTCTGGCGCGTCATGTAACCGGCCATGCGGGGTGCGGCGTCCGTCGTGACCAGCAGCAGCCGGTTCGCATTGACGATGTAATACGCGAAATGAAAGGTCTGGTTGCCGCCGGTCGCTGTGGCGGTCAGCGTGAGCGTGCCGCGTCCGTTCGTGTCGGGCGCGCCGAGCACGCCGGCCAGCACCGCGTCGGTGAGCGCGCTGCTGCCGTTGGCATCGACATGGCCGGTGACGGTGCCGCCTGCATCAATCGCCAGAGCGCCCACAAGTCCGAGCCGCGTGCCGTCGGTTTGCGCGCCGAGCGTGCCGAAGGCAAAGTTGCCGGCAAGCGCGGTCTGCTCGAAAGCCGTCGGGTCCTGCTTCTGGAAGAAGCCGGTGCCCGATTGCGTGTCGCCGCCATTGTCGAGCTGGATGCGGCCGCGGGTCAGCGCGGTCGTCACCGCGTAATCGTAGCGGGGTGAGTTGGCGGTGCCGGTCAGCGTCAGCAGGCCGTTGTTGCTGATGCGGGTGGTGCAGGTGCCGGTCAGCGTTTCGGCCACGGGCGTCGTGGTGGTGCTGAAGTCGTGGTAACCCGTGATCGTGCCGGTCGCGCTCACGTTGAGGCTCGCCGCGCTGACGGTCATGTTGTTGCTGTCAAAGCCCGTGTACACCAGCGCGTATTGGCCCTCGAGCAGACAGGCCGCGGCCGCTTTGACGACGATGGTGACATTGACGGTAGACACGATCGCGGGCGTATTGCTGTCGGTCGCCTTGACCTGGAAGGTATAGGTGCCGGCCGCGGTCGGCGTACCGCTGAACGAAGTGATGGATGTGGTCGAGGTTACGCCAAGCGTGATGCCTGGCGGCAGCGTGCCGGTACCCTGCGCCCATACGAACGGCGCCTTGCCCCCCGAAACGACGAGTCCCGCGCCATAGGGACTGTTGACGTTGGCCGGGAAAAGGATCGGGGCGACGATGACCGGTGTGCCCAGCACCACCATGGTCGCGGTGGAGGTCTCGGTCGCATCGTGGATGGCCGTCGCCGTGATGGTCGGCGTCGTCGTACCGACCACGCCGGTGGCCGGCGCCGTGTACAGCACGGACGTCTTGGTCATGGCCGTGAGCGTGCCCAAGCCGCTTAACACCCAGGTCACGCCCTCGCTGTTCGGGTCTACACCGACGGTCGCCGTGAGCGTGAGCGAGGTGCCCTGTTGCAGCTGGGTGGTGTTCGTCGAACTCGTCAGGACGACCCCCGCGGAGGTGCCGACGGCCGGGGTACCGACCGCCCGCGCGCTGCCACTGCAGCCCGCAATCAGAACCAACAAGGCAACAGCCAGACCGGCACCGGCCAGGCGCGAAGGCAGCGCGCGCGCAAAAAAGCTCAAATCGACTCTCCTCGGGACTTATCGGGAAAACTGGGGTGCTCAAGCGAGCCGCGTAGCATAGCGGCACTCATGCCCTGGCGTCGTCGAAACGCCAGGCCGGCGCCTGCGGCGAGCAACAGCAGGCCGGCTGGGCCCACGATGCCGCCGCCACCACCCTGGCTCAAGGCCACTGAATTGATGGTCTTGGTGACCGTATCCGTCCGCCCCGCGCTGTCGGTCACTGTCAGGGTCACGGTGATGGGGCGGAGCGCTGGGAAAATCAACTTGGCCACGGCGGTGGTGGCGTTTTCGATCGAGACCGCCGGGTCGGACGTCCACTGGTAGCTGGCAATCGTGTAACTGGCAGCCGCGGAGCTGGCGCTGCCATCGAGCGTCACGCTCTCGCCGACCGAGGCCTTGTCGGTCGAGGTGGTCATGCTGGCGAGCGGATTGAGCGAGCGCGCCAGCGCAGCGGCGGCGTTGATCATGCCGGCGCCGCAGGTGGCCGTGGTGCAGGTGCATTCGTCGGTCTGGATGTCGGTGTAGGCCCCGGTGGAATCGGTCGTCAGCGCCGCCACGTGGCACACGCCCCCCGCAGGCGCCGGGGATGGCACCGGGAACGGCGTGGCCGAGGCCTGGAGCCGTGCTATGAGCTGCACGGCCGTGAGGTTCGGGTTGGCCTCGATCATCATCGCGGCCACGCCCGAGACAATTGGGGCAGCGAAACTGGTGCCGACCGTGCCCTCGTTGAGGATGTTGCCGGTGTAGCCCGGGACCATGAGGGCGTAGGTGTAGAACGCGTGAGTCGGGTCGATGTCCGGTGCAGTCAAGCCGTCATTACTGGTGGTTTCGATCGAATACAGGCAGGGCAGTGTCCAGGGGTGAAAGGTGTTGAGATTGACGCAATTGCCGGCCGGCGCCGCAATCGTAATGGCAGCGGCCGTGGTGCTCACATTGCTGTAGCCCACCTTGGTGCCGGTATGGCGGATGCCGGCCACGGAGATGACGCCTGTGCAGTTGGCCGGCGCCAGCATCGGTCCGCCATCGTTCCCGGCTGCCGCGACGATCAGGTGCGAGTTCTGCAGGATGGTGTTCACCGCATCCTGTTCGGTCTGGGTGCAGGCGCCGACGCCGCCCAGGCTGAGGTTCAGGATCTGCGCGGGGTAGGCGTTAACCGGAATGGAAGTCGTGTCCGAGGTCGTAAGACCCGCCGCCCAGTACATGCCAGCGACGATGTCCGACATGTATCCCTGGCACTTGCCCAGCACCCGAACGGGCAGCAGGAATGCGCCGGGGGCGACGCCTGCGACGCCAATGCCATTGTTGGTGATCGCTCCCGCGATGCCCGCCACCCGCGTGCCGTGCCAGGTGCTGGGCGCCGCCTGGTCCTTGTTGGGGCCCTGACCCTCGCCCGGGCACAGCCCGCCCGGGGCGACATCCGCCACCGTCAGCCAGTCACCGGGATCGCTGGGGTCGGCGTCCCAGCCGTCGGGGTCGTTGGCCATGACGAAGGTTTCGTTGGCCGTGCTAGTGCAGTTCACGCCTGAGTCGTTGCAGACGAAATCGCGGCCCGGCAGCAGCTTGCCGCCGCCGACCCCGTAGCGCCCGAGGTCCGGGTGGATGTAATCCACGCCGGTGTCGATGATGGCGATGATGTAGGGCGTGCCGGTGGCGCTATCCCAGGCGGTGGTGGCGCCGATCGCCGCCGGGACGGCGGGGGTGGGGTCGTTCAGGTACCACTGGCCTTCCCACTGGCCGTTGGCGTCGCTCCCGGCCACGAAGCGGGGATCGTTCGGAACGCCGAGCGCGTAGCGCACCCGATCGGGTTCGGCATATTTGACCGCGAGATCAGCGCCGAGCTGCGCTACGACGCGCTTGAGCGCAGCGCCCGCGAGCGGCGCATCGAGCTGCACGACATCGAGCCGGTCGTGGATCGCGCGCACCGCGCGCAGCGAAACGCCGGTGGAGCGGCTGAGGCGTGCGGCGCGATCGGTGTTGTTGGTGATCTGCATTTCGGTCACGCCGGAATCGCGCCAGCGGACGATGATCCGGTCCGTGGGCGCTTCGCCGGCTGGATACGTGCGCCAGGGGGCAGCCGAGGCCGACACGCTGCCTAAGGCGAGGGCGCACAGCACCCCGGCCAGGAGCACCCAATGCAGCCTGCGGTTCGACATTAACTGACCCCTGCGGACCCAATTTAAGAGCGCACGTTAGCCTGTAAGTTCCGCACCGGGCAAGCCGGTGAGGGCATTTGCGGCCGAGCACGCCGCATTGCTGCACTTGCCCGCGACTGCGCGCCGGATATCCGCGCGTTCACACGCCAATGATGGCATGACCGGCGCGTTGCGCTGGCGTGCAATGCACGCGCATCCCAACCATCCATTTCAGAAGCGAGGTGAACCATGACTCGTCAGCATCCGATGCGCGGCCAGGGCATGACCGAGTACATCATCATCGTGGCGCTGATCGCCGTTGCGGCGATCGGCGTGTACACCGCGTTTGGAAAAACCGTGCGCGGGCAGATGGCCGTCACGGCACAGGCGCTGGCCGGCAAGAGCGCGAGCACCGCGCGCACGGTGGCCAATGCCGCGGCCAACGATGCGCAGGCGCAGGCGCAGCGCGACATGAAGCTGGACAACTATGACCAGCCGCGCTGAGGCGCCGCGCGGCGGCAGGGCGCAGCGCCAGCACGGTCAGGTGCTGGCGCTGCTGCTGATGCTGCTCGCGGCGCTCCTGGGCAGCATGCTGTTCGTGTTCAACTCCGGGCAGATCGTCGCAGCCAAGCTGCGCCTGGTGGGCGCCGCCGACGCGGCCGCGTACAGCGGCGCGCTGGCCGAGGCGCGCTCGCTGAATTTTCAGTCCTACATGAATCGCGCCATCGTCGCCAACGAAGTCGCGATCGCGCAATTCGTGTCGCTCCGCTCCTGGTCGGGTTACATGAACCAGGTACTGGAGCGCGCGGCAACCGTCGGCTCACTGATACCGCCGGTGGGCGCAGCGCTGCGCAGCGTGTCGCGGATCTGGGCCAACGTCGATCGCGGTCTGCAGCGCACCTTGCCGTCGCTGGAATCCGCGGCCAGTTACTGGAACGTCGATGTGCTCTCCAGCGCCGAGTACTTGTCTGATGCGCAGACTACCGCAATTGTCGGGAGCCTGGCGCGCGACGTCGCTGTGGCCAATGTGCCGGCGCCCGGTGCCGTCAATCTAGGCCGCGAATTTGTTGCCGCGAATGAATTGCGCTGGCGCCAGTACACGGAAAGTCACGGCCGCGCTGGCGAGCAGCGAGAGAGGCTTCGCGATCTGGTCATGGATTCGCGCGACGGCTTCACGCGCACGCGCGGCTGGACGCTCGGCCTGCCGCCGCTCCTCACGCTGCGCAAACGGGGTGGCACGGATCTGATCGGCTACGACTCATGGCGCGGCATGGATACGCTGTCGTTGCGCGTAGTCGGTCTGTTTGGCAGGCATGAACAACCGCTGGCCTGGCACGGCGCCGAGAATCGCCACCGGCCGGCAAGCGGCCGCGGCGAACACGGCGGCAGCTACCGCGACAATCCCCGGGGCTCAAGCTACGCAGAGGACTACTTGGTGGCCCGCACTGGCTATGCCGGACTCCCTGCTTACCGCGACGTGCGCATCAACCGAGGCGGGTCAACGGCGCCACTCCGCTTCGATGTCGAGCTGCATCAGTCCGGCGGCACGATCGCGACCAGTGATGTGATCATGAATGGCGCCGCGACTGTGGTTCCGAACGAGGAACCCAAGCGTGTGCAGCCGGCCTATCACGGAGGTCAGGTCTACGCCTTGTCGGCCGCGCAGGTGTTTTTCCGCAGGCCCGTCGGCCGCGCTGATCGCAGGCCGGAACTGGCGAGTCTGTTCAATCCGTACTGGCAGGCACGGCTTGCGCCCGTCACACGCACCGAGCGGCTCATTGCCGCTGCGGCGCGCGGTGGTGATTTCGATCCGTACCTGGTGTTGCCGTGAATTGCCGCGGGCAGGCGATGGCAGAGTTCGCGGTCGCAGCGGGCGTGCTTGCCACGTTGCTGCTGTGCATGCCGGTGCTCTGTCGCTATCACGAATTGCAGGTGGCGAGCATCGAAGCGGCGAGGCGCGTGGCGTTCGAGGGTTCATGGCGCGAAAGCGGCGGCGGGCACGTAGACGTGGCCCCGCTCCGCAACGCGCTGTTCCCGGATACTGGCGATGCTGCGCAGGTCACTGCCCAACGAGTGCAGGCCGGGCTTGATGCCGGCTCCGAGTCGGGATTGGCGGGACGGTCGACCCGTTTATTGCTGGCGCCGTTTCGCCTTGCTCGTGTGCTCAACTCCGGATTCGATCTGCATGAGCCGGTGATGTACACGGCGGATATGGCGGTCGCGCTGTCGAGGCCGGCGCAGCTGCCGGATCCGTTTTCCCAAACGCCGATTGAATTCCACGAACGCTACGCGCTGCTCAGTGGCGATTGGGCCAGCTCCGGCCCGTCGCAGGTGGCGGATCGCGCCGGCGGTCTGGCGCTTACCCGTGCCGTGCCGCCGGTGCGTACCGTGGTGAGATGGACGGCGCGGTTGCTGTCCGTTTTCGAGCCGGCGTTGCGCGAGCTGTGTCTGGGTCAGATCGACCCGGAGCACGTGCCCGCTGATCGCCTGGGCCAGGGCGTGGATCCAGATGCAGGGTCCCCAACCCGATGGTCGCCGGAGTGTTGAGGTTGCCCGCGCAGCGCGGCGCGTTGCCTGGCGTGCTGGCGTTGGCCGTGCTCTGCGGCAGAGCGCTGTGTGTCGGTGCGGCCGCGTCGGAATCGGATCTGCCGCCGGACATTTCGGCTGCCGA
>PMNQ01000075.1 GCA_003162555.1 Gammaproteobacteria bacterium | reverse complement strand
TGTCCAAGTCGCGCGGCACCTTCGTGACCGCACGGCGCTACCTGGAGCAGCTCCCGCCCGAACCGCTCCGCTATTATTTTGCGGCCAAGCTCACCAGCGGCATCGAAGACATCGACATGAACCTCGATGANNCGGCGCCGCGATCCGCGAAATCATGGGCCTTGCCGATGCCGCCAACCGCTACGTCGATCTGCACAAGCCCTGGGCGCTGGCCAAAGACCCTTCGCGGTCCGCACAGGTGCTGGCGGTTGCGACGCAAGGCGTCAATCTGTTTCGCGTGCTGATGATCTACCTGACGCCAGTGCTGCCGCGCATCAGCGAGGCAGCCGGGAAATTCCTCGGCGTGCCGATCAGAGCCTGGCAGGACGCGGCCACTCCGCTGCTCGATGTGCCTCTCGGCCCCTACCAACCGCTCGCTACGCGGCTGGATCCGGCGCTGGTCGCGCGGCTGGTCGAGATGCCTTCAGCTACTGCGCCTGCAACCGCTGCGCCCGCGGCCGCAACCACGGCGCCAGCCAGGTCGACTTCCACCAAGCAGGTTTCCGGCATGATAGGCATCGACGATTTTTCCCGGATCGAATTGCGCGTCGCGAAAGTCACCACGGCCGAACTGGTCGAAGGATCCGACAAGCTGCTGCGCCTTACGCTGGATCTGGGCGCCGAACCGCGCCAGGTGCTGTCGGGCATCCGCTCCAGCTACGCGCCCGAACAACTCGTCGGGCGGCTGGTGATCGTGGTGGCCAACCTGGAGCCGCGCAAGATGCGCTTCGGGGTATCCGCGGGCATGGTGTTATGCGCCAGCGGCGACGGCGATGGCTTGTTCCTGCTGAGCGCCGACAGCGGCGCGCAGCCCGGCATGAAGGTCAGCTGACAGAGCGCCAGGCCGCTCCGCGCGGCTAGAAACGCAGGCGGCGCACTTTGGTGGTGCGCCAGTAACGGATCAGCAGGAAGCCCGCCGCCATGCCGCCCAGGTGCGCAAAGTGCGCCACGCCCTGGTTGGTCGCAAACACGCCCATATACAGCTCCATGACGCCGTAGAGCGTCACGAACAGCCAGGCCGGCATCGGTATCGGCGGAAACAACAGCATCAGGCGGCGCTGCGGGAAGGCCATGCCGTAGCACAGCAGCAGCCCGAAGATGCCTCCCGAAGCGCCGACGGTCGGATAAGGGCTGGGATACACGGTCGCAGTGACCAGCAGCTGCGTGGCGCCGGCGCCCACGACACACACCAGGTAGAACACACGGAAGCGCGCAGCGCCAAGCAGCTGCTCGACATCCGGGCCAAATATGTACAGCGCAAACATGTTCGCTGCCAGATGCCAGAACTCGAAGTGCAGGAAGCCGTACGAGATGAGCTGCCAGGGCTCGAACGACAGACCGCCGTCGGCCAGGTCGCCATGCAGCGGCCAGAGTTCGAAGTGGACGAAGGGCGCAGAGCCGAGGAACGCCTGCGCCGCGAACACGGCCAGGTTGGCGATCAGCAGCGCGCGCACTGTGGGGGTCAGGTTGGCAAACATCGTGACTGGCTTACTTTCCATTAATATGGGCCGCTTATTGTGCCATTGCAGGTGGGCGCCCATGCGCCGAGTTGACGCGGCCGAGGTTGATGCGCTGCTGCCGCAGACCCAGTGCACGCGCTGCGGCTACAGCGGCTGTCGACCGTACGCCGAGGCTGTCGCCAGTGGCGCGGCGGCGCTGAACCAGTGTCCGCCGGGTGGTGCGGCGCTGATTGCGCGGCTCGCGGCGCTGCTGGATCTTGCACCGCTCCCACTCAACCCGAACCACGGCATCGAAGCCCCGGCGCGCCTCGCGTGGATCGACCCGCAAGAGTGCATCGGCTGCGCACGTTGCCTGCCACCCTGCCCGGTCGATGCGATTCTGGGCACAGCGCGCGCGCTCCACACCGTCATGCCATCCTGGTGCACCGGCTGTGAACTTTGCGTCGCCGCCTGTCCGGTCGATTGCATCCGCATGCAGCCCTGGCCGGCAGCGGCGCCGCCGCCGTCATCGACGGACAACCGCCGGCGCTATCTCGCGCGTGAAGCGCGCCACGCGGCGACGGCGGCTGACCGCGAGAACGAGTTGCGGCAACTGAAGCGCCGCGCTGCGCCAGACACGGGCGCGCCGCCTTGACGCCCAAAGCGCGCGCGAGCTTTTACGCCACGCTGCAGGCCGCCAATCCCGAACCACGCAGCGAGCTGGACTATCACTCGCCTTACCAGCTGCTGGTCGCCGTCATCCTCTCGGCACAGGCTACCGACAAGAGCGTCAATGCGGCCACGGTGGGCCTGTTCAAAGTCGCACCCGACCCGGCCTCGATGCTGCGGCTGGGACTGGCTGGCCTCAAGCGCCACATCCGCACCATCGGGCTCTTCAATTCCAAGGCCCGGCACATCATCGCAGCCACGCAGCTGCTGCTCGAGCGCCATGCGGGCCAGGTGCCGCGAGAACGCGCCGCGCTCGAAGCGCTCCCGGGAGTCGGCCGCAAGACCGCCAACGTCGTGCTCAACGCCGCATTCGGCGAAGCCACGATCGCGGTCGATACGCACATCTTCCGCGTCGCCAATCGCACCGGCCTCGCACCGGGACGCACGCCGCGCGAAGTCGAGGACGGCCTGCTGGCCGTGACTCCGGCGCAATTCCGCCTGCACGCGCACCACTGGCTGCTGCTGCACGGCCGCTACGTCTGCAAGGCGCGCCGGCCGGATTGTCCGCAATGCGCCGTGCGCCGCTGGTGCGCCTGGCCGGACAAGACCGCATCATGAACCTGCACGCCGGGCAGGATCGCGAGGCGCTGCGCGCAGCCTGGCGCGAAGCCTGGCGGCGCCATCAGCAGGGGCTGCCGCTCGAGCCGCTGCAGGCCCAGCTGGCCGACCTGATCGCGATGCATCCTGAATACCAGCAGCAGATGCAGCATGCGGCGAATGAACTGGCGCAAGCGGACGGCCGCGCAAACGCATTCCTGCACCTCTCGCTGCACCTGGCGCTGCGCGAGCAACTCGCCACCAACCGGCCCGCCGGCATCGCGCAAATCCATCAGCGGCTGGTCGCCGCGGCGGGTGACGGCCACGCGGCCGAGCACCGCATGATCGAAGTGCTCGGACAATCACTGTGGGAGGCGCAGCGCGCCGGCCGCATGCCCGATGAGCAGCGTTATCTGGAGTCGTTGCGCCGGCTGTAGCGCGCGCTGGCCCTCAGGATTTCGCCCACCAGCATTGCGGCAGCGCGAAGTGCGGCCGGTCGGTGTTGTCGGCATCGAGCGGATGCGGAAATTGCTGCGCGTAACGCGGCGCCGGCATGCGATCGCGCCGCAGGAACGTGAACTCCGCCAGCGGCGGAATCGCCAGCCCCGCTTTTTTCAGGAGCGGTGAGCTGTTGTTGGGATGGATGTGCACGCAGGCGTGCGTCTGCAGGATTTTCTCGAAAGCACGCGCGGCCAGTCCGAAGAAGGCCTCGTTCCAGAACTGGTCGAGCAGGTGAAACTCCGCCACGATGATGCGGAAGCGTCGCATCAGCCGGTCGGATGCGCCGAGCAACACTTCGTACTCGAAACCTTCGATGTCGATCTGCAGCATCAGATCCGAATCGGCGCGCACGACAGCACCGGCTACCCAGTCATCCAGCGTCATGAAATGGTCGTTGCTGGTGACGCCCAGATACTTGCGAGTGAAGTGGAAGCGCTCGTGCAATGCGCCCGGATGCTGCACCGACGCGTCGGCCATATAGACGTCGAGGCCGCGATCGGCGCAATCCTTCTCGAAGCCCGAGATCAGGCCGACCCCAGGCGAGAAGCAGGCCTCGATGCCGTCCAGATCATCGGGCAGCAGATAACCGCCATCGCCCGCGGGTCCGAGCCGCAGCAGTGGCGCGGCCGTGTCGAGCGGATAGAGTTTTTCCATCAGCGCCAGAATCCGGCGCTTGTCGGTGGCATCGGTCGGAAATACGCCCCAGGGACCGAGCAGGTCGATGATGGCGGACTTTAAGGGTTTGGCCACGATCCGCGCTCTACTCGACTAGTGTCCAGCGCGCTTCTTCGGCAGGTACAGGTCGGTGAGCGTGCCTGCATAGGCCTCGGCGGCCATCGCCACGGTTTCCGACAGCGTCGGGTGTGGATGCACGGTCAGGCCGATATCGTGCGCGTCCGCGCCCATCTCGATCGCGAGGGCGACCTCTGCAATCAATTCGCCGGCATTCGGCCCAACGATGCCGCCGCCGACAACGCGCTGCGTAGCCGGATCGAACAGCAGTTTCGTGAAGCCCT
The DNA here is from genome assembly GCA_003162555.1 of Gammaproteobacteria bacterium. GTDB lineage: Bacteria > Pseudomonadota > Gammaproteobacteria > Steroidobacterales > Steroidobacteraceae > FEN-1191. Next base: position 605 of record PMNQ01000075.1, on the reverse strand, counting down.
CGTCCCGCCCGAGCGAGAGCGAGCGGCCGCTCGCGGCCCACGGGAACACGGCTTTCTCAACAGTGAGTCCTTGCGCCTTGGCGCCCGACNNCGACCGCGATGAATCCGCGCTCGCTGACGGCGACGCCGGCAGCCTCCGCGTTGATCAGGCGGCCGTTCGGCACCCGGCCCACCGCGACCAGCACGCGATCGAAGCGCTGCATGCTGCCGCCTTTGGCATCCTCGAAGCTGACGTGCAATCCGTCGGTCGCTGCCTTGACGGCCGTGACCCTGGTGCCGAGCAGGATCTGCTCATAGCGGCCTTTCAGCCGTTTCTCGAGCGGACGCACCAGATCAATGTCGCACCCCGGCATGAGCTGCGCGGTCANNGCCGCCGCCGATCACCAGCAGGCGCCCGGGATTTTCTGGCAACTCGAGCGCGCCGGTCGAATCCATGACGCGCGGATCGCGCGGCATGAACGGCAATGAAATGGGCTCGGATCCGACTGCGATGATGCATTGTTCGAAGCGAATGCGCTGGCTGTTGCCCTCGTGCGTGACTTCCATGACATGCGCGCTCAGGAATCGACCCGTGCCGCGCAGCACTTCAACCTTGCGCTGTTTGG
>PMNQ01000072.1 GCA_003162555.1 Gammaproteobacteria bacterium | reverse complement strand
GCTGACTATTTGGACGAGCTGCGGGTCATGGCGGCGAACCCTGTGGTGGTGCCGATCAAGCGACACGTAGCCTAACTGTCGTTAGGGGCGCGTCAATAATCGGGCGCGTTGAGGTGTTGTTCATTTTTCACGTGAAAGCGTCGGAGGCCTAGTGGCTACACCAAAGGGCATGAGGGCAACCCAATACCCTGTAAATGACTCAGACGCAGTACATCTATACAGCGATGAGACGCACATCTGGGTTCAGCTACGCCGCGAGGTCCCAACTGAACAGGACATCGGGCGGTCATCCTTTAAGGTAGCGTTCTGCATTCAGCCGGGAACGGCAGAAAAACTCGGCCTAGAGCTGATGAACCTGGCCGCGAAGAACAAACAACGANNCCGCCGCCAAGCCGCCTAAGGCGAAGTCATGAGCCCGCCCCGCCAGTGCGCACCTTCCTATGCGTTTGAATGGTCCGTTATGCCGTCCGCGCGCTTGACGCGCTTGCGACTGGCTGCTCAACCCGAGCGTTAGGCCCCACGGTTATGCACCTTCGAAAATCAATTGCACCGGTCCGTGACATTTTCCAGCGTCAGGGCATTGCGCTCCCGGAAGAGCCTGGGGTGTACGCGTTCTGGTGGACGGCAGACAGGGCGGAACTCTTAGCCGGGAACTGCCACATTGTTCTTAAAGGTCCCGCGGAAAAGCCAGTCGATGTCGAATACAAAGACTGGTGGCCGAAGAACCTCAAATTCCCTTGCCTATATGTTGGGAAAACCACGAACATCAAGAATCGGTTTGCACTTCATATCAAGCGTGGCTCGAAAGGGCGACTCCATTTTCCGCAGCCGGGGAATAGGAAGGCAAAGCCAAATACGACATCGTGCCAACTTCGATTTGGCATAGAACATGTATTTCCCCGCGAGCAGAGTCCGCTTGAGCTGATCTTTCGTTGCGTGGGGTTCTCTTACACGACGAAGTTTCCGGACAACGCGATAGCGGAGCGATTCTTTGAGGAAGATCGTCTAGTGGGAACGTGGAGGCCCTGGTTCAATGTGGATTCGGAGCGCTAAGAGACGTCACTACGCGCTCGAATGGTCGCACGAGGCATAGAGTGCCAGGTCAACCGTCGGTACGCGCGCCGCTCAACGTGGGTGTTAGGCCGCACAAATAGTGACTCCCTTGCTCTACGTTTTCGCCGCGGCCGCCTTGGGATTTGCCTTCGGGCGCTTCGGGCGATATCGGGCTCACTCGTTTCAGAACAGTGGAGAGGCTCTGCTCATGCACAGCCTGCAGCTCCGTTTTGCAGCACCCGATTACCACCTGATGAACAACGTTACGCTTCGCTTGAAGGATGGAACGACTCAGGTAGATCATATTCTTGTCTCGAGATACGGGGTCTTTGTAGTCGAAACCAAGGACTACAAGGGATGGATCTTCGCAGACCCGAAGCAGGCGAACTGGACTCAAGTAATATTCAGGCGGAAGTTTCGGTTCCAGAATCCTATCTTCCAGAACTACAAACATCTACGCGCCGTTCAGGATGCTTTGGACTTCCTGCCTGGTGACGCTATCAAGTCTGTCGTGGTCTTCACCGGGGACGCGGAATTCAAGACTGAGATACCAGAAGGCGTATTCAGCGTCGCGCGCTTCATTGACCACCTCAAAGACCAGAAGGAAGAAGTTCTCTCCCTCAATCGCGTTCAGTTTTGTGTTGGCAGGCTTGAGTCAAACCGCCTCGCGCTTACGCGCAAGACAGACATTGAGCACGTGCAAAGCCTTCAGCGGCGTCATGGCGGTGCGGCCTAACGCCTCGCTCAAGCGGAGCGGCAAACGCTCGGCGGTGAAGCGATGAGAGACCAACTACGCTAGGCCCGATGGGCCTTCACGCGCTCGGCAATCCACTGCTGTACCTCAGCATCGAGCCAGCCCACGGCGCGGACGCCGATGCGAACGCGGCGCGGAAAGCGCCTCGTCGCTTCGAGCTGGTAGATCATCGAGCGGCCGAGGCCGGTCGCCTTGCAGACNNGTCAACAACAGTAATAGGAGGTTTCTAACAAAAACTATTCAATACCCACGAAATGCAACACCGCTGTCGGCGGCAGATCAGAAGAACGTTGAGGTATCGGCTATTTTTAGTTCGATACCCGGGGTACCAGTCCCGCCTCTGGTCCGAAACACTGCCTGGGCATGACAGCGGACAGTTTTATTGCAGCCCGCGTTTCCAGCGAAACGAAATCGAGGCTACGCGCACTCGCGCAGGCGCAGCAGCAAAGCGAGTCGGCCATCATCAAGAGCCTGCTCGACAGCCTGATGGACGATGCATGTGGATCGCGCGCTGTGACAATTGCGGAGCCCGCTGCGCCGCGTGGCGCGCGCCTCTACATCCGGCTATTGCCAGAAGACCAGCGGCTGTTGAAGGAGCGGGCCGCGGCGCGCCAGATGGCGCCGGCGACGTATGTGGCCATGCTGGTGCGCGCACACCTGCGGGATTTGTCGCCACTCCCCAAGGACGAGCTCGCAGCCCTGAAGGATGTTGTTGCAAAGCTGGGCGCTTTCGGCCGCTACCTGCATGCGCTCGTGCGCGCCGTGAATCAGGGATCCAATCCACCCGATTCCATGAACGCGTCGTTTCATGCGATGTTGCGCATCTGTAAGGCGCTGCACGACCACGTGAAAGCCGTGGTCAGGGCCAATGCGACGAGCTGGCGCACGGGCCAGGGCGAACCGAATGCGTGACGCACCCTGGTTTGATTTCGTCAGCTACGGCCGCATGGGCCGCAGCGAGCGAATGGACCTTACGCCGGTACAGATCGAGCATATTCGACACACCATTGGCCGATCGCCCGAAGTGATGATCAANNCTCGCGGCAGACTGGGCGTTGGACATGGAATCCGAAGCCAGGGCTCTGGAGCCTCGAGCGCAGCAGCGGACGGCGCGACTCGCTCACAAACTCGTATTCTCCATGCCGCCAGGGACGCCGCCGCAAAGCGTGTTGCGCGCAACGCGTGCGTTTTGTCGCGAGGAGTTTGCCCTGAAGCACCGCTACGCCATGGCGCTGCACACCGACGAGCCACATCCCCATGTGCATGTGTTCGTCAAAGCCCTGAGCGAATCCGGTCAGCGCCTGGATATTCGTAAGTCAACGCTCCGTGTCTGGCGAGAATCGTTTGCCGAGAAGCTGCGCGAGTTGGGAGTGCCGGCGAAGGCGTCGTCGCGGCAGGTGCGGGGTGTTTCAACGCCACGCCTGTCGGATGGCAGGTACCGCTCGCTTCAGCGTGGCGCATCGACTGTTGTTCCGGGCACGTTGGCCAAACCGAATCCGGCGGGAGCGGTTGAGCAGCAGGAGAGGGCTCGCGGCCTCGTTGTTGGATGGGCAGCCGTAGGCGATCAGCTAGACCTACAAGGCCATCATCAGCTCGCGCAGGATGTGCTCCGGTTTTCGCGGCGTTTGGAGGATTCGCGGTCGCAGTCTTTCGCGGATCCGACCATGGTCACCGCATCGGAGCACGTAATGTCGGCCAGCAAAACCGATGAGCGCCAGCATGGAAGGTAGCAGCCGGTCGGCTCGCAGCCCACAATGTGGTCGGCGGTATGGTTCATCGCGCGCCCAGGGGCTTACTTTCCCAGCCCAGTTGCAGTCTGAATCGCGCCGGGATTTCCGAGGGTCGTTTGGTGGGAGTCACGCCGCCATGGCCTGATTTTTCAGCTGCCGATGGTGTGCCTGTTTGAACTCGACGGGCGGAATATCGCCGATTGCCCCGCACCATTCTGGGCGTAACCGGATCGCATTTGGAATGTTAGTCGCGCACGCAAGCGCTGCGCTATGGCAGGGCAGCACGATCGGGCGCTGCATGAGAAGCCGGTTGCCATCGCCAAATGCCAAATCGGCTTGAGACCACAGGTCATGGCCAGGGCCGGCAATACGCGCTTAGCGCAAATCACCGGAGGCGCTGGGCGCCAATGCTTGACTCATAACTGGACTTATACTTTACTAATAGAATGCCCTACCAACCCCACTTCACGATCTCGCCGCAGCTGCTTTCGCGCGTGGAAGCAATCGCCGTGTTGCGCGAACGGATCCTGGGCGCTGCTGTCGAGCTGACGTGGATTCCAGCGCTGCAAAAGGACACCCGCACGCGAAATGCCCACGCTTCAACCGCTATTGAGGGCAACCCACTTACACTGGAGCAGGTGCGGGCGCTGGAAGAGGGGCGCGAGCTCGCCACTCCAGGCACACGCGCCAAGCGTGAGGTGGTCAACTATTTCGCCGGACTGCGTTATGTGGAGAAACACGCCTCGCTAAAGCGCATTGGCCACGATCACCTTTTTGAGCTGCACCGTATTCTCGCCGGCGAAGTGATGGATCAAGGCGAGGCGGGGCGTTACCGGACTATCGCCGTACGCGTAGGCCGCTACTTGCCGCCACCGCCCCTTGAGGTGTCCGGTCTGATGTTCGAGCTGCTCGAGTGGTGGAACAAGGAAGCAGTACAACTTTCGCCAGTGTTGAGTTCTGCCATCTTGCATTACCGCTTCGAGAGTATTCATCCGTTTGCAGACGGCAATGGGCGAACCGGTCGAGCGCTGGCCTTATGGGAACTGTATCGCCGCGGCTTCGACACGCACCACATATTTTCCGTCGACGAATATTATTGGGAAGACCGGCCACGCTATTACAGGGAACTGGCTGCAGTGCCCGAGACAGGCGAAGACTTGAGCGGCTGGTTGGCGTATTGCGCGGAGGGTTTGTTCAAGACTCTGCTATGGGCTTGGCTGCGCCTGCAGACCCTAAGCGTGAACGCGCCAGCGAAGGTCGTGTTGCGGCCGAAACAGGAACAACTGCTCAACTTGCTGCGCGACCATCGCAGTATGGCTCCTGCGGAAATCTGGAAGGCGCTTGGTATCTCGCGGCAGGGCGCGATGGATCTTCTGAATCCGTTGCTGGAAGCGGGAATGGTTGAGAAGGTGGGCGGCAAGAAGACTGGGCGTTACGCGCTCAAGAAGACATGACCGAAAGTGAGGAATCCATAGTCAGCGACTCCACGCTCACTGGGATCGGGGAACTCACCTCTGCAGTTGGTTGTAGTCTGCACTTGGCGCGCGACATCAGTCTGGAATTCATGAGGTGCTATTTGATTGCAGGATAGGCGACGAGCCGCTCGTGTTTAACAACTTCGCCATGTCGCGGCACATCACGCTCTCGCTTAACAACTTCGTCATGTCGCGGCATCTCACGCAGTTGTCTGCGCCATCGCGGGTACACCTGCGGGTATGCATTTTCTGAGCGTTCCGCCAAATCTCTTTCGAATGAAAAGCTTGGATTTACGGGCTCGCGCCTATCTCCGCACCACTCGCTCTAGATTGCATCCCCCGACAGGGCCGACGACGTATTCCACGATACACGGGCGCTGGACAGCAGTGGGATAGCCTGTGCAAACCTTCCGATGACCTGATCTATGGGAGCGTTGAGCTTGAGCAGTTGTTCTTCCAATGCCCGAATGCGCTGGCGTCGTTGCACTGGCGTCAGCGGCTCGTCAAGGTCGCGGCGCGCTTCTGTGAGAGCCGCTGCCACTTCCGAGAGTCCCATGGCGACGCAGAGTGTAATCAGAGCATGGAGACTCTCATCCGCTTTCGATCGCCAATGTGTTCCCAGGTCCCGCGCCGCGACCGCGGCCCAGAATTCGCAGATCACAAACAGGGACCGTTCCAGCAGCGAGAAATCGTGAGCGCCGGCCGCAGCTCGCTGCAAAATTGGCAGCAGACGCTGCTGCGTGACGGGCAAGTGTCCGGACCACGTATCCGTGGTTGAGTCTGCAGCACGGCCCACAGTAGTGCTCGAAATGCGCTGACGAGAATTGGAGTCCATGGCATGTCCCATATTTTGTGCATTACAGCACCAGGCACGCCAAGGCTAAGATGTCACCCAGGGTGGTTCTGTACGTTTCCGCACATACACATAAATGCTGATTGAAGATTTCATGGAATCAGTAGCTTGGGTACAGGAATGCGGCGGCGGCCTTTCGGTGCGGTAGCGAGCAGACACAGGGAACCCTGGCTGGTGCAATGCGCGCTCGTCATTTATCAACGGAGACCAACATGTATATCGGCGGCGGCATACTCGGTACCTTGCTCGTCATTGCCCTGATTGTTTACGTGTTGCGGAGAGTCTGAACGCCATTCCGGCCAGGGCGTGTGCGTAGTGCCTGCGTCCACCGACAAGCAGGCGCCGATCGCCGAGCACATCTCGCAAAACATCGAAAGCATCGTCGCTTTCCATGAGCGTGAGCATGAGAAGCTCAGCCCGGCGCAGCGGCGCGTCGAGGCTGCCAGCCGCGTAATCAGCCGTCCTCTCTACCTGGTGGTGTTGCTGGCGCTGGTGTTGGCCTGGATCGCCGGCAACGTACTAGCCCTGCGACTGGGCGCGAGGCCACTGGACGCGCCACCGTTCGCCTGGCTGCAAGGTGCGGTGGCCCTTGCCGCGCTGATCACCTCCACCGTAGTGCTCTATGCGCAGAGCCGCCAGGCGAAGCTCGAGATTCAGCGCGCGCACCTTGACCTGCAGGTGAACCTGCTCACCGAGCAGAAAGTCAGCAAGCTGATTGTGCTGCTGGAGGAGCTGCGCCGCGACCTGCCGATGGTGAACGACCGCGTCGATACCGAGGTTGGCGTCCTGCAGAAGCCGATCGACGCGGCGCAGCTTCTCTCGGCTCTCGACCAGGGCAAACGCGAAATACGCTAAGCGATGGGTCGACGGTTACGCGAGTCTGGCCATCATCGTGATCGGCGCGCGCAACACCTTCGAGATCGGGCAGCCGGCCAGGGTCTTGCGAGCGAGGGCTTCGAACGGCACTGCGTCAGCGCCGGGCACCACGGCTGTCACGATCAGGTGGCTGCTGGTGATCTCATAGCCGCTCGCACTTTTCTCGAGCGTGATCTCGGCATCCGTCGTGATGCTCGTGGCCGTGAAGCCCGCTTCGCCCAGCGTCAGGGCGAGCGCCATCGAGAAACATCCGGCAAGCGCAGCGGCGATCAGCTCCTCGGGGTTCGTACCCTTGCCGCCCTCGAAGCGTGAATTGAAACCGTAAGGTGCATTGCGGAGCACGCCGCTCTCGGTCGTAATCTGGCCGCCGCCATCCTTGATGCCGCCTGTCCAGACGACGTGAGCGGTTTTCTTCATGGGCGTGCCTTGCCTAGAAGCGCCAGGCTGCCGTCAGCCACAGCGCGTCGGAATTACTGTAGTTCGCCATGTTGATGCGCTGGTATTCGCCACGCACGTGCAGGTGATCCAGGAAGGTGATGCCTGCGCCGGCGCCATACAGGAAGTCGCTGCGGCTGTGGCTCGAATCCAGCGCCGCGCTGCCGAGCGACTGCACGTTAACGGCCAGCTTCACGTTGTAGTAGTAATAGCCAGCTTCTGCGAATAACTCCACCGGACCCAGCGGCAGCGAGCTGATAAGCGTCGGCGCGAAGCCCGTGGTATGCACCTGGTAAGTACCGTTGGAACCAGTCGCCGTGAACTTGTCGCCCGGGTTGCCCAGATTGATGTAGGCGCCTTCAATAGCGAAGTAGGGGTTCATGCGCCATCCGGCGAAGAGCTTCCAGGCGTTGTCGTTTGAATCGACGATCGTGTCGACGCCCTGGCCGACATCGTTGAAGTTGTGAACTTTCAGGTCGAAGCGGCCGTAGCCGCCGCCAATGTAGGGGCCGCTCGGATTGTCCGCGAATGCGGGCGCAACCGCGCCACAGATCAGCAAAGCTCCGGCAAGGCGCGTGTGTTTCATGTCACAGTCGTCCTGTGAGCAGCAGGATGACGACGATGATGAGTACCAGACCGAGACCGCCGCTCGGGCCGTATCCCCAACTGCGGCTGTGCGGCCACGCAGGGATGACTCCAATCAACATCATCACGAGAACAATCAGCAGGATGGTTCCAAGCACGACAATGCTCCTAAGTGGGCGGATCCGTGGCGCCAGGGTCCACGAGTAGGGTGTGATCCTGATGGCCGAGCCACCTCTCCGTCGGTGCGCTTACGTACAGAGCAACGGATTGGTTCGGCAGCAGATCGAGTTGCGCGAACGCGTGGCCTCGTCGTCAGCCGGGACCTGTCACGAACGTAGCGCCGGTCACGATGCTGTGCATCGGTATGTCGTACGGCTGCGGGAAAATGCTTTCGATCGCCGCCTCCGGATATCCGACGCCAATTGCCTGAGGCCGCGGAGCCAACTTCGCCAGCGTGCGGTCGAAGAAGCCGCCGCCATACCCCAGGCGATAGTTGGCGCGATCGTAGCCGACCACCGGAGCGAGTATGACGGTCGGCATGAGTTCGGCGCCGTCGGCGGGATGGGGAATATTCCACAGTCCGCGCGCCATGCTCGCGCCGGGCCACCATTCGCGAAATTGCAGTGGCTGGCGCAGTGCCACCGTGACCGGCAGCGCGATGCGGATGGCCCGCTCGAATGCGGTCTGCATCCATGGCCGCAGGTCAGGCTCGCCGCGAATCGGCCAATACACGCTGACGACTGTGTCTGCACGGGCCGGAATCAGCCGATCGAGTTCGCGGGCGATCGCGTGGGCTTGCGCTGCGCGATAGTCCGCGGGCAGGGCGAGGCGTGCGGCGATGAGGCGCTCGCGCTCGAGCTTGCGCCAGCTTGCTACCGCGCGTGCATCGTGAGGATCAACCATCGCGCCGTGATTGCGGCGGTGCGAATTTACCAAAGCGCAGGCGGCTTTCACGCGTCATGCGGGTCTCGAAGCCGCGATAGGCGCGGATCAACGCCTTGCCGGCGGGCGTCAGCGTCGCGCCGCCGCCGTGGCGCCCACCCTTGGCGGCGACACTGACCGGGCTCGCCAGGCAGCTGTTCAGGCTCTGCATCAGCTGCCAGGCTCGCCGGTAACTCATTTTCATGCCACGCGCAGCCTGCGCGAGCGAGCCGGTGCGCTGCACGCCCTCCAGCAGTTCGATGCGGCCGGGGCCGATGGCACGCTCGGCGTTGAAATTAATGCGAATCTGCACGCTGATCTGCGTCATGGGCTGCGTCCTCCGTGCTGGCAACTGTAGCCTGCGGCCGCGCCGATTGCACCGCGCGCTTGCCACGCGCCCGCGCTTCGCTCACGATATGCACGTACGAATATAACGAACCGGTCTTGTGGGAGTGCCGATGCTGAAGAAATGCTTCACAGCCCTGGCGTTGCTGTTGCTGCTGCCGTCTGGCGCAGCTGCGACCGGGCAGGGCACCCAGGTCACGGTATTCGCGGCGGCCTCGCTGACCAACGTACTGCAGGAATTGGGCAGCGAGTACACGGCCGCGACCGGCTACAAGGTCGCGTTTTCCTTTGCAGCTACATCGATGCTGGCCCGGCAGATCGAGAGCGGCGCGCACGCCGACGTGTTCTTCTCCGCGGACCAGGAGTGGATGGACTACCTCGACCAGCGTGGGCTGTTGCAGAAGGCCTCACGGCGCAACCTGCTCGGCAATCGCCTGGCGCTGGTGGCGCCGGCCGACAGCAAGATCACGCTGCATATCGAGCCGAATTTCGCGCTGCTGGCGGCGCTCCATGGTGGACGGCTGGCGACCGGCGATCCCGACTCGGTTCCGGTGGGAAAATATGCGCGTTCGGCACTGACCACTCTAGGGGTCTGGAATGATCTCGCGGACCGGCTGGTGCGCGCCGACAACGTGCGCACTGCACTGGCTTTTGTGGCCCGCGGCGAGGCGCCGCTGGGCATCGTCTATGTCACTGACGCAAAGATCGAGCCGGGCGTGCGCATCGTCGATGTGTTTCCGGTCAACTCGCACCTTACCATAAGCTATCCTATTGCTATGATAGGCACGGCCAATGATCAGGCCGCGGCGTTCATCGAGTTCCTGCGCGGCCCGGCCGGCACGGCGGCGTTTGAAAAATACGGCTTCATCGTTCTGCATTGAACTTCAACGGGTGCTTCACATGAATTCCATTCTCAAGAGCAGCGTGCTGTCTGGCCTGATGCTGTTTGCGGCGGCGGTCACGCCGCTACAGGCCGCCGCGCCGAAACCCACGGTGCAACAACAGCTCGAAGCGCTGCAGAAAGCGCTCGATGCGCAGGCTGCGCAGCTGACCGCGCAACAGCAGCAGATCGAGGCGCAGCGCGCGGAGATTGCGGCGCTCCAGGCGCAGCAGGGGGCGGCCGTCAAACCCGATGCGGCCATCGCCGCGCAGCAGGCCGCGATCGACAAGCTGACGCAAAACGCGACGCAGGCGAAGGTGGCGGCGCAGGAGCAGCCGAAGCTGTCCATCGCCGGCAATCGCATGACTGTGACCAGCGCCGACGGTCGCTCATCGATTGCGCTGCGCGCGCTGGTGCAGGCCGATGTGGCGCACTACAGCCAGGACTCCGCCGGATCACTGGCCACCGACTTCCGCCGCGGCTCGGTGGGCGGAACCGCCAACCGCGAGATCGACGGCGCGCGCGACCTGAGCGACGGCGCCTATTTCCGGCGCGCGCGCTTTGGCATTGAGGGCGTGATCGCCAGGACCTTCAATTACAAGTTGCTGCTGGAACTCGGCGGCGCCGGCACCGAAGGCCCGACCCGCATCAACGACGCCTGGATCGCCTACACCGGCATGGCGCCGTTCACGCTGCAATTTGGCGCTTTTGCGCCGCCTGCGAATCTCGCGGACGGCACCACGCCCGATGACCTGCTGTTCATTGAACGTCCTTCGACCTCGGAACTGCAGCGCGCGATGGGCGGCGCCGACGGACGGCTCGGCCTGGCGCTGCGCGCCAATGGCGCGCGCTGGATGGGATCGCTCGCGCTGACCAGCCGCACGGTCAACGACGCCGAGGTCTACGATTCTCAGACCGCGGTGGTCGGACGCATTGCGGGCCTTGCGGCGACCGGAACCGACTTCAATGTGCACATCGGCGCCAACGGCACCTACATCGTGCATCCGCCGGATCAGGGGCCCAGCATGACCAACGGCCGCTACGGCCTGCGCTTTCGCGAGCGGCCGGAGTTGCGCGTCGACAGCACGCGCTTCATCGACACCGGTACGATCGATGCGGATCATGCGTCCGCGATGGGCGTGGAGTTCGCGGCCAACTACAAGAACTGGTTGCTGCAGGCCGAAGACACCTGGTTCTCGGTGGAGCGCCGCGCTTCAACGCTGACCAATCCGCGTTTCAGCGGTTTCTATGTCGAGGGCAGCTGGGTGCTCACCGGTGAGAGCCACCGCTACAATCCCACGAACGGTTCGTACCAGTCGCCGCGGCCCTTCATTCCCTTCGACGGGCATGGCGGTCATGGAGCCTGGGAAGTGGCGCTGCGCTACAGCCGTGCCGACCTGAATTACCACGCCGGGCTGGCCGGCTTGGCGCCGCCGACAGATGGCGTGCGCGGTGGCGAGCAATCGATCACGGCGGCGGGCCTCAACTGGTATCCGAACCCGAACCTGCGCTTCCTGCTCGATTTCCTGCATGTGAACATCGATCGCCTGAACCCGGCCGGACCCGGCAATCTCACGCCGTTTGGCGCGACACCGGCGACGCCGCCGACGCCGCCGACGCCGCCGATTGGCGTCGACATTGGGCAAAGCTTCAACGCCTACGCATTGCGTTCGCAGTACAGTTTCTAGTCCCGGGCGTTACTGGCGGCGCGCGCGCAGGGCGCGGCGGACCGCGGTTGTGCTTGCCTGCACGCTCTCGTCGGCCACGCGCACCAGGTTGCGGCCCTGCTTCTTGGCTTCGTAGAGCGCAACGTCGGCGCGCGCGATGACTTCATCGAGCGAGGTCGCGCCCTCGTAGCTGGTCGCCAGGCCGGCGCTCAGGCTGACGCGCAGGCCCGCGGGCAGTGCGGATTCCGGCAGCGCGATCTCGAGCGCTGCGGTGCGCAGCGCCTCGACCCGCGCCAGTGCCAGATCGAGCGGTTGCGCCGGGAGCAGCAGCAGGAATTCCTCGCCGCCCCAGCGTCCCATGACTTCACCGTTGCGCAGCATGCTGCGGCTGAGGGCGGCCAGTTCTGTCAGTACGCGATCGCCCACTGCATGGCCGCAGACGTCATTGATCAGCTTGAAGTGATCGAGATCGACCAGCGCGATGATCAACGGCGTGTGCGTCGCGATGGCCTCGCTCAGCGCTGCCGTGGCGAGTTCCGCTGTTCGCCGGCGGTTCGGGAGCTTCGTCAGGCTGTCCTCGGTGGCGATGCGCTGCAGCGCCCGGCGGTGGCCGCGCTGGGCAATCAGGATGTAACTCAGCAGCAGGATCACGGCGGCGCCGGCCGCCAGCAGGTCGGCGCGGCGATCGAGCTGGTCGCGCTGCAGCGATGCGCGTTCGCGCGTCAGCGACAGTTCGCGTTGCAACAGGGCATTGCGCTCCATTTCACTGTCGACGCGAAAGCGCGCACGCAGCACGCTGCCGCTGCGGGCGCGGTCCGCATCGCTCACGGCGCGGGCACGCTGCACGTATTCGCGCAGGTCCGCGTAGGCCGCCGCATGGTTGCCGGTGGCGGCATTGGCGCGGGCACGCAGCTCATAGAGTTGCGGCACGGCGCGCGGCACGATGTCGGTGCCGTCCTGGTCCAACACCTCGTTGAGGGTCGCCAGCGCTCTCGCGGGCTGCCCGGCGTCGAGATCCGCGTGCGCCAGCAAAGCGCGCGCCTGTTTGACCAGGTCTTTGACGCCGGCGGCGGCAAACGTTGCCTGCGCCGCTTCGCAGGCCGGCCGGCCGGCGGCACTCTGGCCCAGCTGGATGCGCGTTTCGCAGGTCCGCAGATCGGCGTAGGCGACTCCCTGCCAATCCGCCAGTTGCCGAGCGAGCTCGCGCGTCTCGGCAAACTCGGCCAGCGCCGGCTGGTAGTCGCCTTTCTCTAGCAGGATGGCGCCGCGCAGATAACGCGTGACCGACAGCAGCTGCACGGCCTGGTGCGCCTGCTCCCACGAGAGCGTCTGCTGCATAAGGTCGAGCGCCTGATCGAAATCACCCATGCCGTCCATGACCATCGCCAGTGCTTCGGCAACGCGCGCGCGCTGCCGCGCCAGTGCGGGCAGTGCGCTGTCACGAAAGGCGTTGGTCAGCGTGCCCACCGCCAGGTCGTCCCGGTTGAGCCGATGCTGCAGCCAGCCGAGTGTCTTGAGCAGGCATGCGCTCCCGGGCGAGCCGCGTGGCTGACGCGCGGCGGTGGTCGTCAGCTTGTCCACCTGCTGCCGCAGGCCGGGCGTGTCGTAGACAGTCTCGGCGTAGGAAATCAGCAGGCTAAGATAAACTGGATTGTCATTTGGCGTGGCGAGCGCGAGGCCTTTGAGTGCGGCGGCGCGGGCGTCCGCGTCGAGTTCGAGGATGCTGCTGCTTTGCGCTTCGATGGCGTACAAGGCCGCGAGGCGGAGCGGCGGCATCGAATGATCGCCAACGCCGGCGGCAATCAGTGCGCGCGCCTTGGCGAGCGCCTGGTTCGCGTTCACGTCCTCCAGGGTCGCGAGCGGCTGCAGATCCGGAATGGGCAGCTCGATGCACTCGGCATGGGCCTGAGCGCAGGCAAGCAGGCTCACGGCCAGCGCCGTGGCGGCCAGAAAAGCCTGCAGGCGCAGCCGGAGTGGGCCGCGGCAGTGATGCTGCGGAGGTTGCGCGCGTATACCCATGTGGACTGCGAATCTAGCTGCTGGCGCAGGCCTTGATGTGTACAGCCGTCGCAGTTCCTGTCGCCGTTTGGCGGCGCATTTTAATGTGCGCCAGCTCACGTCTCCGGGGCAGTCCGGGGCCGGGCGTGACCTGTTTGTGACACAAGGCAAAACTGCGGCAGATAGCCTTCTGTCCATGAAAATGGCTGAATTGCAGGTACTGCATTTCGAGGCTGCCGCCATTGCGCTGAGCCCGGCTGAACTGGCCGCGGCTGGTGGCTTGCAGCAGGCCTGGGTCATTGCGACCTGCCAGCGTGTGGTCGTGGCCACCGTGGGGCGCGAGGCGCGCACACAGATCATCGAACGCCTGCCGGCCGCCGCGCGCGCGCAGGCTTTTTCCGGGGCCGAGGCCTACGCCTTCCTGCTGCGGTTCGCGTGCGGGCTGGAGAGCCGCCTGGCTGGAGAGACCGAAGTATTTGGCCAGATCAAGGAATCCTGGCGCACCTTCAGCGCCGCGCCGAGCCTGCTGTCGCGCCAGTTCAATGGTTGGGTGCAGCGGCTGTTCAAGGATACGAAGGAAGTCCGCGCCGGGCAGCTCTCGGGCCTGGGTAGTACCTCATATGGTTCGCAGGTGAGACGCCTGCTAGGCGCTCCGACGCAGGGCCCGACGCTGCTGGTGGGTGCCGGTGAGCTGGCGCAGACCGTGGCGCCCTGGCTCGACACGCATGAACTGCTGCTCTGGAACCGCACGCCCGAGCGTGCGCTCGAACTCCAGCGGCTGGTGCAACGGCGCAATGCGAATCGCGTCTGCAGCGTGCTTGAAAGCAGCGAGCAGGCAGAACTGGCGGCCTGGTCCATGGCAGGCCACGTGGTGCTGTGCGTACCGCCTGACGCTGCGCGTGATGCCGGCCGCATTGGCGCCTGGCAGTCGCGGCCGCGGCAGGGCGGGCGCATCGTGCATCTGGGGCTCTGTCAATCGACGAGCGCGCACTGGGCGGGCGTGCCGGCACTTACAGACCTCACGGCCCTGTTCGACATGCTGCGGGTGCAATCCGACCAGCGCAGCGCGCAGTTGGCGCGGGCGCGGCGCGCCTGTGCCGAGAAAGCGGTGCTGCGCTCGGTCGGTTCCGATGCCGCAGCAGCACAGCGCTGGGAAGATCTCGCCGCATTTGCCACTATTAGCTCCTGACACTCTTTCAGGGGCCCGATCCGCATGACGCAGCGGCCATTACGGCTAGGAACACGCCGTTCCCTGCTGGCACGGGCCCAGAGCAGCGCCGTGGCGTTGGCGCTCGAACGGCTCCACCCCGGTCTCCGTGTCGAACTCGTTGGCATCGATACACGCGGTGATCGCATCCTCGATACGCCGCTGTCGCAGGTCGAGGGCAAGGAATTCTTCACCGCCGAGATCGACGCCGCGTTGCTTGCGGGCACGGTGGATCTGACCGTGCACTCGTACAAGGACCTGAGTCTGGAGCTGCCCGCCGGCCTGCACATCGGCGCGGTGCCGGCGCGCGAGAATCCGCGCGACATCGTGGTGTTCGCCGCCGATGTACCGGAACGGCTGGCGAGTGGCGCGCCCTTGCGCATTGGCAGTTCCTCGCCGCGCCGCCAGGCCTTCGTGCCGGCGTTCCTGCAGCGCGCGCTGCCCGGCGCGTCGTCTGGCGCGCCGCGCGTTGAGCTGTGCGAATTGCGCGGCAACGTCGACACCCGGTTGCGCCGCTTGAGCGAACCGCGCGGTGCCGAGCGGCAGCTCGATGGCGTGGTGCTCGCATTCGCCGGGTTGGCACGGCTGTGGCAGGACCAGGCGGTGGGTGCGGCGGCCGTGCTGCGTGAGTTGCTCGCGGGGCTCCCGCGCATGCTGTTGCCGTTGACGCTGTGCCCGGCGGCGCCGGCGCAGGGTGCGCTGGCAATCGAATGCCGCGGCGCTGACGAGCGCACGCGCGCGCTGTTATCCGCCATCGATCATCCGGCCACGCGCGCGGCGATCGATGCCGAGCGTGCGCTGCTCGCACAGCGTGGCGGTGGGTGTCACCAACGATTCGGCGCCACGCAGGTGCAGGTCGAGGGACTCGGCGCGTTGCTGTATATGCGCGAGGCCGGCGATACGGGACCTGCGGCGCCAGAGTTGCGCTGGCAACAGCCGCCGCCACCGCGCGGTCCACTGCGGGCCTGGGACGGCAGCGAGCAACCAGCGCCCACGCTCGAGGCAGTCGAAGGCGCCGCCACACTGTGCGCACAGTGGCTCGCCGCAAGCAACGCGGCCTTCATCGCACATCGCCGCGCGCTGCCTGAACTGCCCGCGACCGAAGTCAATCGTTGCCGCCACATCTGGGTCTCGGGCACCGAGAGCTGGTTTGCGCTCGCAGCGCGCGGCGTCTGGGTTGAGGGCTGCGCCGAATCGCTGGGCTTCGGGGCGCTGCGCGCCACGCTCGCGGCTCCTCTCCTCGCGCTGCCACCGCCGCGCGAGTGGCTCGCGCTGACGAATGAAGAAGCAGCATCTGGCTGGGGTGAGGTGCCGGTGCTGGCTACTTATCGGCATGCGCGCGCCGCGGATCAGGGTGCGGGCCCGCGCGATGCATTGCAGGTCTGGTGGCACAGTGGCGTACAGTTCGAGCGCTGGCGCGGCCAGCTGCGGGCGGATTGCCAGCACGCCTGCGGACCGGGCAGGACCGCCGAGACACTGCGTCGCGCCGGCGTTGCGGAGCCGGCGATATTTCCATCGGTGCATCAGTGGCGGGAGTGGCTGCACACGTGAACGTCAAGGCCGGCCAGGGGAGACTCAGCGTCATGCCGGCGCGGCGTGCGCGCCTGATTGCGGCGCTCGCGGCACTGTGGATCGTGCTGGTGCTGGTCCTGGGCGCAGGCTGGGTCGCGCTGGTCATCAGCCAGGCGCACCAGATCAGCGAGTTGCAGTCATTGACCGGCAGCACCGACAGCGCGGTCGCCGCGCAATGGGCCAGCACGCACCGCCGCGTGGTCGGCGAGTCGGTGGTGTTTTTCCTGTTGCTGCTGGCCGTGAGCGCGCTGCTGGCCTGGCTCTACTGGCGTGAAAGCTGGCGCGCGCGCGGCATGCAGGCGTTCTTTGCCGCGGTGACGCATGAGCTGCGCACGCCGCTCACCAGCATCCGGCTGCAGGCCGAAGCAATTGCCGAGGGCGACCAGCGCGTGGAACTCGCGCGCCGCCTGCTCGAGGACTCCCACCGGCTGGAATCGCAGATCGACAAGACGCTGGAGCTCGCGCGCATCGAAGGCGGCGGGCCGCTATCGGAGCAGGCTGTGCCGCTGCACGGCTGGCTCGAGCGCATGCTGCAGGGGATCGCCGATGCGCATGGTGCGCGAGTGGATCTGGCCGTTGAAGTCGCCGCGAATCTGCCGCCCATCCTGGCCGATGCAGCCGCGCTGCAGATGATCCTGCGCAACCTGGTCGAGAATTCGGTGCGCCACGCGCAACGCGAGCGCGTGCAGGTGCGTCTCGCGGCGAGTGCGCGCGGTGAGCAGGTGCTACTCGACTACCGCGACGATGGCGCCGGTACCGCTGTGCGTGCGCAGCAGCTTGGTCGACTCTTCGGGCGCGGCGCCGCCTCCGCCGGCAGCGGAGTAGGCCTGTACCTGGTGCGGGCGCTGATGGAACGTATGGGTGGGCGCGTCGAATTTCACAGCGCACCGGAACAGGGATTTCGCGCCGAACTTTATTTTGCTGCGAGTCGCGAGGCGGCGGCACCGTGAACAATCCGGTGCAGCTGCTGGTCGTCGAGGACGAGAAGAACGTCGGTGAAACGCTGGCTGAGCGGCTGCAGGCCGCGGGCTACCGCGTGACGCTGGCCGCTTCCGCGGCGCGGGCGCGCCAGGCCTGGCGGACGCAGGCGCCGCAGCTCGCCTTGCTCGATGTGGGGCTCCCGGACGGCGACGGCTTCGAACTCGCCGCCGAATTGCGCGGCGCGGTGCCGCAGTCCGCGATCATCTTCCTGACCGCGCACGGCAATCCGGAAGAGCGCGTGCGCGGGCTCGAGATCGGGGCCGATGACTACCTGACCAAGCCGTTTCATTTTCGCGAACTGCTGTTGCGCATCCAGAACTGCCTGAAGCGCGCGCAGGATCTGGCGGAACTGCCGGGCACAATGCGCGGCGTGGTGCTGATCGGCCGTGCGCGCGTGGATTTCGAGCGCTTCAGCGCGGAAGTGGATGGTGTGAGTCATGCGCTGACACACAAGGAATGCGCGGTATTGCGGCTGCTGGCCAGCCGGGTCGGCAAGGCCGTCAGCCGCGACGAGATCCTGGACAAGGCCTGGTCGGCGGATGAATTTCCGACCTCGCGCACCGTCGACAATTTCATCGTGCGGCTGCGCAAGCTGGTCGAGCCCGACGCCGGTGAGCCGCGCGTGATCCGCAGCATCCGCGGCGTCGGCTATCTGCTGAACGAGCTGACCCGTGAGTGAAACGTTGCTGGGCGCTGCGCTGGGGCGCCGCAATAGCGGCCGTCCGCCCGTATGGTTCATGCGCCAGGCCGGCCGCTACCACAAGCATTACCGCGCCTTGCGCGCGCGCCATGAATTCATTGCGCTGTGCAAGCAGCCGGAGCTGGCGGCCGAAGTCACGATGGGACCGATCGACGATTTCGGTTTCGATGCGGCCATCCTGTTTTCCGATCTGCTGTTTCCGCTCGAGGCGATGGGCATGGGCCTGCGCTACGAACCGGGNNTCGCCAACCACATGGAATTCCAGGCCGAAGCGATTCGCCTGCTGCGCCCGCGCTTAGGCGCGGAGCGCGCACTGATCGGTTTTGTCGGCGGGCCGTTCACGCTGTACGCCTACGCGGTGGCCGGCTCGCATGAAGGTTTTACGCGCGCGGGCCTGATGGGGCTCGAGGATGGCCTGTACGAGGGTTTCTGCGAGCGGTTGATCGAGCTGCTGGCCGGAAACATGGTGCTGCAGGCGCGCGCCGGCGCCGACTGCGTNNCGCTGGCGCAGGTCGTGGCGCGCTTCCGCGCCGCATGCCCGGACACGCCGTTGATCTACTACTCGCGCGACACGGGTCCGGAACATTGGCGCGCGCTCGAGCCGCTGTCCTTGCAGTGCCTGGGCGTTGACTGGCGGCATGATCTGGTTGCGACGCTGCGCGAGCAGACGCCGCGCTGGTGCCTGCAGGGCAACCTCGATCCGGAATGGCTGCATCTGCCGGCCGCAGAGCTGGAAACGCACGTGCGCAGGGTGTTCGCTTCAGTGGCCGCGCTGCCGGCGTCGGTGCGTGCGGCCTGGGTCTGCGGACTGGGCCACGGCGTGCTGCAGCATACGCCGGAAGAAAACGTGCGGCTGGTGCTGCGGCTCCAGCGGGAGATGTTTGCGTGAGCGCCCGCGAGCTCAGCTGAACGGTTTGACGATCGCCATGATCAGGATCGGCACGACCAGCAGCAGTGCCGCTTCGTTGAACAGCCTCAGCATCGCGCCGTTCGGCAATGCCGCGTTGTTCCGCAGCCGTTGCACAAACACCCGGCAGACGAGGTGGTAGCCGATCAGGCCCAGCACCAGCAGCAGCTTCACCTGCAGCCAGGTGCCCGCATACCCGTAGCCCTGCCACAGCCAGATGCCCAGCGACAGCGCCACCACCGCCATGAGCGTCATGAAGCCGTACAGCCGGCCGGCCATCGTCACGAGCCTGCGCACGTCTTCGCCGGCCGCGCGTCCTTCCTTGTAATGCACGAAGATGCGCGGCAGATAGAAGATGCCGGCCATCCAGGCCATGACGCCCAGCACGTGAAAGCACTTGATCCAGAGCATGGCGTACTCCGCGCCCGCGACGGGCGCTGCTAGACTGCGCGCAGAGTGAATTCTAGCAAGGATATGTCTACGCCTGCGTGGTGGCTGCGCGCGCTCGGCAGAGTGCCGCTGCCGGTGATGTACGCGTTCGCTGCTGCGCTGGCGTTCCTGATGCGCGATGTACTGCGTTACCGCGTGTCCGTGGCGCGCGCCAATCTGGCTGCGGCGCTGCCGGAGCTCGACGCGGGCACGCGCAAGCGTGTGCTGCGGCAGCACTACGATTCGCTGGCAGCGGTGCTGTTCGAGCTGCCGCGGCTCGCGACCATGTCAGCCGACGAATTGCGCGCGCGCATGACGCTGCCGGACATGCCCGGCGTGCGCGCTGAACTGGCGCGCGGCACGCCGGTGCTGGTGCTCGCCGCGCACCAGGGCAACTGGGAGTGGCTNNCGCTTTGGCACGCGCATGGTGCCGGGCAAGCGCCTGTTGCGCGAAGTGCTGCGCCGCCGCGGCAGCGCGCATGCGATCGGCATGGTCGCCGACCAGGTGCCCACCTCCAGCCCGGGGCGCGTGTGGCTGCGTTTCTTCGGACGGGAAACGGCTTTTTTTCCAGGACCTGCGGAGATTGCGCGCGCCGGTCACTACAGCGTGTACTTCCTGGCGTTGCGCCGCGTGCGCCGCGGTTACTACGAGACGCGCTTCGAGCCGCTCGCAGCCGCAGGTGAAGACCTGGATGTGCCGACGCTCATCGGCCGCTACGCCGCGCGCGTCGAGGCGCTGGTGCGCGAGCATCCTGAAGACTGGGCCTGGACCCACCGGCGCTGGAAACTGGAGCCGCCTGCCAAAGTGGCCGCGGCCAGCTAGCGGCCGCGGCCTGCGCCGCTAGAAACGCACGATCGACGAGCCGAGGCCGTCGAACCAGGCGGAAACGCTCTGCTCCAGCGTGACATACCGGACATCATTCCAGCTTCCGGTCGTGACAATCTCGCCGGCCCGCAGTCCTTGCCCGAATTGCGACAGGTGATTGGCGAGCCAGACCACCGGCAGCAGCGGATCATTGAGCGGATGTCCGCCGCGCGCCTGGTACACGGTCTTGCCGTCGACGCGCACTTCGAGCGGCAGCTCGGCCAGCTTCAGCGAGCGCCATGAGGTGCACGCAGGTCCTACGATCAGCAGCTCGTTCATGAAGCTGTCGGCAACGCGCTCGAGCTGCGTGACCGACTGGAAATCCATGTAGCGGCTGACGACCACCTCGATGACGGCGTGCGCGCTGACCAGCGCGGCGCTGACGGCCTCGCGCTCATAGCGGGCGCCGGCGCCGAGCGGCGGCAGGTCGGCGCCGAGCCGGAATGCAATCTCGGGCTCGATGCCAAAGCGCGTGTTCTGCAGCGTCGGCAGGCGCGCCGGCACGAGGTAGGCGGGCGCATCGCGCACTGCGTTCGCGGGCAACGGGGCGCAGATGCCATTCTCGGCATCGAACAGCGAGGCCTTCCAGCCGGCGATGCTGCTGTTGAGTTCGCGCAGCATCGCGTACTGGATTGCATAGGCTTCCGCCAACGTCTTCGGCGCCAGCTCCGCGGGCAGGGCGCGCAGCCGGGCTGCGCCGCGGCGCACGGCGACCAGCGCGCGCGAACCGCCGGCCGCGTTCGGTGTCGAAGTCTCACTCATCGGGCGCCGCTCCCTTGCTGCCGGGTTTCGATCAGTCGTGCCAGCTCGGCGATGCTCGGGTGATCGAAGATGTCGGTGACATCGATCAGCCCGGGCCAACGCTGCTCGATGCGTTCCTGCATGCCGACCAGCTTGAGCGAGCTTACGCCGACGTCGAACAGGCTGTCGTTTGGTTGAATCTGCCGCCCCTCCAGCGCAGCGTCGCAGATGGCCTGGAGTTCTGCTTCCACGCTGCTTCCGCCGTCGAGGCGCACGCCCGTGGCCGCCGCGAGTGTACGGAGCGTGGCGAGATCCGCGTCGTTGGCGCCGGCCAGGTATTCCTCTTCGAGCAGGTGCCGCTGCACCTTGCCGCTGGTGGTCTTGGGAATGCGGCGCACCGGCACCACGGCATCGACGGCGAGGCCGGCATGTTCGCCGATGCGCCGCGCCACGCGCTGCGCGAGCGGGAGAAAATCCGCGAGTTCACCGCGGTTGAGCACGAACACCACCAGCGCATCGCTTTCGGCGCCGGTTGCGCGCACACCGCTGATGACGATCTTGCCGAGCTCGATGCCCGGCACTTCGAGCGCGACCGCTTCCAGATCGTGCGGGTAATAGTTCTGGCCGTTGACGAACAGGATCTCCTTGTGGCGGCCCGTGATGTACAGCTCGCGCTCGTGCACCACGCCCAGGTCGCCGGTGCGCAGCCAGCCGTCTTCGGTCCACGTCGACGCGCTCGCGCCGTCGTCCTTGTNNGGCTCGCATGATAGGGGGCGCCGAGCGGCGGGAAGCTGACCGCGACGCTCGCCTCAGCCAGTCCGTAGACGGGAAACATCGCGTTGCGCGCCAGATGCGCCGGTGCGCAGCGATCCATGAATTCATCGCACAGGCTCAGGCTGATCGGCTCGGCGCCGTTGAAGATCACGCGCACGCTGCGAAGATCGAGCGCATCGAGCGGACGGTCGCCCAGCACCTTCAGNNAGCACGGGCCGGCGCACGAACAGCTCGGTGGCCATCTGGTGCATGTTGATGCGATTGCCAACCAGAAAAATGTGAAATCCGATCAGCCCCATGTCGTGGGTGAGCGGCATCCACGACAGGCCGACATCCTGGTCGGTGTAACGCACCGCACTGGTCGTGCCGCGCATGTTGGCGAGCAGGTTGGCGTGCGTCAGCACCACGCCCTTGGGCGAGCTGGTTGAGCCGGACGAGTACTGCACGAAGGCCGGATCCTCCGGCTTCGACACGTGGATACGCCCGGCGCGCGCCACGTCGACCAGGTCGTCGGTCACGAAGGCGCGCTCGGCGAGCCGCGCATAGGCGCTCTGCTGCTGGTGCTCGTCGGCGAAATTGCGGATGCGTTCGAGCAGGCGCCGCTCCGTATACAGGAACGGCCGGCCGAGCTGCGCGGCGATGCGCAGCAACTTGTGGCGGTGTTCGTCGCTGATGCCGGGCGCGACCGGCACCGGCACGATACCGCCGAGGATTCCGGCCCAGAACGCGTCAATGAACGCTTCGTTGCTGGCGAGAAACAGCAGCAGCCGGTCGCCGGGCCTGGCGCCGAGCTGTTGCAGGTGATGCAGGATGCCGAGCGCGCGCTCGCAGAGTTCGCCATAGCGCACTACGCGCTGACCCGTCTCGCTCTCGTGGTAGGTGATCGAGCGGTCGGCACCGCGCTGCGCCTGCAGCAGCTCGCTCAGCGTGTTGGCATTCATGCAGGACTGTTGCGGTTGACGCTGCGGGATAAACCAGTGAATGTTAGGCGATGAACCGCGTCATTCTAGCGTACTCACGGCTCCCCCGGCTGCCGCCGGCGCTGCGGCCGTGAACGATCCGCGCCCGAACGCGCCCGGTGACGGCGGCCTGCGCGGCGGACTCTACGGCCAGGTCAGCATCTCAAACCAGCGGCTCAAGCCCGGCCGCCGCCTTCTTTACCGCTTTGCTGCGCCGTTCGTCGTCGGGCTGGTGCGCTTGTGGTGGCGCAGCTGCCGCGTCCGCGTCGTCGTCGGCGCCGAACACCTGGACGCGGTGCTGGCGCAGCAACCCTCGTTCCTGCCGGTGTACTGGCACCAGCATCACCTGTTCTGCGCGCAGTTCCTGCTGGCGCAACAGCACACGCGGCCGCTGCGCGTCGGTTTCCTCATCAGTCCGTCGCTCGATGGCGAGTTGGGCGCCATGATCATGCGGCGCCTCGGCGGTCACGTGATCCGCGGCTCCTCGACGCGTACCGGTGCGCTGGCGATGAAGGAATATTTCCAGGCACTGATGCGCGAGCAGGTTTCGCCGGTGCTGAATCCCGACGGTCCGCGCGGTCCGCGCTTCAAGTGCAAGCCCGGCGCGGTCCTGCTGGCGCAGATGTCGGCGCGGCCGCTGCTGCCGTTGGCCTACGCGGCCTCGCGCGCCTGGCTGATTCACTGGGACAAGTTCGTGCTGCCGTGGCCGTTCGCGCGCATCGCCATCGCGATCGGCGAGCCGCTGATGGTCCCGCGCGGCCTCGATGCCGCCGGCGTCGAACAGGCCCAGCAGCAGCTCGAGGAGCGCTTGCACGCGACTTTCCGCGCCGCACAGGCGGCGCTGCGGGCCTGAGCTCCGGTCGAATAGAGACGCTCGTCACGGTTCGCTGCGATAGCCAGCAATGGCGCGGACTTGGGTTGCCTTCCTGCGACAGTGTGGGAGAATCCGGCGTCGATGAGCAAACTGCCCGCAGCCGGAAACGATTACACAGCTTCGGATGTGCTGGCGCCGCAGTTCTGGACCGGCCGCGTCGAGCGGCCGCCACCGGGCCTGGATATGGCCTGCACCAAGATCGCGGTCGATTTCCAGAATCTGCAGCGCGCGACGGCGGACGAAACGATCCGCCAGTGCCTCACGATCCTGCGCGAGGCCACCTCGGCCGATGGCGCGTTCAGTGCCTTTTTCGACGCCACCGGATCGCACATCGAAACGGTGATGGTTGCCGGCGGTTCCTTCGCACAGGTGCATCCGGACGGTCTGCGCGGCATCCCGCTCGAGCGGCTGCCGTATGTATCCGCGCGCACCGAACACCTGCGTCTGTCGGAATTCCGCGATACCGCTGAGCCGCGCCGCGAACAGGCCACTGATGCCGGATTGCTCGCCGACCTGTCGGTGGGCGCGGCGCTCCTGGTTGCATTCCGTATCCGCGGCAAAGCGGCAGGCCTCCTGGGGCTGGTGTACGGTCTGCCGCGCGACAATTTCGATGTCAACCTGCAGTTGCTGCTTAAACTCCTCGGCAGCAGCCTGTCGGCGGGCCTCGAGCGCGTTCGGCTCGCCATCTCGCTAGAACGCCTCGAAGGCCGTAGTGAACTCGGCGAACTCGCTGCCAACGACGGACTCTGGGATTTTGACGTCGAGGCCGGCGAGACCTATTTCTCGCCACGCTGGCGCATCATGCTCGGCTACGACACGGTCGAGCTGCGGCGCAATTTCGACTGGCGCACGCTGGTGCACCCCGAGGATTCGGTGCGCGTGCAGAACGCCATCCGCGATCATGTCGCCGGCAAGACGCCGATGTTCGAGAG
Source organism: Gammaproteobacteria bacterium (assembly GCA_003162555.1). GTDB lineage: Bacteria > Pseudomonadota > Gammaproteobacteria > Steroidobacterales > Steroidobacteraceae > FEN-1191. The sequence continues at coordinate 10,885 of PMNQ01000072.1, read as the reverse complement.
CGTGCATCGCATGCATCACCGGAGCGGTGAGTGGCGCTGGGTGCAGAGCCGCGCCAAGGCGACGGTCGATCCGCACGGGCGGCTGCTGCGGCTGGTCGGTGTGGAACTCGACATCACCGAGCGCCGGCTGTACGAAGAGGCGCTGTTCCGCGAGAAGGAGAGCGCGCAGATCACGCTGCAGTCGATCGGTGACGGCGTCGTGACCACCAATGCCGCCTCCGTCATCGACTACATCAATCCGGTGGCCGAAGACCTGACCGGCTGGCGGCTCGAAGACGCGATGGGCAAGCCCGTCGAGGAAATCTTCCGCGCTTTCCACGAGGAAACCTGCGAACCGCTCGAAAACCCGCTGACCGTGGCGATCCGCCGGGCACGCGCGATCAAGTCGGTGCGGCCGATGCTGCTGATCCGGCGCGANNGGCGGCGTGCTGGTGTTCCATGACGTGAGCGAGGCGCGCGAGCTCAATCGCCGCCTGAGCTATCACGCCAGCCATGACGTGCTGACCGGCCTCGTGAACCGCCGTGAATTCGAAAACCGCATGGAGCGAGCCTTGAAAAGCGCCAAGGCGCGGGAGACTTCGTACGCGTTGTGCGTGCTCGATCTGGATCAGTTCAAAATCGTCAACGATACCTGTGGCCACAGCGCCGGCGATGCGCTGCTCGGCCAGGTCGGCGCGCTGCTGAAATCGAAGGTGCGCTGGCGCGACACGCTCTCGCGCCTCGGCGGTGACGAGTTCGGCATCCTGCTCGAGAGCTGCTCGCTCGACGAGGCGATGCGCATGGCGGAAACGCTACGCGAAGCGGTGCGCAACTTCCGTTTCACCTGGGAAGAACGCGTGTTCCGGCTCGGCGCGAGCATCGGCGTGGTGCCAGTCACCGCCGAAAACGAGGACGTGGCCTCGATCATCTCCGCCGCCGACAGCGCCTGCCAGGCGGCCAAGGAGCAGGGCCGCAACCGCGTGCACAGCTTCGCCGAAAATGACATCGAACTGATGCGCCGCCGCCGCGAAATGCAGTGGGCCGCGCGCATTAACGCCGCGCTCGAGGAAGGGCGCTTCGAACTCTACCGCATGGCGATCCAGCCGCTGCAAAAACCCGAGACCGGCGCGCACTACGAGCTGCTGCTGCGCATGCGCGATGAGGCCGGCCGCATCATCTCGCCCGACAATTTCATCGTGGCGGCCGAGCGCTACAACATCACGCCCAACATCGACCGCTGGGTGATAGAAAACGCCTTCCGCTGGCTGGTGTCCGAGGCCGACGAGCGCGAGCGGCTGGTGATGTGCTCGATCAACCTTTCCGGCCAGAGCCTCGGCGACGACAAGTTCCTGCCCTTCGTCATCGACCAGTTCCAGAAGAGCGGCATCGAGGCCAGCAAGATCTGCTTCGAGATCACCGAGACCGCGGCGGTCGCGAGCTTCTCGCAGGCCAACCGCTTCATCCAGGCGCTCAAGGAGCTGGGCTGCAAGTTCGCGCTCGACGATTTCGGCACTGGCTTTGCCTCGTTTGGCTACCTGAAGCACTTCCCGGTGGACTTCCTCAAGATCGACGGCAGCTTCGTGCGCGAGATCCTGCACGACCCGATCGACCGCGAGATGGTGCGCTCGATCAACGAAATCGGGCACCTGACCGGCAAAAAGACTATTGCCGAGTTTGCCGAGAACGCCGANNGGCAAGCAGACCATCGCCGAGTTTGCCGAGAACGCCGAGATCATCCAGATGCTGACCAGCATCGGCATCGACTACGCGCAGGGCTACGGCATTTCCCAGCCGACGCGCGTGCTGAAGGCCGTCAACAGTTAGGCGGCCTCGGCGGGTACGTTGAGCGTACCGCTCATTACCACGACGGCCTGACCCGCGACGTGAACCGCGGTGACCATGCCGCCACGCTTTACCGTGCGTCCCAGAATCAGGCTCGGCCTGCCCATGTCGACTCCCTGTTCGACGCGCCACGAACGCTCGGCGTCGGTATCGGGCTGCAACGTAGCGAGCAGCGCCATCGTGGCGCCGCTCGCGCTGCCGGTGGCCGGATCTTCAACAGTGGCATCCAGCGGCGAGAACATGCGCGCGTGCAGCTCACCGCTTGCGCCACCGCGCACGTAGGCGAATATCGCGTCGGTGCCGATCGGCGGCAGCACGCGTTCGTGAGCCATGGTCACGGGCTTGCAGCGGGCCAGCCCATCACGCGAGTTCAGTTCAGCCACCAGAAACGGCAGGCCGACGGACACGACCTGCGGCGGATGATTCAGCTTGCTGATATCAGATGGCGAAATCGACAGGCATGCCGCTACGTCCTCGCGCGACACCGACGCGCCCACCGACAGCGGCTCCGGCGCGGTCAACTCCGCGCCCACGACCTGAGCCGCCTCGCGCAACAAGCGGATCGGTACCAGCCCAGCTGCTTCTTCGAACACCAGGTTTTCCAGTGGCGCACTGCCGGCCCGTTCACGCAACTGCGCCAGCATGACCGCGGTGCCTATGTTCGGATGCCCGGCGAAGGGCACTTCCTGGGTGGCCGTGAAAATCCGCACCTGCGCGGTGTGCGCAGCGTCCTGCGGCGGCAGCACGAATGTCGTCTCCGAATAGTTGAATTCCCGCGCCACGAGTTGCATTTGCGCCGTCGTCAGGCCAGCCGTATCCAGCACGACGGCCAGCGGGTTGCCCCCGAAGCGCCGATCGCTGAACACGTCCGCCGTCACGAAACGTCGCTGCATGAAATTCCTGTCTGCCGCCGCTGGGAAAACTGCCGCCACCGGGACAACTGTTCAGCAGGCCGATTCGTCTGTAGGGTGTTGCCCAACAGAGGGGAGTCATGCTGAGCAGCGAAGCAGCCGCGCCGCCGCGCGCCGAGGGCCCAAACCTTTTCGGTCACCCGAAGGGATTGTACTTCCTCGCCTTTACGGAAACCTGGGAGCGATTCTCCTACTACGGCATGACTGCGCTGGTCGTGCTGTACATGGTCAACCAGCTGTTGCTCCCGGGCCATGTCGAACACATCGTCGGTTTTGCGCAGCTCCGCGCGGGAATGGAGTCGTTGTCCGGGCCGCTCTCGCCGCAGGCGCTGGCTTCGCAGTTGTTCGGGCTCTACGCGGGCATGGTGTATTTCACCCCGCTACTGGGCGGCATGCTCGCCGATCGCTGGATCGGCCAACGCAACGCCGTCGTGATCGGCGCGCTGTCGATGTTCGCCGGCCACATTGCCATGGCCTTCGATGAATCCTTCCTGCTCGCGCTGCTGCTGCTGGTGCTGGGTTCAGGCCTGCTCAAGGGCAACATCTCCGCGCAGGTCGGCGCGCTGTATCCGCGTGATGACGAAGCGCGGCGCTCGCGCGGCTTCGTGATCTTCAGCACCGGCATTAACATCGGTGCGGTACTCGGGCCGCTGGTGTGCGGAGCGCTGGCGCTATATTTTGGCTGGCATACTGGATTCGGGGTCGCAGCGGTCTTCATGCTCGCCGGCCTGATCACCTATCTGACCGGATATAAATACCTGCCTGCCCGGGTGGCGAGAGCGGTGGAGCAGCAGCATCCGTTGACTCGAGCCGACTGGCGTGTGATTGGCGCGCTCATCGCCGTCATCGTCATCTCGATCCTGCCCTCGCTGGCCTACACGCAGCATTTCAATGTGATGCCGGTGTGGATACAGCAACACGTGGCGCTCGACGTCGGCACCTGGCACATCCCGGTGCCATGGTTCCAGTCGATCGACTCGCTGACCTCGACGCTCAGCGCAGCGCCGCTCCTGTGGCTGTGGCGGCGGCAGGCCGCGCGCGGTCGCGGTCCCGGTGACATCAACAAGATCGCCATCGGCTCCTGGATCGGCGCCGGCAGCAACGTGATGCTGGCCGGCGCGATTTATGCCGCTGACGGACAACTTCTGAGCCCGATCTGGCCGTTCCTGTACTGCGTCGGTCTCGGGCTGACCTTTATCTACTACTGGCCTGCAATGCTGGCGCTCGTGTCGCGGGCGGCGCCAGCGCGCGTCAACTCGACCATGGTGGGCCTGGTGTTCGTCAATCTGTTCGTGACCAACCTGCTGGTGGGCTGGATCGGCGGCCGCTATGAGCGCATGAGTCCGATGAGTTTCTGGAGCCTGCACGCGCTGATGGGCGTGGCCGGCGGACTGGTGTTGATGGTTTTCGGGCGCGGCCTCACGCGGGCACTCAGTGCCCCAAGCGTGAACAGGCCCTAGTCCGGCAGCGCATACGGCAGCGGTAGCGGCGATGCATCCACGCGGCGCACCGGCGCGGCGCTTTCGGGCGATGTCTCGCCAGCGGCCGCTCCGGCTGCAGGAATCTCGAGCGGCGCGACAGCAAGAAATTCTCGGCGGCCGTCGGCCAGCGTGACTGCATCGACGATGCGCGCGCTGCGCCCGTCGCTCAAGAGCACGGCGTCACCCGCCGCGAGCGCGACCGTGCCGCTGCTGACGAAGCGCTGCATCCGCCGCTTCGTGCGCCCACGATAGTGGGAGCGCGCGATGATTTCCTGGCCTGTGTAGCAACCCTTGTTGAACGAGATCGCGCCAATGCAATCGAGATTCAGCATCTGCGCCACGAACTCGCCGCTGGTCGCGACGTAGACCTGCGGTATTCCGGCCGCAACGTTGTGCGCGCGTGCGTGTGGGCCCAGCAGCGCCGACGACGCCGGCATCCGCTCACGCAGCTCAGCGACCGCGATCGCGGCCGTCTCGGCGCTGATGACGACTTTCGCGCGCAGCACGTAACGGCGCAGCAGCGCGCCCGCGCTCTCGGCCAACTCGGCGGGGAGCAGCGCGACGATGTGATCGGGAGCGAGCGCGGCGAGACGCAGCAGCGCGAGCACGCGGCCCTGCGGGTTGTGGAGACCTGCGAGCATCAGCTCGTCCGCACCCAGCGCGTTCAGGTCGTTGGAAAGCTGGCCCTGCAGGAATTTCCGAGCGTCGGCGCCGCGAAAATGCAGCAGTCCGTAGTCCGGTAGTGAATCCGCGCCGCCGTCGTGCCTTTCCGTCGCCATCGCCCGATTCTAATCCACTGCGGCCGCTTGCAATTCCGATGGTCGGAACTGCCCGGTTCTGGCACACTTCCGCGCCATGCCCAATGCGCCTGATTCCAGCCCGGAAACGACGCGGGCGACACCTGGCACAGCCCCGTCCGCGCCCGCGGCGACCGCAACGACGGCCGCCGAGGCAGCTGCTGCTGCAGCCCTGGCGGCCTCAACTCAAGAAACCGGCGGACCGCAGGGTCCTGATCCCACGCGCTACGGCGATTGGGAACGTGCCGGGCGCTGCATCGATTTCTGACGGGCACTTAAGGGAAACTCAAGCCCATGCAGGATCGTCCGCTGTCGCCGCACCTGGGGATCTACCGGTTCATGTACACCATGGCCCTGTCGATCCTGCACCGGATCACCGGATTGTGGATGGCGCTCGGTCTCGCGGTGCTGGTCGGGTGGCTGTGCAGCGCCGCGGCTGGCGAGAGCGATTACGCACGCGCGACCTCGCTGCTGGGCAGTGCATGCGGCCGCATCCTGCTGCTGCTGTGGCTCGCGGCGTTCTGCTATCACTTCGTCAACGGGCTGCGGCATCTGGCCTGGGATGCCGGCGTCGGCCTCGAGCGGCGCGCCGCGCGCATCAGCGGGCGGATCGCGCTGGCGGTGGCGCTGATCGGCTTCCTCGCCGCGGCCTGCCTGCTGTTCTGCCGGCACCTGGGGTCGCCGTGAAGCTGCGTTCGCCATTGGCGGTGGTGCTCGGTCGCGGCAGCGCGGGCGAGGGCGCCGCGCATTGGTGGGCGCAGCGCGTCACGGCCCTCGCGCTCGTCCCGCTGACGCTGTGGTTCCTGATTTCACTGTTCGGCCTGCCGCTCGGCGACCACGCTGCGGTGACGATCTGGATCGCTTCGGGCTGGAATGCGGTGTGGCTGGCTTTGCTGCTGCTCACCATGTGCTGGCACTCACGCCTTGGCGTGCAGGTGGTCATCGAGGACTACGTTCACGGACCAGNNTGCTGCGCATCGCGCTGCGGAGCGCGTCATGAGCGACTACGCTTTCACGGACCACAGCCACGACGTACTTGTCGTAGGCGCCGGCGGCGCGGGACTCCGTGCGACGCTCGGGCTGGCCGAAGCGGGCCTGAGCACAGCCTGCATCACCAAGGTGTTTCCGACGCGCAGTCACACCGTGGCGGCGCAGGGCGGCATTTCCGCGGCGCTCGGCAACATGGGCGAGGACGACTGGCGCTGGCACATGTACGACACNNGACGCGATCGAGTTCATGTGCAAACAGGCGAGCGCGGCCGTGATCGAGCTGGAGCACTACGGGGTTCCATTCTCACGTACAGACTCGGGCCTGATCTATCAGCGGCCCTTCGGCGGCATGACCACGCATTACGGCAAGGGCATCGCGCAACGCACCTGCGCCGCCGCGGACCGCACCGGCCACGCGATGCTGCACACGCTCTACCAGCAATCGATCAAACACGACGCGCAGTTCTTCATCGAATATTTCGCTGTCGACCTGATCATGGAAGACGGCGCCTGCCGCGGCGTTGTTGCCATCGACCTGGCGGACGGCAGCCTGCACCGCTTCCGCGCGCAGGCCACGATCCTCGCCACCGGCGGCTACGGCCGCGCCTGGTTTTCCTGCACTTCCGCGCACACCTGCACCGGTGACGGCGGCGGCATGGTGCTGCGCGCAGGGCTTCCGCTGCAGGATATGGAGTTCGTGCAGTTCCATCCCACCGGTATCTACGGCTCGGGCTGCCTGATCACCGAAGGCGCGCGCGGCGAGGGTGGATATCTCACCAACGCAGCCGGCGAGCGCTTCATGGAGCGCTACGCGCCGAATGCGAAGGACCTGGCTTCGCGTGATGTCGTCAGCCGCGCCATGACCATCGAAATCCGCGAAGGCCGCGGCGTGGGCGAGCAGCGCGATCACATTAACCTGCACCTCGAGCATCTGGGACCCGAGGTGATACGCGAACGCCTCCCGGGCATCCAGGAGACGACGCGGATTTTTGCGGGTGTGGATGTCACGCAGGCGCCGATTCCGGTGCTGCCGACCGTGCACTACAACATGGGCGGCGTGCCGGCCAACGTGCAGGGCGAGGTGGTGACGCGCGCCAACGGGGCCGACGCGGTGGTGCCGGGGCTGATGGCAGTGGGTGAGGCGGCCTGTGTTTCCGTGCACGGCGCCAACCGGCTCGGTTCCAACTCGCTCCTCGACCTGGTGATCTTCGGACGTGAGGCCGCGCGCCATTGCGCCGCGTCGCTTAAAGCCGGCGCGGCGCAGAAGCCGCTGGCGCGCACGGCGGGCGATGCGGCCGTGGCACGCATCGACCGGCTGCGCAATGCCGCCGGCTCGCGGCCCACGGCGCAGATCCGGCTGGAAATGCAGCGCACCATGCAGGCTGACGCGGCCGTATTCCGCAGCGGCGCGACGCTTGCGGCTGGCTGCCAGTCGCTGGCGCGCACGTTTGGCTCGTTGGCCGATGTGCGCGTGAGCGATCGCGGCATGATCTGGAACACCGACCTGATCGAGACCATGGAGCTGGAAAACCTGCTGCTGCAGGCGACCGCGACCATCAACTCGGCCGCCAATCGCCAGGAAAGCCGCGGCGCGCACGCGCGCGAGGATTTCCCGGAGCGCGATGACGCGCGCTGGCTCAAGCATTCACTGTGCTGGGTCGATGATAAGGGCAGCGCGCGGCTCGACTACCGCGCGGTGCACCTGAATACGCTGACCGACGAAGTCGAGACCATACCGCCCAAGACGCGCACCTATTGATGCGCGGACCCACGTTGATGCGAGGATTTGCCTTGACGAACGCATTCACGGTGACGCGAGGAGCAACCTGCGATGGCTGAATTCACCCTGCCGCCGAACTCCAGGATCGACAAGCACGCCGGCAAGCACCATGCCGCCGCGGCAGGCGCAACGCGGCCGCGCACCTTCCGCGTCTATCGCTTTGATCCGGCGTCGGGCCAGCGCCCGCGCGTCGACAGCTACGAACTCGACATGGCGACCTGCGGTCCGATGGTGCTCGACGCACTGCTGAAAATAAAAAACGAGGTCGACCCGACGCTCTCGCTGCGCCGCTCCTGCCGCGAAGGCATCTGCGGCTCCTGCGCGATGAACATCAACGGCGTGAACACGCTCGCCTGCACGCAGTCCTGCGCCGATCTCGGCGGTGGCGAAGTGCGCATCTATCCCTTGCCGCACCTGCCGGTGGTCAAGGATCTGGTGGCCGACCTCAGCAATTTCTACGCGCAGTACGCGGCAGTGAAGCCCTGGCTACAGGCGCGCACACCCGTGTCTCCTGACCGGGAGCGGCTCCAGTCCAAGGAAGACCAGGAAAAGATCGACCGGCCCTCGGCGTGCATCCTGTGCGCCTGCTGTTCGACCTCCTGCCCGAGCTACTGGTGGAACGGCGATCGGTATCTGGGGCCAGCGGCGCTGCTGGCCGCCTATCGCTGGATCGTCGATTCGCGCGATGAGGCCACGGGCGAGCGTCTCGACGCGCTGAACGACCCGTTCCGGCTGTACCGCTGCCATACGATCATGAACTGCACCGAGGCCTGCCCGAAGGACCTCAATCCTGCGCGGGCGATCGCCGACATCAAGCGGATGATGCTGGAGCGGACGCATTGAGCAGCGCGCCCGGCGAGTTGGCGCCCGGTAAGTTGGCGCCCGGTGAGCTGGTATGGCGCAGCCGGCGCGGCGTCAGGGAGCTGGACCTGATCCTCGCGGGCTGGCTCGAGCGGCGCTACGGGCAGGCTTCGGATGACGAAAGGGCGCAGTTCGCACGCTTTCTCGACTTGCCTGATCCCGAGATGGCGGCTTACCTGCTCAAGGATGAAAGACCCGCCGATCCGGCCTTCGCCGCGCTCGTCGCGCAACTGGCCGCCACTCGAATTTGAACTGCGCGGATCCCCGCGCTTAAGTCTCGCCTGGGCGCTATGGTGCGTGGCGATGGGAGCGGGCCTGTGGTGGGGCTGCGATCTGCCGTGGTGGTGCCGGCTCGGCCTGCTGTTGCTGGTAATGGTCGCGCTGTGGCGGGGCGTTCGCAGCTTTCTGGGCTACAGCGGTCGGTTGCACTGCGGACCTGATGGGCAATGGCGGCATGAACCGGCACAGACCGCGGCCAGTTATGTTCAACCCGCTGCGCCACGTTTGCTGGGGCCACTGCTGTGGCTGTGTTGGCCGCTGCCCCGGGGCCGCCGATATATGACGCTGGACTCGACCCGCGTGGAACCGAATGCATGGCGGGCTATCAAAGCGAGGATGAGATTCTTAGCTTCGGTGGGTCACGACAGGTCGCCATGAAACTCCAGCCCGGCTCTGCTGTTAGACTGGCTGGCGATGGCCTCAGCTGCGTTCAGTTTGGTGCAGGGAAGGCCCGAACTATGCCGAACTTCCAACTCCCACCCGGGTCAGAACCCTCGCTGCTGCGCGCTGGCGATGGATTGCCCGCCGAGTCCGCCTCCATGAGTGCGGCGGTGGCCGATCTGATCCTGGTGCGGCGCGTGCAGGCCGGCGAGCGCGCCGCCTACGACCTGCTGGTGCTCAAGTACCAGCACAAAGTGGTCAAACTGGTCATGCGGTACGTCCGCAATCCGGCGGATGCTGAAGATGTCGCCCAGGAAGCATTCATCAAAGCCTATCGAGCGTTGCCGCAGTTCCGCGGCGACAGCGCTTTTTATACCTGGCTGTACCGCATCGCGATCAACACCGCGAAGAACGCGCTGGTGTCGCGCGAGCGCAATCCGATCGGCTACGAGCTCGACGCCCCCGGCCATGAGGATGGCGCCGACATGAGCGGGCGGCTGCGTGATCCGGATACGCCGGAAGGCCTGGCGCTGAGCGAGGAGATCCGCAACATCGTGCACACCGCCATTGGCGCGCTGCCCGAAGACCTGCGCACCGCGATCGTGTTGCGCGAGCTCGAGGGCCTCAGCTACGAAGAGATTTCTGCCGCGATGAACTGCCCGGTCGGCACGGTGCGGTCACGCATTTTTCGGGCGCGCGAGGCCATCGATGGCAAGTTGCGCGAAGTATTTGACGGCGGCCTCGGCCGCACCCAGGAGCTAACGTGAATCAGGACGAACGGGCCAGCCAGCTTTCTGCGATGTTCGACGGCGAATTGCCAGCCGTCGAATGCGAACTGCTCTCGCGCCGGCTGGCGCGCGACGAGCAGCTGCGCGCCACCTGGTCGCGCTACTCGGTCATTGGCGCGGCACTGCGCGCAGAGCCGCTTGCGCAGGTGCGGCCGGATTTCGCGCATCGCGTCAGCGCGGCGCTGGCCGGCGCGAGTCCGGCGCGCGTGAACGTGCGCCGCGGCCGGCTGTTTCGCAGTGCGGCGCTCGGCTCGGCGGTGGCCGCCGGCGTGGCCGGCGTCGCCGTCATGATGTTGCGCAACGACCTGCCGGTGCAGGATGTCGCGACCGTGGCTGCTCCCGTGGCGGCGCGCGCAAGCGCGCCGGTGCAGGTGGCGGTGACCAACTTGCGGCTGATCGGCCCGGGCACGGGCACCGGCGCGGCGGGTGGCGCTCTGGCCAGCTACACCGTGCCGCCGCTGAGCAGCGACAACAACATGGCGCTGCAGGGCTCGCTTGCCGACTATGTCGTCGCGCACAGCGAGTATTCCTCGCCGCTGGCGCGCGGCAGCCTGCTGTCCGATCTGGTCGGCAACGAACTGGTACAGCCGGCGCCCGCGCCGGCAATGGCAGATGGCGGCAAGTAGCCACAGACTCGGCACGGCCTTTGCCGCGGCGGCGCTGGCCGCCAGCTTCGCGGCGGTCGCGGATGACGCGCGCGGGTTGCTCGAACGCATGGAGCGCGCGCTGACGAGCCGCAATTACCAGGGCACTTTCGTGCACGAGCACGACGGCGCGAGCGAGACGCTGCACATCA
>PMNQ01000148.1:289-14844 GCA_003162555.1 Gammaproteobacteria bacterium | reverse complement strand
TGGGTCGCCGTCAACGACTACGAAGGCAGCATGCTCACCGAGCGCACCGGCTGGTCGCTGGACGAAATTGCCGCGCGTGTGCGCGCACTGATCGTCACTCGCGGCGGCGAAGGTTCCTGGATTTACGCCGACGGCAAGCGGCACGAGATTCCGGCTGCGCGTGCCGAACGCCTGGCCGACCCGACCGGCTGTGGCGACGCGTACCGCGCCGGCCTGCTTTTTGGCCTGCAGCGCGGCAGCGACTGGCCGACCACCGGCCGCATCGCCTCGCTGGCCGGCGCGCTCAAGATCGAGTCGCACGGCACGCAGCAGCACATGTATGACCAGGCGAAATTCGCGGCACGTTTCCGCGCGAGCTTCGGAGCGTCGTTGTGAGCGGCCGCCGTCGCGCTCTTCGCACTGCCGCGCGGCTGGCCGCGANNGGCTGTCCGGAGCCGCATGGGCCGCGGCACCCGCTGCGACGCCAATCGCTGCAACGCGAGCCGCGACACACGCCGCTGCAAAGCTCGCGACCGTGCCGGTCGTCGTGGAAGTCGCTCCGCCCGCTGACTGGGCGCGCACGCTCGAGCGCATTGCCGGCAGTGTGGTCACGATCGAGATCGACCAGACGCGCTCCTTCGACACGGAACGCAACGTCTCGGCGCAGGCCACCGGCTTCGTGGTCGANNCCGCTGTATCGCGACCCGGTGCACGACTTCGGCATCTATCGCTACGACCCGGCCAAGCTGCGCTTCATCACGCCGCGCTCGCTGCCGCTGGCGCCCGAGGCGGCACAGGTCGGGCGCGAGATCCGCGTGGTCGGCAACGATGCGGGCGAGCAGTTGTCGATACTCTCGGGCACGATTGCGCGCCTCGATCGGGAGGCGCCCGATTACGGCATCGGCCGCTACAATGATTTCAACACGTTCTATATCCAGGCGGCTTCGAGCACGTCCGGAGGTTCCTCCGGTTCGCCGGTGGTCGACGTGCAGGGCCGCGTGGTGGCGCTGAACGCGGGCGGATCGACCGGTTCAGCCACGAGTTTCTACCTGCCGCTCGGACGCGTGCAGCGGGCGCTGCAGCTGATACAGCAGGGCAAGCCGGTCACTCGCGGCACGATCGAAACGGAATTTCATTACCGGCCGTATGACGAACTGCGGCGCCTCGGGCTGCGCACTGCAACCGAAGCCGCCGCGCGCGCGGCGCAGCCGGCCAACACCGGCATGCTGGTGGTCGAGCGTGTGCAGCCCGGCTCGGCGAGCGACAAGGTGCTCGCTCCAGGCGACGTACTTGTGCGTGTGAACGGCCAACCGCTTACAGGTTTCGAGCCACTCGAGGCCGTGCTCGACGATTCGGTCGGCGGCCGCGTGCAGCTCGAGCTGGAGCGCGGCGGGCAGCCGTTCACCGTGCAACTCAAGGTCGATGACCTGCACGCGATCACGCCGGCCAGTTACCTCGAGTTCGGCGACGCCGTCGTGCACACGCTCTCGTATCAGGAGGCGCGCCATTTTCATCTGCCGATCAGCGGTGTATTCGTGGCTTCCGCCGGCTACAGCCTGGATGCCGCCGGCGTGCCGCGCGGCGCCGTCATTACCGAACTGAATTCGAGACCGGTCGCCACGCTCGCTGACTTCGAGGCCGGCATCGCCGGCCTGGGCGACGGTGCACGCTTCGCGGTCCGCTACCTGACGCTCGATGATCCCAATCACGCCGAGCTGCGTTCGGCGCACATGGACCGGCGCTGGTTTCCAGCGCGGCACTGCGTGCGGAATGATGCCACCGGCTACTGGGACTGCACTGACCTTCCGGTGCCTGCGGCCGCGCCGAATCCGCCGGGCGACGGCATGGCTTCGCCGGCAGTTGCGGGCGGGTCGTCGGCCGAGCGGCTGCTGGCGCCCTCGCTGGTCGGCATTACTTTCGACATGCCGTATCCGATCTCGGGCGTGAACGAGCGCAACTATCACGGCACCGGACTGGTTGTCGACGCGCAGCGGGGCCTCGTGATCACCGACCGCAACACGGTGCCGGTTTCAGTGGGCGACGTGCGCCTCACCTTTGCCGGCACCGTGGAAATTCCCGGCAAGGTCGTCTACGTCCACCCATTGCACAACCTGGCGGTGGTGCAGTACGACCCGGCGCTGGTGCGCGGCGCGGCGGTGCGGGCCGCAACGCTGGATCTGCGGCCGCTCACCGCCGGTGAGAACGTCGATGTCGTAGGTCTGGACGGCAACGGTGAACTCAAGGCGCGCAGCACGGCCATCGCCGAGGTGGATCCGCTGCTGCTGCCACTATCGCGCACGGTCGCGTTCCGCGACAGCAACATCGAAGTGGCGACGCTGGTCAATCCGCCGGACGAAGTGGTTGGTGTGCTGGCCGATCGCGGTGGCCGGGTGCGCGGCCTGTGGGCCAGTTTCGCCTCCGACAACGGCCGCGAGCTGGTGCAGCAAAATCGCGGCGTGAATGCCGACCTGATCGCGGAGACGCTGGACCTGGCGCGGCGTGCGGCGCCCGTGCACTCGCTCGAAGCCGAGTTCGTGACCCAGACACTGGCCGCGGCACATGGCCTGGGCCTGAGCGAGGCCTGGATGACGCGCATCCAGCGCAGCGATCCGAGCCGGCGCCAGGTGCTGAGCATCACCCGGCTGGTGGGCGGTTCGAACGCGGCGCAGCTGCTGCAACCGGGCGATCTGCTGCTGGCCGTGGACGGCCAGATCGTTACCGGTTTTCGCGATGTCGAGCGCGCGGTGGCGGCACGTGCGACCGTGCAGGTGACGATCTGGCGCACCGACGGCGAGCACCTGTTTAGCGTGCAGACCGCCGCACTGAGCGGCAACGACATCGATCGCGTGGTTTTGTGGGAGGGCGCGACGCTCCAGGCCAGCCATCGGGCCATCAGCGCACAGCGCGGCATCGAACCGAGCGGCGTGTACGTGGCATATTTCTCCTACGGTTCGCCGGCCAGTCGCTCCGGCCTGATTCCAGGCCGGCGCATCGTCGAGGTGGACGGCCAGCCGACTCCCGATCTGGACAGTTTTCTGAAGCTGGCCACCGGGCGGGCCGATCGCACGTCGTTGCGCATCAAGACGCTGGCCATCAATGGCGCGCCGGAAATGATCACCTTGAAACTCGACCGCCATTACTGGCCGGCTTATGAACTGCGCCGGCGCGGCGATTTGTGGGAGCGGGCGCCTCTTGAATAGGTCCTGGTGACGATCGATTCATGGCCAAAGCGATCAGGGCAAGTCAAGCGGAGCTGAATACCGCCGTACAAGCGCTGCGCGACGGCGACGTCGTGGCGTTTCCGACCGAGACCGTGTACGGACTCGGCGCCAACGCGCTGCACGCGCCGGCGCTGCAGAAGATCTTTGCGCTGAAAGAGCGGCCCGCGTGGCATCCGCTGATTGTGCATCTCGACAGCGCGCGTTTTCTGCATCGCTGGGCGCGCGGGGTGCCGGATGCGGCGGCGAAACTCGCGCAGCGCTTCTGGCCCGGCCCGCTGACGCTGGTGCTTCCGCGCGAGGCGAAAGTGCTGGATGCCGTCACTGGCGGCCAGGATACGGTCGCGCTGCGCGTCCCTTCACATCCGATGGCGCTGCAGTTGCTGACGGCCTTCGGCGGCGGCATCGCCGCGCCGTCCGCCAACCGCTACGGGCACGTCAGCCCGACGCGTGCCGAGCACGTGCGCGAGGAATTCGGTGACAGCGTGCGCGTGCTGCTCGACGGCGGCGAATGCAAAGTGGGACTCGAGTCGACCATCGTCGCCTGCCTGCACGGCGAGGTGCGGCTGCTGCGGCCCGGGCACATCACGCTGACGCAGTTGCGGCGCGAAGTGGGCGAGGTGAGCAGCGGCCCCGGCGCGGAAGCACCGCGCGTGCCGGGCTCCTCGGCGGCACACTACGCGCCGGTGACGCCGCTGCGGCTGGTGAGCGCGGGTCAGCTCGAGCGGCTCGCGCAGGAACTATCGCACGGCGGCGTTCGCATCGGCGTGCTGGCGCAGCGGCCGCCGCTCGGCAGTTTTCGCAGCGTAACCTGGATCAACGCCGGTACCCGCCTCGACAGTTATACCCACGATCTGTATGCGCACCTGCGCACGCTCGACAAGGTCGGCGCTGCCTGCCTGCTGGTGCAGGAAATTCCGGCTGATGAAGCCTGGGACGCAGTGCGCGACCGGCTGACGCGCGCGGCCGCCGGCACCGCCCCCGATCCCGGTGACCTGCCGTGAAAGGCCTGCCGTGAGGCGCAAGTCATACATCGATCCGTTCGAGCCGGCGCAGATTCGCCGGCTGGTGGCCGAATTCGGCTCGCCCCTGCTTATCGTCGATTGTGCGCGCGTGCGTGAGCAATATCGCAGCCTGGCGCGCGCGCTCCCGGGCGTCGATCTGCATTACGCGCTCAAGCCGCTGCCGCATCCGGCCGTGGTGCAGACGGTGCTGGCAGCCGGCGGCTGGCTGGACCTGGCCACCACCGGGGAAGTGCAGCTGGCTGTCAGCGTCGGTGCCGAGGGCGCACGCTGCATTCACACTCACCCGATCAAGCGCGAGCGCGACATCCGCAATGCGCTGGAGCACGGCGTCACGGTCTTCGTCGCCGACAATCCGGACGAGGTGCGCAAGTTCCGCGCGCACGCCGGGCGCGCTTCACTGCTGCTGCGCGTGTCCTTCCGCAGCCCCGGCGCGGTCTGCGACCTGTCGCGCAAGTTCGGCTGCGATCCGGAGCAGGCGCTGTCGCTGGCGCGACTCGCCGCAAGCCTCGGCATCGAAGTGCGCGGTTTTTCCTTTCACGTCGGCTCGCAGGCCATCGACGCCGCCAAGCATGTCGAGGCCATCGAGTGCTGCGCGGCGCTGCTGGCCGCGGCACGCCGCGAGCGGCTCGGTGCCTGCGACACGCTCGATATCGGCGGCGGCTTTCCGATCGACTATGGCGAGCGTGCCGCCGGCATCAGGCGCTACTGCGCGCCGATTCGCCGCGCGTTGGCGCGGCTCCCGAAGCGCGTGCGCGTCATCGCCGAGCCGGGCCGTTTCATCGTCGGACCGGCGGCCATCGGCGTCTCCACCGTCATGGGGCGTGCGCAGCGCGAGGGACACTGGTGGTACTACCTCGATGATGGCGTCTATGGGTCCTACAGCGGACAGCTCTACGATCACGCCCGCTACCCGGTGAGCGTCATGCGCGACGGACCCTTGCTGCCCTCGGTGCTGGCCGGCCCGACCTGCGATGGCATCGACGTCATCGCCGAAGCGCTGCAGCTGCCGAAGCTGAATATCGGCGACCTGGTGGTCGGCCGCCAGATGGGCGCCTACACCTGGGCCACGGCCTCGACCTTCAACTTCTTCCCGAAGGCGACCATCGTGGTCGTCAACCGTCATCCCGGCGATTCCGGTGGCGTTTCGTGAGCGGTGCGACCCATGCCATCCTTTGATGCAGTCTCGAAGGTTGACTCCCACGAGCTCACCAACGCGGTGGATCAGGCCACGCGCGAACTGGACAAGCGCTACGACCTGCGTGGCACCGGCGCGCGCTTCGTACTCCAGGGTTTCACCGTGACGCTGCACGCGCAGAGTGAATTTCATCTCGGCCAGCTGCTCGACATCCTGCGCCTGCGCCTGGGCGCGCGCGGCATCGACCAACGCTGCCTTGATCCGGGCAAGGTGGACGTGAACCTCGCGGAAGCGCGGCGCGTTATCACGATCAAGCAGGGGGTCGAGCAGGCGACAGCCAAGAAACTGGTGGCCAGCCTCAAGGAAGCCCGCCTCAAGGTCGAGGCGCAGATCAACGATGGCAAGCTGCGCGTCACCGGCAAGAAGCGCGACGATCTGCAGGCGGCGATGGCGCTGCTGCGCAAGAGCAGCGTCGAACTGCCGCTGCAGTTCGAGAATTTCCGCGACTAGCTGCGCGCCGTTCTCACGCCGTTCCCGCGCCGTCTACGGCCGGCTGACTTCTGCCTGGCGCGCGCGCCACCAGGGTGCCGTCAGCAACTCGCCGTGGCGCGCCAGGAACACTTCGCGCAGCGCCGACGGCATCGCCAGGAACGGCAACCACTGCTCCGGGAACACATCGCGTGGACCCACGTAAAACCAGGGTTCGGCGCTGGTTTCCTCTTCATCGCTCCGCGCAACGGGCAGCTCGCGGAATTCGCACTCACCGAGCAGCGAGACCTCGTCGTAGTCGTAGAAGATCACGCGGCCGTGGCGGGTGACGCCGAAATTTTTCAGCAACAGGTCGCCGGCGAATATGTTGGTGCTGGCCAGGTCGCGCAGCGCATTGCCGTAGTCGACGATGGTCGCCTCGGCCGCGGCCGGTTCCGCAACGCGCAGGTACAGATTCAGCGGCTGCAGCCGCCGCTCGATGTAACAGTGTTCGATGATCAGCTCCTCGCCCTCGACGCGGCAACTCTGGCTGGCTTCACCGAGCAGCTCAGTTGCCAGCGCCGGCATGAAGCGCGCCAGCGGCAGGCTCAGGCGCCGGAATTCCTGCGCGTCGACCATGCGTCCGGCGCGATCGTGACGAAACACGAAGCGGTAGCGCTCCATGACCTCCGCACGCGTGGTGTGCTTGGGCGCACCGAAGCGGTCGCGGATCACCTTGAACACAAGGTCATGCGAAGGCAGCGTGAATACGATCATCACCAGGCCGCGCTCGCCCGGCGCGTGCACGAACGCGTCGATCGAGCTGTCCAGGTGGCGGCGCAGCGCAAAATAGCGTTCGGTCTTGCCCTGCTTGGCCCGTCCCAGCACCGTGTACAGCTCGTCCACGGGCTTGCGCGGCATGAATGAACGCAGCAGCGTGACCGCCGCGCCCACCACTGGCAGGTCGACGTGAAAATAGGAATTGGCGTAGCCGAACTGCGCGCTGATCTCGTTGCGCGACAACAGTACGGATTCGACCTGTACACCGCCGGGACCATTTCGGAATGCGATGACCAGCGGCGTCACTGCGCTGTCGCCGATCAGACGGCCGACCAGGAAGGCTTCGCCAGCACGGTAGAACAGCGGCTCGATGAGCTCGATCGACACCGGTGCAGCGCTCGGCGGGNNTGGCCGCGCCGCCAGTTCGGGCGAGGCGAGTGCGCCGCTGAAGGGCAGGTCCGCAAGCACGTCGCCGATTGCCGCCTGCAGTGAGCCGGCGGCTGAAAAGATCCGGATCGGCACTACGCCTGAGGCGCGGCCGATATGAGTGGCGCAGAACTCGACCGCCGGATTCACGCCCACCGTGCCGAACAGATCGCGTGTTACGGAATTGAAGAAAGTCCGGTAGAAATCGCTGTCGGGCACACGCTCGATCAACCGGTTGTACGCGGCCGTTGCGGTCACCCAGAAACCAGCTGCGGCGCCGGCGTCCACGGCCCGCAATGCCTCGAGCGCGCCTAACACGTGCTGCTCGTACAGTTCGATGCGGGCCACTGCATCGCGTTCGCGCGCGCTGCTGTCGCCGCTCAGGAAATGCGCGGCGGCGCGCCGCGTGATGCAGCCGAACTCCTCGTTGTAGGCGCGGAACTGTGCCGCGATCAGTTCCGCAGCCTGCTGCGGCGTGCAAGCCGGCGTGCATTCCGGCTCAGCCAGTTTGCAGATCACGGCATTCATGACGGCAGCGACTCCACGACGATTACGGGCCGCTCAGGAGGCGACGGCCAGCACCGGGGCTGACTTCGGCGCCGCTGGTGGCGTGAATTGCTCCTGTTCGGTGCTGCCTGCCAGCGCCGCGGTGGAGCAAAGCCCGGCGGTGATTGCAGTCTGCACCGCATCGAAATAGCCAGTGCCGACGAAAGCCTGGTGCTTCGCGGCGCGGTAGCCGGCGCGTTCCTGCGCGAATTCGCGCTGCTGCAGTTGCGAGTAGCCGTACATGCCCTGGTCGCGGTAGGCGCAGGCCAGCTCGAACATCGACAGGTTCAGCGCATGCCAGCCGGCCAGCGTGATGAACTGGAAGCGGTAGCCCATCGCCGCCAGCTCTTCGCGCCAGCGGCCCATGGTCGCCTGGTCGACGTTTTTCTGCCAGTTGAACGACGGTGAGCAGTTGTAGGCCAGCAGCCGGTCCGGATGGCGCGCGTGAATCGCTTCGGCAAAGCGGCGCGCCTGTGCCATGTCGGGTTTGGAGGTTTCGCACCAGACCAGATCGGCGTACGGCGCGTAGGACAGGCCGCGATCGATGGCCTGCTCCAGCCCCGGGCGGACGTGGAAAAAACCTTCGCTCGAGCGCTCGCCGGTCAGGAAGCGCGCGTCGCGCGGGTCCTGATTGGACAGCAACAGGTTGGCCGCATCGGCGTCGGTGCGCGCGATGATGATTGTAGGTACGCCGGCGACATCCGCTGCCAGCCGCGCCGCCACCAGCTTGTTGATGGCCTCATCGGTCGACACCAGCACTTTGCCGCCCATGTGGCCGCATTTCTTCGCCGAGGAGAGCTGGTCCTCGAAATGCACGGCCGCTGCGCCGGCTGCGATCAGCGCCTTGGTCAGTTCAAAGGCATTGAGGTTGCCGCCGAAGCCGGCTTCGGCGTCGGCAATGACTGGCGCCAGCCAGTCGCGCTCGGCGCCGCCCTCGAGATGCTGGATCTGATCCGTGCGCAGCAGCGCGTTGTTGATCCGTTCGACCATCTTCGGCACCGAATCGACCGGATAAAGGCTCTGGTCCGGGTACATCTCGCCGGCCGAGTTGCCATCGCCGGCTACCTGCCAGCCCGAGCAGTAGATCGCCTTGAGCCCGGCCTGCACTGCCTGCACGGCCTGGTTGCCGCTCATGCAGCCGAGCGCGCCGATGACCGGTTCGCTGTGCAGCAGCCGCCAGAATTTCTCCGCGCCGAGGCGCGCCAGCGAATGCTCGATATGCACCGAGCCACGCAGCCGCATGACGTCGGCGGCGGAATAGGGGCGGCTGATGCCGTGCCAGCGCGCCTGCTGCGCCCATTCGGTTTGCAGGCGGGCAATCTGCGGGTCGTTGGCCGGATTCATGGTGACGGGTCTCCTCAAGCTGCGACAGGGCGGGTGCCGATTGACAGCCTAGGGCCAAAGAGAGAGGATTTACACAATAGAAATTTCACAGTGTGAAGTTCACAAATGAGCGGTCTGTTGCGCCAGGGTCATTTCCTCGGCACCAAGCTCAAGGCGCTGCGCAAACGCAACGGCCTGACGCTCGAGGAGCTGTCGGCGCGCTGCGTGCAGCTCGACCGCGAGGCCGCGCCCTCGGTTTCGTACCTCAGCATGATCGAGAACGGCAAGCGCATGCCGTCGGCACAGTTGCTGGCGATGCTGGCCGGATTGTTCGGGCGCGACGCGCGCTGGTTCCTGGACGAGAACACGGCAGTCGAGAGCGCGCCGGCCCGGCGCGAGCGCGGCGGCCTGGAGGCCATGCCGCTCGAGCCGGCCTTCCTGTTTTCGCACGAATTGCTGCAGAACGCGCTGCCCGAGCTGCTGTCGCAGACCGGCACCAGCGGCCGCCAGTTCGCGCAGCTGCTGATCCGCGTCTGGCAGGAGACGCACCACAACGATTTTCCCGACATCGAGCGCGCCGCCGAATCGGTCGGCAAGCGCGAAATGCCGTTGTCGCTGGAGCGCTTGCAGGCCATCTGCCGCCAGCTCGGGCTGCAGGTCCGCTGGTTCGATCCGGAGCGCGGCGGCGCGGCGGCGCTGCTGCTGCGGGCGCGCTTCGAACCGCCCGACACGCTGCTGGTCAACAAGCAGCTGCGCGCGCAGGAGGAGCGCCTGCGCTATGAGCTGGCGTATTTCATCGGCCACAAGCTGCTGCACAACGGCGATGGGCTGGTTTCGCCGCGCGCGGCCGGCTGGAGCGTCGAGGCGGAGCGGCCGGCCGCCACGGCCGCCAACGCCGGCATGGGCGCGCAGGACGTGTTGTACGCCTGGCGCGATTTTGAATGCAGTTTCTTCGCCGCCGCACTGCTGTGTGCGCGCGTGCCGTTCCGCCGCTTCCTGGTGCGCGAGGCGCACCGGCTGTCCGCCTGCCGCAAGCTGGGCGTCACCACGGCGGTGGTGATGCGGCGCATGACTGCCGTGTCGCCGTACCGCCACTGGCATTACTTCGACGCCTATCCGCCAGGATTCCTGCGAGCGGTCTATCGCGGCAACGGCATTCCGCTGCCCTGGGGCAACATGAGCCTGGTGTCCGATCCTTGTCCGCGCTGGGCGGTTTTCCGCCTGCTCGAGCAGCCACCGCCGCGCGCACTCGCGCAGCAGCCGCGCTCGCAGATCTCGGTCATGCAGGATGGCAAGCGGGCGCGGCTGTACTGCTGCCATTCGGTCGTGACGCGTGACGCCGCGCGCGCCTTGCACGTGCAATCAGTAGGCGTGGATCTGGCACCTGCGCTCGATGCGCAGGGCTACGATGCGGACGCGATCGTGGCCCAGGTCGCTGACGCCTGCCGGCGTGGCGGCGGTGATGCGCCGATACCGCCGGCAGCAGCAGCGGCATTGCAGACTGTCTCGCAGGTCCTGAACATCCACTGGGTGCACGACGCGCTGGCCGCGCCGGCCGGCATCATCTGTCCGCGCAGCGGCGGTTGTCCGCGCACCCCGCGTCGCTGCGCGGCCGGACGCAGCTAACCTGGCAGCGCCAGCAGCGTGAAACAGCTGCGGGCCTCGCGCGACTCGAGCACTTCACGCGGGTAGTAGGCCAGCAGGGCGTCAGGCCGCAACAGCTGCGGATGGCGCGTGCGGAACTCCTCCCAGCCGCCGCCGTCCCCGTGGCGCCGCAGCTGCGCGTTGATGAGCGCCATGAAGGCCACGGTGATGGTCTCGTGATAACGATCAGGCTTGCCGAGTGCGCGCGCATAGCGGGCGATCGTGGTGCACATCGCCGCGGTGGCCTGCGGAAACGGTTGCCGGCACAGGTACAGGTAACCAGCGCGCACGTGCGCAGCGTGATCGAAGCATTCCGCGGGAAGGGTGCAGTCCTCGAGCGCGGCCAGGAACTGCGCAGCGCAATGCGGCGCGTTCAGGGCCGCGCTTGCGGCAGCGCGTGGGCAGCGGGTACCTTGGTAACCTGCATCCATTGGAGTCCCCCATGATCGAAGTAAAACGCGTGCAGACCGGAGTGCGCATCGAAGCGGCGCTGCTCAAGGTCCTCAAGGGCCTGGCCGCATACAAGAACCTGAGTCTCGGTGACCTGCTCGAAGGCATCTGCCTGCACGCGCTTGAGGGCAAGGCGCCGTTTTCGCGCGCGACTGTCGTGCAGATCGCGCATATGAAACGGATCTACGGCCTCACCCTGAACGCCGCCGACAGCCACAATCTGCTGGACGCGCCACGCCGGAGCGCCACGGCGCGCATCGCGGCGGGGCGCAAGCGCTGACGCAAGACCTGCAGCCGTTCGGCTCTTGGTACCATGGTACCAAGGTAGGGAGGGCGCCGCAAACCGCGCTTGCCGCTCAGGGCACGGTGCTCAGCCGGCCGCCAGCTCCGCCGTCAGTTCCGCCAGGCTGGCCAGGGCCGCGGAACACTGGCTGCCACGACATACGTAGGCCGCGCCGCCTGGCGCCGCCGGCTTGCCGGTCAGAGCCGCCAGCAGCGGCGCGGCCCCGACCGGCAAGTCCTCATCCGGCACGGCCAGTACCATGCGGCGTGGTGCGTAGATGGGCGCGAACTCGCGCCGCCACGCCTCGATGACAGTCCGTGGCCCGCGCAGGATCACCGTCACCGGCGGCTGCAGCAGTTCCTCCAGCGCCTGCAGCAGGCTGGCGTGGCCCGGCGGATATTCCCGCATTGGCGCCCAGGCCGCGCGCAGCGTGCGTTCGGCGGCATCCAGGTAGCGCGGTTCGCCGAGCAGGAATCCGTAGCGCTGCATGATCACCGCCGCAATGCCGTTGCCGGCCGGCAGCGCATCGTCGCCAAAGGACTTGGGGCGACTGATCAGCGACTCATGGTCAGCGGCAGTGAAATAGAAACCGCCGCGTTCGCGGTCGGGGAAATGCTCCAGCACCGCATCGAGCAGCGCGCAGCCAAATTGCAGCTCGTCCGCATTGAACCGCACGCTCGCCAGCTCAAGGATTGCCGCGGCCAGGAACACGTAGTCGTCGAGGTAGGCCGCGAGCCGCGCATCGCCGCCGGCGCTGGTCGCGAACAACCGGCCGTCGCGCCAATGGTGCTGGCGCAGAAATGCGAGCGCCGTGGCGGCATCTGAGGCGAGATCCGCCCGGTCCAGCAGTCGCGCCGCACTCGCCAGGCCCTGGATCGCCAGCGCATTCCAGCTGGTGAGGATCTTCTCGTCGCGCTCAGGCCGGACGCGCGTCGCGCGCAAGGCCAGCAACTTGGCGCGCGCGCTGCTGAGGAGCGAGTCCACTTCGCTGGCGGAGATGCCGCGCGTGGCGGCGAGGGCGTCGATGCTGGTGGCGACGATCAGATGATGGGCATGAGCTTCGAAATTGGGCGGTAGATCGAGGCCATGACGGGTTGCGAACACGGCGTACTCATCGCCGGTCAACGCCTGGCGGACCGCGGTCGCCTCCCACACGTAGTAGCTGCCTTCGCTTCCGGCGGCATCGGCATCCAGGCTGGAATAAAAGGCGCCACCCGGCGCGCGCAGCTCGGCGCGCATCCACTCGGCGGTGCGGATCGCCACCTGCGCGAACAGCGGCTCGCCGGTGGCCGCGGCGGCCTCAGCGTAGGCGCATAGCAACAGCGCGTTGTCGTACAGCATCTTCTCGAAATGCGGGATCTCCCAGCGACCGTCGACGCTGTAGCGGCAGAAGCCGCCGCCGAGCTGGTCGAACAGGCCGCCTTCGGCCATGCGCGTCAGCGTCAGCGTTGCCATGTACAGCGCGTGCAGGTCGGGTGAGGCCTGCGTGGCGCGCTCGTGCCAGTCGCGCAGAGCGCGTTGCACCAGCGGCGCATGCGGGAATTTCGGCGCCGCGCCGAACCCGCCCCAGTCACCATCGAAACTGCGTTCAAGCTGCTGCCGGCAAGCCTGGAGCGGCGCAGCCGTGAGTGATTCCGTGTCCGCGGCAGGCGGCGGCTGCAGGTCGGCGAGCGCATCGGTCACGGCAGCCGCGTTGGCGCGCAAGTCGCTTTCGTGATCGCGGTAGTAGTCCGCGACATGATTAAGCAGTTCACTGAAGCCCGGCAGGCCGTGGCGCCGCTGCGGCGGGAAATAGGTGCCACCGAAGAATGGGCGCTGGTCGTCGTGCATCAGGAACATCGTCAGCGGCCAGCCGCCGCCGCGCCGCGCGATCATCTGGTGCGCGAGCTGGTAGAGCCGATCGAGGTCCGGGCGCTCCTCGCGGTCGACCTTGANNTGCGCCATGACGTGGCACCAGTGACACGCGGCATAGCCGATTGACAGCAGGATCGGGCGCCGCTCGCGCCGCGCCAGCGCCAGCGCCTCCTCGCCCCAGGGATGCCAGTCGACCGGATTGCCAGCGTGCTGGCGCAGGTAGGGACTGGTTTCGGCCGCGAGCCGGTTGCGGTGGCTGTCCTGGTGCATGGCCGATGATCGTTACCGGGCGCTATTGAGTAGAATGCGCGCCACTATACGCGAGACGATCAAAGGCCATGACTGACGAGCTTTCCGCAACCGCCGCCGAGGCGGAGCTGCCGCCATCCGGCGCCGGCGATACGCTGCCCGTGCTGCGGCTGAAACGTGGCGAGGATCGGCGGCTGCGCGCCGGGCACCTGTGGGTGTTCTCCAACGAAGTGGATATGAGCGTCACGCCGTTGACGTCTTTTGCGGCTGGCGCGCACGCGCGCGTGCACGACTATCGCGACCAGTTCCTGGGCTATGCCTACGTGAATCCGCACGCACTGATCTGCGCGCGCATTCTCAGCCGTTCTCCGGTGCACCCGATCGACCGTTCGCTGCTGGTGCACCGGCTGAAAGTGGCCTTAAGCCTGCGCGAGCGTCACTACCCGGCGCCGTATTACCGCCTGGTGTTTGGCGAAGGCGACGGACTCCCCGGGCTGGTGCTCGATCGCTACGGCGAGGTGATCGTCGGGCAGATTGCCACCGCCGGCATGGAGGCCTTGCGCGCCGACATCGAAGCAGCAGTGCAGAAGGTACTGGCGCCACAGGCGCTGGTGTGGAAGAACGACGGCGGCGCGCGCGAGCTCGAGCAGTTGCCGCGGCAGATCATCGTCGGCATCGGTACGCTGCCCGATACGCTGCAGGCGGTCGAAGGCGTATTGCAGTTCTACATGCCGATGGCCGCGGCGCAAAAGACCGGTTGGTTCTACGACCAGGTCGGGAATCGCGAACTGTTCCGGCGCCTGATGTGGCCCGGCGCACGCGTGCTCGACATCTGCAGCTATGGCGGCGCCTGGGCCATTACCGCCATGCGTTGCGGAGCGCGCGAGGCGCTGTGCGTCGATTCTTCGGAAGCCGCGCTGGCGGTGGCCGAGAGTAACGCCGTGGCCAATGGCGTCAGCGTCAACACGCGGCGCGGCGATGCCTTCGATGTTCTCGACCAGCTGCAACGCGAAGGCGAGCGGTTCGACGTGGTGGTGCTCGATCCGCCTGCGTTCATCAAGCGCCGCAAGGACCAGGGCCGCGGTGAAGCGGCCTATCGCAAGCTCAACCAGCTGGCGATGCGGCTGCTGGAGCGCGATGCGCTGCTGGTGAGCTGTTCCTGCTCGTTTCACCTG
>PMNQ01000148.1:0-222 GCA_003162555.1 Gammaproteobacteria bacterium | reverse complement strand
TCTGCTGGCGTTTGCCGCGGCCTGGTGGCTGGCGCGACGGCGCGCGGCCGCGCCGCACTCGACCTGGAATGCCCGCGACGTCGATGACTTCGTGTTCTTCGCCATGCTGGGGACGATTCTCGGCGGGCGTATCGGCTATGTGTTGTTCTACGGCCTGCCGCTGTGGCGTGCCGACCTGATGTACCCGCTCAAGATCTGGCAGGGAGGCATGTCCTTCCACGG
>PMNQ01000009.1 GCA_003162555.1 Gammaproteobacteria bacterium | reverse complement strand
GTTCGAACAGCGAGGGCGAGAGGTAGATCTGCCCGTCGGTGATGGAGATCAGGTTGGTCGGAATATACGCGGAAATGTTCTGCGCTTCGGTTTCTATGACAGGCAACGCGGTAAGCGAACCGCCACCGAGTTCCTGGCGCAGGTGCGTGGCTCGCTCCAGGAGGCGCGAGTGAATGTAGAAGATATCGCCGGGAAAGGCTTCGCGGCCTGGCGGGCGACGCAGCAGCAACGAGAGCTCGCGATACGCGCGCGCATGATGCGTGAGGTCGTCGTAGACGATCAGCACATCCCGCCCCGCTTCCATGAAATATTCGGCAATGCTGGTGGCGGCATAGGGAGCAATGAATGCGAGACCGGGTGCGTCATTGCCCTCCGTCACGACGACCACGGTGTAATCCATCGCGCCTTTTTCCCGTAACACGGCTACTGCCTTCGCAACGGCGGACGCTCGTTGCCCAATGGCACAGTAGACGCAAAGCACATTCTGGCCGCGCTGGTTCAGGATCGTATCGATGGCAATCGCAGTCTTGCCCGTCCGGCGGTCACCCAGAATCAGCTCACGCTGTCCACGCCCGATGGGAATGAGCGCATCGATCACCTTGATCCCGGTTTGCAACGGAACTGTGACCGGTGCGCGATCCATGATGGGGGTCGCGGTACGTTCAATGGGCGAGCGCTTGTCGGCGGCCACCCGACCATTGCCATCGAGCGGCCGACCGAGCGGGTCGATGACGCGTCCGAGCAGACCCTCGCCGACGGACACATCCATCACCCGGCCGGTACGCTCGACTTGGTCGCCCGCTTGCAGGTTCCAGTAGTTACCAAGCAGGACAACACCGATCTCATCCTCGTCCACGTTGAGCGCTATGCCGTACACGTCACCCGGAAATTGAAGAAGCTCCTCATATCCCACGTTTGGCAGACCACGGACCCGGGCGATGCCCGTGGACAGGCTCGCGATCGTACCCACCTCGCGCAGTCTGAGTTGCGGCCTGAATGCGTCGCGCGCCTCGCCAATTCCGGCAAAGGTGCGATCGAGGATGCTCCGCAGGCCTTCAGGCGCTGCATTCACGGGCGTATGGCTTTGGTTTGCGAACCCAGTGGCTTGGGCTCGGCTCTCGGCTTGTCCCTTTCCTTCAGTAATTCCTCGACTCCCTTTTCGAGAGACATCAGGTAATCCGCGATGCTCCAGGCCACCTTTTGTCCGTTTGCGGCAAGTTCAATTCCACTGATCAGGTCCGGCGCGGTCTCAAACCGTACATGGATGTCCGCAGAGCAGGTCTCATTCAGCGCTGTTTGTATCGCACTGCGTTGCGCCGCCGGCAGATCGAAGGCGCCGCGCACCAGTGCCGGTTCAGCCGAGGTCTTCAATGCTATCGTGAAACTCTCCTTTGCCATGCCGTTTAGCTCGCGCAAGCGCCGCGTGAAGACTTCGGTCATGCGCTCTTCCAGACTCGACCCGGCCAGATCGGCCAGTACCTTGCGCGCGATGGCGAAGACTTCATCCCGGGTTTTGAGACTAATGGCCTGATTCAGGCTATGCGCGTCGTTGCTCAGCGTCTCCTGTCGTATGGTGGCCAGCGCATCGGCGGCCGCACGGGCTTCATCGAGGAGCCGCTGGCGTTCGCTTTTGGCCTCTGCCGTCGCCTTCGCCAGCAGCGCGGCGCGCTGCTGGTCAAACTGCTCGTTCTTGTGCTCGAAGTCATCGCGTTCCTTCTGCGCCTCGGCCTGCTTTGCATCGGCCGCCGCCAGTTCCGCAGCAATGCGCTTTTCCCGCGCATCGACAGCGTTAACGATGGGTTTGTAAAGAAAGCGTTTCAGCAACCACACCAGAATGATGAAGTTGAGCACCTGCGCACCAACGGTGAACCAATCGATGAGCATGGTCTATTTTCCCGCGACCTTGGCGATCACGTGATTCCAGAACGGGTTGGCGAAAATGAGAATCATCGACACCACGAAACAGTAGATGGCCGTGGACTCGATCATCGCGAGGCCCACGAACAGGGTGCGTGTGATCGTGGCCGAGGCGTCAGGCTGCTGGGCGAGCGATGTGAGTGCCGTTGCAACCGCTCGACCCTCCGCGAGCGCAGGTCCGAGGCAGCCGAAACTTGTGGTGATGCCCGCGATGATGATGGATGCCACCGCGATAACCGTCATGCTATCCATAAAGTGTCCTTGTTGAAGTATTCATTGCCTTAGGTTTCGGGCGTGGGCGCCGGCTTGGGCTTGCGCGTACGCGTCGCGGCTGCGATGTACACCGCCGCCAGAATGCTGAAGATGTAGGCCTGCACCATGCCAGTGAGCAGACCCAGTGCCGTCATGAAAATCGGAAAGACGAAGGGCGTGATAGTGAGCAGAATGGCGATGATCATCGCTCCGCTCATCATGTTGCCGAACAGACGCACTGCCAGCGCCAGCGTGCGCGAGAGTTCGCTGATGATATTGAACGGCAACATGATCACCGTCGGCTCCACATAGGACCTCAGGAAGCCGGCCATGCCCTGGTCCCTGATGCCAAACAGGGGCACCGCCACGAACACACAAAGCGCGAGTGCCGCGGTCGTCGAGAGTGATGCCGTGGGTGATTCGTATCCGGGGATGACGGTGAAAAGGTTGGCAGTCGCAATCAGGAGAAAGAGCGTGCCCAGAAAGCCGA
>PMNQ01000003.1:687-3133 GCA_003162555.1 Gammaproteobacteria bacterium | reverse complement strand
GCCGCTGCACGTCGAATCGCAGTTCACCGATCCCATCCTCGGCGAGTTCCAGGAATGCGCGCACTTCGGCCTGGCGGAATCCGTAAATGGATTGCATCGGATCGCCGACGCAGAAAACCGAGCGGCCGTCGCCGCGCTGCAGCCGCGCCTCGAGCAGCCGGCGCGCGTCGGCGGCGCATTGGCCATCGAGCACGGCGTCGATGCCGGCGGCGACATCTTCGGGCATGACATCGGTGAGAAACCCGAGGCGCCCGCGATTGATGCCGAGCAACGGCACTTCGCGCCCGGTAACCAGCCGCGCGGCCTCGAGCAGCGTGCCATCGCCCCCGACCGCGATCATGAAATCGGCCTGCGAGGCGAGCTCGGCACGCGGCACGGCACGCGCCGCGGCGCCGAAGTCGCCGGCTTCGTCGGCAGCGACCAGCACCTTCACGCCGCGACGGGCGAGAGCGGCCAGCGCCGCGCCGGCGCTTTCGGCGATGCGCGCCTCGGCAAAATGGCCGATCAGGGCGCAGGTCTTGAAACTGGCCTTCATGCGGCCATTTAAGCATGCTGGAGTTGCGCGGCCAAAGCCGCAAATCAGGTCAATTGTCCTAGCTGCGACGTAGCTCCCACGAAGCATTGCTTGACGGGGCGGAAACAGGCTCTGTAGCCTGACTTCATGAGCACCGAATCGAACCCAGCGGATGCCCTGAACGAGCGGGCGCAGCATCTGCTGCGGGTGCTGGTGCAGAGCTATATCCGCGAAGGCCAGCCGGTGGGGTCGCGCAACCTGTCGCGCGATTCGGGCCTGAGCCTCAGTTCGGCCACGATCCGCAATGTCATGGCTGATCTCGAGGAGTTGGGATTCGTCAGTTCACCGCACACCTCGGCCGGCCGCATCCCCACTGACCGCGGCTACCGCTTCTTCGTCGATTCACTCCTGCGCGCTGAGTTGCCGCTGTCCGAAAGCGCTGAACTCGTCGACCTGCGCGAGCAGTTCGAGACGGCGCGCGAAGGACCGAAGGAATTGATCGCCTCGGCGTCGCAGCTGCTCTCGCGCATCACGCATCTGGCGGGGCTCGTGACCATGCCGCTGGCACCGGCCGCCACGCTGACGCAGATCGAGTTCGTCAACCTGAGCGAAAACCGCGTGCTGGTGATCCTGGTCTTCAACGACCGCGAGGTGCAGAACCGCATCGTCCAGCTCGACCGGCGCTATGGCCCCGAGGAACTGCGGCGCGCCGCGAACTTCCTCAACGATCATTGCCGCAGCCGTTCGCTCGGCGAGTTGCACAGCGAGCTGCTGCGCCAGATGAAGGAGACACACGTTTCGATCAATCAGGTGATGCTCGATGCGATCTCGATCGCGCAGCAGGTCTGCGGTCCGGGCACCGGCCAGGAAGGCATTGAATATGTGATTGCCGGCGAGACCAACCTGATGGGGCTCGCCGAACTATCGAGTGTCGACAAGCTCAAGCGCCTGTTCGAGGCCTTCACCGAGAAGCGCGACATCCTGCATCTGCTCGATCAGAGCCTGCGGGCCGACGGCGTGCAGATTTTCATCGGCCACGAATCGGGCTACCAGATCCTGGACGATGTCAGCGTCATCACGGCGCCCTACAGCACCGGCGAGGGCGTGGCCGGCGTGCTGGGCGTGATTGGTCCGACGCGCATGGCCTACGAGCGCGTGATCCCGATCGTCGACATCACGGCGAAATTGCTCGGCTCGGCCTTGAATTCCCGCCGCTAGCCCCAACATCGGGCGGAGTTGCGTGCGCCCAGTGTAATAATTTGCATTATATAAACACCTTAACCTATTAATCTGGAAGCAATTATTTTGAACCCAGAATCGCAAACCGCAACCGCCGTAGAAGTGCCGGTTCAAGCCGCGGCTGACGAATTGACGCTGCTCAAGGCCGAGCTGGAAGCGGCCCTGCAGGCAAGTGCCGCAGCGCGCGACGCGCAGCTGCGTGCGGCCGCCGAACTCGAAAATATCCGCAAGCGCGCCCAGCGCGACATCGAAAACGCGCATCGCTTTGCGCTCGAGCGTTTCGCCGCCGAGCTGCTCGGCGTGCGCGACAGCCTGGAGCTGGCGGCGCAGAGCGCGGCCACGGCCGACGCGCAATCCCTGGCCGCGGGCCAAGAGGCGACGCTGCAGCTGTTGGCGAAGGCTTTTGAAAAGTACTCGATCCAGCGCATCGACCCGCTGGGTGCGCCTTTTGATCCGGCCATGCACGAGGCCGTCGTCATGCAGGATTCCGCCACCGCCAAACCAGACAGCGTCCTCCAGGTGCTGCAGTCGGGCTATCAGCTTAACGGCCGGCTACTGCGTCCGGCCCGTGTGATCGTGGCCCGCGCACCGCAGGCCCCGGCTTGAATTCGGCCGGCGGCGACCGCAGATATCCTTTCAAGAATCAGTTATTTCGGAGCAAGCCATGAGCAAGGTAATCGGCATCGACCTGGG
>PMNQ01000003.1:184-632 GCA_003162555.1 Gammaproteobacteria bacterium | reverse complement strand
GACAACGGCGACGCCTGGGTCGAGGCGCAGGGCAAGAAGATGGCTCCGCCCGAGGTTTCAGCGCGCGTGCTGATGAAGATGAAGAAGACCGCTGAGGATTACCTCGGCGAGGAAGTCACCGAGGCCGTTATCACGGTGCCGGCTTATTTCAACGACTCGCAGCGCNNGCGCTGGCCTATGGCCTCGACAAGCAGGGCGGCGATCGCAAGATCGCGGTCTACGACCTGGGCGGCGGCACCTTCGACGTCTCGATCATCGAGATCGCCGAAGTTGACGGCGAGCGCCAGTTCGAAGTGCTCTCCACCAACGGCGACACTTTCCTCGGCGGTGAAGACTTCGACATGAAGATCATTCACTTCCTTGCCGACGAGTTCCAGAAGGAGTCGGGCGTCGACGTGCGCCGCGATCCGCTGGCCATGCAGCGGCTCAAGGAAGCGGCCGAGAAGGC
>PMNQ01000003.1:0-126 GCA_003162555.1 Gammaproteobacteria bacterium | reverse complement strand
TTCGGCAAGGAGCCGCGCAAGGACGTCAATCCGGATGAAGCGGTCGCCGTCGGCGCCGCCGTGCAGGCGGGCGTGCTCTCGGGCGAAGTGAAGGACGTGCTGCTGCTCGATGTGACGCCGCTGTCG
>PMNQ01000266.1 GCA_003162555.1 Gammaproteobacteria bacterium | reverse complement strand
CATGTAGGTGTTGGTCATGCGCGGCAGCGTCAGATGCGCGAAGGATTCGCGACGGCCATTGCCGGTCGGCGCAACGCCCATCAGGCGCGCGTTCAGCTTGTCCTGCAGGTAGCCGCGCAGGATCCCATCCTCGATCAGCGTCGTGCATTGCGTCGGCGTGCCTTCGTCGTCGATATTCAGCGAGCCGCGCCGGCCCGGCAGCGTGCCATCGTCGACGACGGTGCAGCCGGGACTGGCAACGCGCTCGCCGATGCGGCCGCTGAACGCGGAAGTGCCTTTGCGGTTGAAGTCGCCCTCAAGCCCGTGGCCGATGGCTTCGTGCAGCAGGATTCCCGGCCAGCCGGGCCCGAGCACGACGGTCATCGTGCCGGCCGGAGCGTTCACGGCTTCGAGGTTCACCAGCGCCTGGCGAACCGCGTCGCGGCCCAGTTCGAGCGGGCGTTCGCCGGCGACCAGTTCGGCCAGCGTGTAGCGGCCGCCCGCACCGGCGTAGCCCTGTTCGCGCCGGCCGTTCTGTTCGACGATCACCGAGACATTCATGCGCACCAGCGGCCGCACGTCCGCGGCCAGCGCGCCTTCGCTGGTGGCGATCAGAATGGTCTCGTGCACGGCGTGCAGGCTCGCCATCACGCGCACGATGCGCGGATCGAGCTTGCGCGTCTCGCGATCGACGCGCTCGAGCCAGGCCACCTTCTGTTCATCGGAAAGGCTCAGCAGCGGATCGACCGGCTGGTAGAGCTGGTGGCCCGGGACGCGATGCCAGGCCTGCAGCGAGCCGCTCGCGCCGCGCACGGCGATGGCGCGCGCCGCGCGCGCGGCCTCCTCGAGCGCCTGCGGCTGGATCTCGTCGGAATAGGCAAACCCGGTGCGCTCGCCGGCGAGCGCGCGCACGCCTACGCCCTGCTCTATGGAAGAGCTGCCTTCCTTGACGATGCCGTCCTCGAGCGACCACGACTCTTCCTGGGAGACCTGGAAATACAGGTCGGCAGCGTCCACCCTGGCTCCCAGCGCCAGGTCGAGGGCCTGCGCGAGCCGCCCCTGGTCAAGCCCGCCCGGCGCCAGCAGCGCAGCTTGCGCGAGCTGCAACGCATCAGTGCCAGTGGTGGCGGTGCTCATGCCTGCGTTGGCAGTAGTTGTGCCTGCGGTTGCGATCGTGTTCATAGATATTCAACGCGATGCGACAGCGCCGGAAATTTCACCCGGGCCTCGGCCTGCGCTGCCAGATCGATGGTCGCGCTGATCACGCCTTCGCCATCCGGCAGCGCGGCCAGTATCCGCCCCCAGTAATCGACGATCATGCTGTGTCCCCAGGTACGGCGGCCGTTCGGATGCACGCCGTACTGGGCGCTGGCCACGACGTAACACAGGTTCTCGATCGCGCGGGCCCGCAGCAGCGGTTCCCAGTGCGCCTCGCCGGTCGGCGCGGTGAAGGCCGCGGGCACCACCAGCCATTGTGCGCCGGCGGCCTGCAGGCGCCGGTAGAGTTCGGGAAAACGCAGGTCATAGCAGATCGACAGTCCCAGTTTTCCGGCGGGCGTATCGACTGTCACGACCTGGTTGCCGGGCGCCATGTGCGCGGATTCGCGATAGCTTTCGGCGCGATCGGGCAACTCGACATCGAACAGATGGATCTTGTCGTAGCGCGCGGCGCGCCTGCCGTCGGCGGCGTACACCAGGCAGGACTGTGCACTGCGCTCGCCCGCGCCGTTCGCGATCGGCACCGAACCGGCGACGATCCACAGCTTGAGCTGAGCCGCCATGCGTGCGAGAAAATCCTGCACCGGGCCCGCGCCGTCCGGCTCCGCGAGCGCACGCCGGTCGGCATCGCGCTGCGCCATCATCGAAAAATTCTCCGGCAGCACGGCGACGCGCGCGCCCTGCCGTGCCGCCTCCTGCAGCAGGCGCCCCGCCGTGGCGAGATTGGCGTCGCGCCCGTCGCCCGAGCACATCTGCACCGCGGCCACTTTGCACGCCTGCGGAGCTGGAATTGTCGGCATCGCGGACATATTCGCCTAGGCTAGCACGATGTCGTAATGCTCGATGCTGTAGAGCGCCTCGGACTGCAGGCGGATCGGCTTGCCGACGCGCAGCTCCAGATCTGCCAGCACCGGCGCCTCCTCGTCGAGCAGCCGCTCGATCACCTCGGGGTGCGCCAGGATCACCAGTTCCTTGACCTGGAACTGGGCGCCCTGACGGAGTCCTTCGCGGTAGATTTCATGACAGGTCGTCTCGACACTGCGCACGAAGCCGCGGCCCTCGCAGGTCTGGCAGGGCTCGCACAACAGGTGCTCGAGGCTCTCGCGCGTGCGCTTGCGCGTCATTGCGACCAGGCCGAGTGGCGCGCCCTCGGCAATCTGGTTCTGAGCGCGATCTGCGGCCAGCGCCGCCTGGAAAGCCGCCAGCAGCTGCGTGCGGTGCGCCTCGTCCTCCATGTCGATGAAGTCGATGATGATGATGCCGCCCAGATTGCGGAGTCGAAGTTGGCGGGCAATCGCTATTGTCGCCTCAAGATTTGTGCGAAATACAGTTTCCTCCGGATTACGATTGCCGACGAACGCGCCAGTGTTCACGTCAATGGTGGTCATCGATTCGGTCTGGTCGATGACAATGTAGCCGCCGGACTGCAGCTGCACCTGCCGGTTCAGTGCGCGGTTGATCTCGGCATCGACGCCATGCAGCGCGAACAGCGGCCGCACCGCGGCGTACAGCTCGATGCGCTCGACGGCCTCCGGCATGAATGCGGCGGCGAACTGGCACAGCCGCGCGAATTCAATCGGCTCGTCCACCAGCACGCGGCGCACGTCGGGGCCGAGCTCGTCGCGCAGCATGCGCGCGCCCAGCGGCAGGTCGGCGTGCACCAGCGATCCGGTCGACACCCGCAGCTGTTCCTGCCGCACGTGTTCCCACAGACGCGCCAGGTACATCATGTCGGCGCGCAGCGCCTCGGGCGGCGCGCCATGCGCTGCGGTGCGCGCGATGTAGCCGCCGCCGGCATGCTGCAGCTCGGCCATTTCGCGCACCAGCGCGCGCACGCGTTCGCGTTCCGCTTCGTCCGTGATGCGCGATGAGACGCCGACGCCGCGGCCGAAGGGCATGTAGACCAGGAAACGCGACGGCAGCGAGACAAAAGTGGTGAGCCGCGCGCCCTTGCTGCCGAGCGGGTCTTTCAGCACCTGCACCAGGATGTCCTGCCCGGGCTGCACCAGCTTGCCGATCTCCTCGACCGGCGGCGCGCCGTTCTCGGCATCTGCTGGCACGGCGCGCGCAATGTCGGCGGCGTGCAGGAACGCGGTGCGCTCGAGACCGATGTCGATGAACGCGGCCTGCATGCCCGGCAGCACGCGCGACACGCGCCCCTTGTAGAGATTGCCGACCAGGCCACGGCGGCTGGCGCGCTCGATGTACAGTTCCTGCGTCGCGCCATTCTCGACCAGTGCGGCGCGCGTTTCGCGCGGCGTGACGTTGATGAGTATCTCGCGCATCAGGCCGCCCCTGTACTCGCGGCCGCGAGCTGCTGCCAGCGCGGCACGCCGGCGGCGTCCAGTAGCGCCGCGGTCTCGAACAGCGGCAGCCCCATGACGCCGGAGTAGCTGCCGCGCAGCTCGCTGATGAAAACGGCCCCGAACTGCTGGATCGCGTAGCCGCCGGCCTTGTCGCGGCCCTCGCCGCTGTCCCAGTAGCGCTCGCGCTCAGCCTCATCGATGGCGCGGAACCGGACCTCACTCCGGCTCAGGCGCACGTCGTGCCCGCGCGCGTGGACCAGCGCGACCGCGGTGACCACTTCATGCGTGCAGCCGGCAAGCCGCGCCAGCATCGCCAGCCCTGTGGCGCGATCGGCAGGCTTGCCGAGCATGTCGCCATCGACGACCACCGCGGTATCGGCGCCCAGCACCGGGAGCGACCCCTGCTGCACACGGCGCGCCTTGGCGAGCGCCAGCCGGGCCACGCACTCGGCCGGCGTCTCGCCTGCCAATTGCCGTTCGTCGATGGCGGCGATCGCGATCGCATGAGGCACGCCGATCTGCCACAGCAGCTCACGACGCCGCGGCGAGGCCGAGGCCAGCAGCAGCACCGGCGCCGCCTGCGGTTGGTGCGAGGCGTGCTGGCCGCTGGCGCTGGTGATGGATGGCGAGGACATGGTTATTGGGATATTGGGCTACTGGCGATGGTAAGGGTGGCCGGCCAGCACCGTCGAGGCTCGGTAGAGCTGCTCGGCCAGCAGCACCCGCACCAGGGCGTGCGGGAAGGTCAGTGCCGAGAGCGACCACCGCAACTGCGCACGCTGCAGCACCGTCGGATCGAGGCCGTCGGGGCCACCTATGATGAAACTGACCGAGACGCCCTCCTGGCGGCGCTCGGCCAGCCAGTCGGCCAGTTGCAGCGTGGTGAACGAGCGGCCGCGCTCATCGAGCGCCACCGCGTATTCGCCGCCCTTAAGCAGGCCGAGGATACGCTGCGCCTCGGTGGCCATGGCGCGCGGGGCATCGCCGGCGCCGCTGCGTCGCGCGACCGGCACCTCGACCAGCTCGAGCGCGTCGGCGCCGCGCAGCCGGCGCGTGTAGTCGCCGAAAGCGGCCTGCACCCACTCGCCCATGCGGGTGCCGACGGCGATCACGCGCAGGCGCATGCGGTCCCGGCAGCTTGCAAGGCTAGGCGCGGCGCTTCCGCGCCACGCCGGCGCCGCTGCGCCGCTGCACCTGCGGCGCCTCCCACAACTGCTCGAGCGCGTAGAACTCGCGTATCCGCGGCAGCATCACGTGCACCAGCACATCCTGCAGGTCGATCAGTACCCACTCGCCATCCTGGCGCCCCTCGGTGCCCATTGGCCGCCGGCCGGCCTGCTTGGCCTTCACCACCACGTTCTCCGCGATCGCGCGCACGTGCCGGTCGGAGGTGCCCGAGGCCACGATCATGGTATCGGCGATGTCGGTGAGGCCGCGCACGTCGAGTACGCGGATGTTGACCGCCTTCATGTCCTCGAGCGCAGCGAGTGCCAGTTTTTCCAGCGCCACCAGTTCGCCGCTGCGCGGATTCTTGGTTGGCCCCGCCGCAGCGGCTTTCTTGTTCCTGGATGTGGGCCTGGCGGCGGGTTTGGACCCGGGCCTGGATGTGGGCTTGCGCCGGCGCGGAGGCGGGCTGCGGCGGGATGTGGTCATGCGTGCTGAATTACCTCTGTGGCCGAGCATAGCACCCGGACGTAATGAT
Source organism: Gammaproteobacteria bacterium (assembly GCA_003162555.1). Classification (GTDB taxonomy): domain Bacteria; phylum Pseudomonadota; class Gammaproteobacteria; order Steroidobacterales; family Steroidobacteraceae; genus FEN-1191. The sequence continues at coordinate 7,729 of PMNQ01000266.1, read as the reverse complement.
GAGTTCGCGGACCGCTTCGGGCACCAGGTAGCGCAGATCGCGGTTAGCCTGGATCAGCGCGCGCAGGTCGGTCGAGGAGATCTCGAGCTGCGTGACCGCGTGGACGAAAATCCGCCCTGCCGGAGCCGCGTGCAGTTCGCGCAAGTTTCCCGTGCCCCGGTCCACCATCACTTCGCCCAAGGGTCCCGTGATCGGCGCTTTCCAGCCGGGACGGTGCGCGACCACGACATGCGCAAGATCGAAGATCTCGCGCCAGCGGTGCCAGTGGGGCACGCCCAGGAATGCGTCCATGCCCAGCAGCAGGCACAGCGATCGCTCGGGATATTCACGCCGCACGTCCAGCAACGTATCGACGGTGTAGGAAGCGCCGCTCCGCCGCATCTCGCGGTCGTCGACCACGAATGCGGCCTGGCCCGCGACTGCGGCCCGTACCATCGACAGCCGCAGCCCGGCCGGCGCCAGCGAAGACTCGCGGTGCGGCGGATTGCCGGCCGGCAGGAAGCGCACCTGTTCGAGCCGCAACAGCTGCCACAGTTCGAAGGCGGTGCGCAGGTGTCCGTAGTGAATCGGGTCGAACGTGCCCCCGAACAGGCCAATCGGCTCGCTCATGCTCGCGGACGCTCCCACAGCGCCGCGAAGCGCGGCAACGGCAGTGTACGCCGGCCGCACATTTCAGCGCACAGCAGCGCCAGCTCGTCCCAGGCATCGCCATGGCTCTGGCCCTTGGCCACCCGGTCGACGCGCGACGCGCGCGCCACCAGCCGCGCCATCGGCAACATGGGCTGCCCGCCCTGCCTGCCCTGCCGGCCGCGCAGCGCGCGCACCAGCCACCACAACACACGCACCGGCTCGTCGCCCTCGGCGCGCAGCCCGGCCAGGATGCGCAATGATCGCGCCGCATCGCCCTCGGCGATCGCCTGCGTGAGCCGCATGACATCGTAGCGGGCACTGTCGCCGAACGCGTCGGCCAGTTCCGCCAGCCCCAGGGTTTTGCCTCTCCCGTAGCGCAGCACCAGCTTTTCAAGCTCCTGGTGCGCGGCCAGCAGATTCCCTTCCGTCGCCGCGGCCAGCAGTGAGATCGCATCGCCCGACAAGGCAAGGCCCGCGGCCCGCGCGCGCGAGGCAATCCAGTCGGGGAATTGCGCCGCATCAACCGAGCGCGCGTTGACCCAGGCGCCGCGCTGCTGCACCGCCTGCACCCATTCGGCGCCCTGCGCGTCGCGATCGAGCGCACCGGTGGCGATCAGCAACAGCAGATCATCGCCGGCCGCGGCGATGAGCTTCAGCAGCGTCGCGGCACCGTGGCCGGGCTTGCCGCCGCTCATGCGGATCTCGAGGATGCGCCGGCTCGCAAACAGCGACTGTGTCTGAGTCGAAGCCAGGGCGTTCTCCCACACGGCCGCGCTCTTGTCGATGAACACCTGCTCACGCTCATCGAACCCCAGCGCGCGGGCGCGCGCACGGATGGCATCCAGCGCTTCGGTGGCGAGCAGCGGCTCGTCACCCGCAACCAGGAATACGGGCAGCAGGCGTTCGGCGAGTTGACCCGCGAGTCGGTCGGCATTCAGCTTCATGGGCCGGCAGAGTAACTGAAGTGCCGTGCCGGGCGCGACTTGCCGCGACCCTGAGGAAAAGCCTAGGCTGCGCCCATGCCGACGCTATTTGAACGCATCATTTCCGGGGACCTGCCAGCTGACGTGGTCTACCGGGACGAGCGGGTCACGGCCTTTCGCGACATCCACCCGCGCGCCCCGGTGCATATCCTGATCGTGCCGAACAAGCCTATTCCTACGGTTAATGACATTGACGATGAAGACGCATCACTCATCGGCCACCTGTACACGGTGGCGCGCGATCTGGCGCGGCGCGAGGGCATCGCCGAGGACGGCTACCGGCTGATCATCAACTGCAATGCGCACGGCGGCCAGGAGGTGTACCACCTGCACGTGCACCTGCTCGGCGGCCGTCCACTGGGACCCATGGTGTCGACATGAAGACGAAATCCGCGCTCTATCCGGCCATCAGGCCCTATCGCAAGGGTCGCCTGCGCGTCTCGCCCGTGCATGAACTCTACTTCGAGGAAAGTGGCAATCCGCGCGGCAAGCCGGTGGTGTTCCTGCACGGCGGCCCGGGCGGCGGCACCAGCCCGTCGATGCGCCGCTTCTTCAACCCACGCCGCTACCGCATCGTGCTGTTCGACCAGCGCGGCTGCGGCAAGAGCCGTCCGCACGCCTCGCTGGTCGCGAACACCACCTGGGATCTCGTCGAGGACATCGAGCGGCTGCGCGAGCACCTGCAGATCCGCCGCTGGCAGGTGTTCGGCGGCTCCTGGGGCTCGACGCTGGCGCTGGCCTACGCGCAACGTCATCCGCGGCGCGTCACGGAGCTGGTGCTGCGCGGCATTTTCCTGCTGCGCCGCTCGGAACTCGAGTGGTTCTACCAGGATGAACTGGGCGCGGCCTCGCTGTTTCCCGACCTGTGGGAAAAATTCGTCGCGCCTATCCCCGCGCGCGAGCGCGGCAACATGATGCGCGCCTACTACCGCCGCCTCACTTCACGCAGTGCAGCGACGCGCGCGCGCGCCGCCTACGCCTGGTCGGTGTGGGAGGCTGCCACCAGCTACCTGCGCGCCGGTGCCAGCGATATCGCCAAGTTCGCCGACCCGGATATCGCGGCGGCCTTCGCCCGCATCGAGTGCCATTATTTCGTCAACCGCGGTTTCCTCGCGCGTGAGGACCAGCTGCTGCGCGACGTGCGCAGGATCCGGCACATACCCGGCGTCATCGTGCAGGGGCGCTATGACGTGGTCTGCCCGGCGCGCAGCGCCTGGGCGCTGCATCGCGCCTGGCCGGAAGCCGACTTGCGCATCGTGCCGGATGCGGGCCATTCGGCCTTCGAGCCCGGCAATGTACGCGAGCTGGTCGCGGCGACCGATCGGTTCTCGAGGCGGGGTGTAAGGCGCAGGTGATCGGGCTCCAAACCTCAATGGAATCTGAACATCGGCGGAAACACGATCACGACGAACGCCGCCCACACTGAAAACACGGGCAGGTAGGCGATCTGCCACCGCTCGAGTGGGGCGAAGGAGCCGCGGTGACGCAGCAAGCGAACATACAACCACGCCGATACCGTGAGGTTGACCAGCAATATGAGGTTTTCGCCGAGAGCTGCCACTCGGTTGGGCGTGAAACCAAACTCGGAGATGCGGGCGGCGATAGCCGTTAGTGCCACTGCATCCACCACAAGCGCGGCGACGACCAGCAGCAATTGCAGGGCATCGAACCAATCGGGGGGCGCATCCCGATCGCGCGCCGACGTGGCGTAAAGCACCAGGGCCACTACCAGCGCCAGCAGCAGGTCGAAGGCAATCAGCACTTCGCGCTTTACGTCGATGGGGCTGCCCGTCCACGCCATGGTGGCGAGAAATACCAGCAGCACGGTGGTGAACAGCGGCGAGAACAAGCGGGTTAGCACCGGCGCCATGTTTTCGATGACGCTCTGTTTCGCTTCCACAAGCCAGGATCCGACGATAATGGCTGCCATCGAACCACACGGGATCAGCCACTGCTGAGCGACCCAAGCGGCGTTCATCCCGATGGATTTGAACATCATCAGGGTGAAAGCCGTGAGCACGCCGCCACCGAGCGCAATGAGCACGTAGTAAATGAAAAGCTCGCCGGAGAATCTCACGAAGTCCATGCGCCTGCCGCCAGTGAACCATTGGCCGCCGACATAGGCGATGCCGACCACGAGCCACAATGCGATTGGCAAATGCATGGCAGTCAGCAGCTGTGTATGGCTGTCTTTCCAGAAAGGGTAGATGTTGGCGAAAACTGCTGCAGCCGCAAAGGCCAGCGCGGGCCCTACACAGCTGCGATGGTCGAGTCGGCGCTGCCACGCAAAGTAACCGGTAAGCAACGGCAATACGAAAAGGCTCGCATTGCAAAGGTAGAATGGCGCGTTGCGTTCGCCGAACTCGAGACCAAACAACGCCGGCACCTTGATGGCCAGCGCCGCGGCAACGGCAAGAGCGAGGACAACAAGCGTCTCTGCCTGTACGGACTTTCCAGAGAAATCATCCGATTCTGCGGCGATGACCAGTTGCTTCCAGAGTCGTTCGGAGTGCTCACGTGCAAACTCGCGCGATAACGCGTCGAGACTTCCCATGCGTTTTACCGAAATCAGGAATGCTTCGTCGCCGCCAAGGCCTGCCTGGGTAAGTGTCGCCATCTGATCGCGCAGGTGGTCTTCCAGTTCGGCCACGTCCCGCGACTGTATGGCGGGTCGGCNNCCCGCCACTGCGTGATCTGGTCCTCGAGCGAGGCGCGGTCGGCAGCGATCGTCATGCCAACTGTGCCTTCATCCAGATCCCCCGCAGCGTCTTGTCCACCAGACGCCACTGCTCCCTGTGCGCCACGAGTTGCGCGCGGCCCGCGCGTGTTATGCGGTAGTACTTGCGGCTTCGACCTGTTTCAGACGCACCCCACTTTGCCGCGACGAGATCCAGCCGCTCGAGCCGATGCAGCACGGGGTACAGCATGCCGTCGGTCCACCGGAGATGGCCTCCCGACAGCTCAGCCACCCGTTTGATGATGGCGTATCCGTAGCTGTCAGCTTCAGACAGGATGGCGAGCACGAGCGGCGTCGCTGATGCTGCAACCAGGTCTTTGGCGAGTTCCATACGTAGAAGGCTTATACATTGATGTCCTATGTATAGCAACCGCCGCTGCCGGACGACGCATCGCACAATCACGCACTGCGTAGCTGCCCGGTCAGCGTCCCTTGCGCGTCGACGATTCCCTGCGCGCACAGCCAGTCGCGCGCCGCCTGCGCATCCTGCTCGAACCACGCGCGCGTGCTGCCGAGCCGGAAGCTATAACCCCACTCATCCATGTCGCGCCACGCGCCCTCGAGGCCGAAGCCGCGCACCTGTTGCGCCAGCAGCACCTGGAGATAGCAAACGGCGTGCTCCTCGGCATCATCGCCCCCTGCATCGCGATCGAGACCGACGCGGCGTTCGGGACTCATGCAGATGTAGTGCGCCGCTTCGTGCAGGATTGAATGGATCGGCGTGTCGGGGCGCGCCAGCAGCGTATTGCCCTTAAGGCCTGCTTCGCTCTCGCCCCAGTAGGAACCGGGAATTTCCGCGCCCGGTTCGATGAGCCGCAGGTCGAGGCCGTAGCCGTGCAGGAGCCGCGCCACGGCGCTGTGATCGCAGCCGGCAAGCCGCAGCATGCTGGCGCTAGAGCGTCGCCAGCCGACGCATGATCAGCGCCGCCAGGTCATCGGCCAGGGCCTGCTGCAGCACTTCGCGTTCGCGATCCTTGGCGAGCACCGCGGTCTCGTCGAAACTGTACTCGCGCGTCACGGTGTGCGTTTCCGGAGGCAGCAGCTCGCCCCCCTGGTACTCAACCGAGATCTGCACTTTGTAGCTCAGCACGAATGCGGTCGGAATATTCCGTGCCGACACCGTCAACACCTTCTCGCCGCTGTCGTCGTCGATGATGTGGATGGTGGCCGCGCCGTCGAGCGGACCATCGAGCCGCGCGCCCGAGCTGAGCAGCGAAGCGCGCAGCGCGCTGTAGAAATCGGTCTGCGTATCGCGCGTGAGGATGCGCGCACTGGCCAGCGCGCGCGGCAACGGGTGGTTGCCCTGCAGGTGAAAACCGCAACCCTGCAGCAACAGCATGGCAGACACCAGGCACAGCAACCGCGGCAACAGAGTGCAGCGGGGCAGGTTCACGCGCATCGTGGCAGCAGGACGCATCAGACCACGATGTTCAACAGTTTGCCGGGCACGTAGATCACACGCCGCGGCGGCGCCTCGCCGGCGAATTTGCGCACGCCGTCAACTGCCAGCGCGGCCGCGCTCACCGTGGATTCATCGGCTCCGGCCGCGACCTGCACGCGCCCGCGCAATTTGCCGTTGACCTGCACGATGATTTCCACAGTCTCCTGACGGAGCGCTGCCGCATCGGGCTGCGGCCAGGATTCGTCGATCAGCGCCTGCTCGTGACCGAGCGCGTGCCACAGTTCGTGGCAGATATGCGGCACCATCGGTGACAGGCCGAGCACGATGATCTCGAGCGCCTCGTGGCGCACCGCGCGCGCCGCCGAGCCCGTCTCTTCGTAGCGGCTCACTGCATTGAGCAGCTCCATGGCGGCGGCAATCGCGGTATTGAACACGCGCCGGCGCGCGATGTCGCCGGTGACGCGCTCGAGCGTGTGATGTGTCTGCCAGCGCAATTGCACCGCCGCCGCGCTGAGCGGCGCGCCCGCTTCCGGCGTGACGATCCGGATCAGCCCCTGGTGCATGGCGACCGGCGCCGCGCTGACATGCTCATGCACCGCCTTCCACAGCCGCCTGAGGAACCGGTACTGGCCTTGCACGCCTTCCTCGGACCACTCGAGCGTCTGCTCGGGGGGAGAAGCGAACATCATGAACAGGCGCGCGGTGTCGGCGCCGTATTTTTCCACCATACTTTGCGGGTCGACGCCGTTGTTCTTCGACTTGGACATGGTGCCGAGCCCGCCCTGCTCGACCGGCTGCCCATCGGTCAGCCAGTAGGCGCTGCGCTCCCCGGCCGCATCGACGCGCAGTTCGACTTCGGCCGGATTGACGAACAGCCGCCGTCCCGCCGCGGGCTGGCGGTAGTAGATCTGGTTCAGCACCATGCCCTGCGTCAGCAGTTTCGCAAACGGCTCGCTGAGCTTGAGCAGGCCCATGTCGCGCATGGCGCGGGTCCAGAAGCGCGAGTACAGCAGGTGCAGGATCGCGTGNNTCCATCGTGTCGGTTTCGCGGCGCGCGTTCTTGCCGCAGGCCGGGCAGGCGCAATTGAGGAATGCGGCCGATTTCGCCAGCGGATTGCCTGAACCGTCGGGCACCAGATCTTCGGGCAAGCGCACCGGCAGGTCGGCGTCGGGCACCGGCACTTCGCCGCAGGCGGCGCAGTGCACCAGCGGGATCGGGCAGCCCCAGTAGCGCTGGCGTGAGATGCCCCAGTCCCGCAGGCGCCACTGCACGCGTTTTTTTCCGAGGTCGCGCTGCTCGAGCGCCGCGGCAATCGCATCGACAGCCGCATCGAACGTCAGACCAGAGAATGTGCCCGAATTGATGGTGACGCCGTGCGCGGCATATTCAGGCAACCACTGCGCGCCGACCTGCTGCCAGTCGGCACCTGCCGGCCGCACCACGGTCGGGATCGCGAGTCCGTTGCGCTGCGCGAACTCGAAGTCGCGCTCATCATGCGCCGGCACGCCCATCACCGCGCCTTCGCCGTAGCTCATCAGCACGTAGTTCGCGACCCACACCTCGATCTCATCACCGGTGAGCGGATGGCGCACATGGAGCCCCGTCGCCATGCCGCGCTTTTCCATGGTCGCAACGTCCGCTTCCATGGTGCTGCCGCGCCGGCACTCGGCAACGAACTCCGCGAGGCGCGTGCTGCGCGCCGCGGCCGCGCTGGCCAGCGGGTGCTCGGCCGAAACGGCGACGAAGCTCACGCCGAACAAGGTGTCGACGCGCGTGGTGAACACCTTGAGCGCGCCATCAGAGCCGAGCGCCGCACTGGTGTCGCTCGCGTACGGGAAGGCCACGTCACACCCTTCGCTCCGCCCGATCCAGTTCGCCTGCATGGTGCGCACACGCTCGGGCCAGCCACTCAAACCCTCGAGCGCGCCGAGCAATTCCTCGGCGTAGGCCGTGATGCGCAGGTAGTACATCGGGAT